>NZ_JARWKS010000001.1:0-456562 GCF_029846405.1 Cobetia sp. 29-18-1
CGGTGCATCGAGCGTTTTGAGTTCCCAAAGTGTCAACCTATTTCAGGACTAGACACTGGAGTAAAGGCCGGGAGGGCGACGGGGCATGCCGTGGGCCGGCGCTCATCTCAGTGCGAGGTGGGCTCGTCCGGGTGCATCGCCAGCCAGCTCAGGCGCTTGCGATAGATGGTAGAGGGGGCGATCTCCAGTATCGCCGCAGCGCGGGGGATACTGCCATCACAGGCGCTGATGACGCTCTCGATCGCCTCGCGTTCGACCATCCACAACGGGCGCAACGTGGTCTCGCTGTCCTCCGGCGCGTTGTGGTTGACCGACGGGCGATGCGCCGTGCTGCTGGGCAGGTCCAGCATGTCGGCCGTCAGTACCTCACCATCATTGAGGATGATGGCGCGCCGCAGCGTGTTTTCCAGCTCTCGCACGTTGCCGGGCCAGTCATGGGCCAGCAGCTGACGCTCGGCGCATGCACTGAGTCGTGTGAAGCGCTTGCCTTCGTGGCCTGCCATGCGCCCCAACAGCCCGGTGGCGATCTCCAGGATATCCTGACCGCGCTCGCGCAGCGGCGGCACCTTCAGCGGGATGACGTGCAGACGATAGAAGAGGTCTTCCCGGAAGCGGTGAGTATCGACCAGTACCCGCGGGTTCTGATGCGTGGCGCACACGATGCGGCAATTGACCTCTACCGTGCGCGTGGCACCCACCGGCATTACCTGTCCCGTCTGCAGGAAGCGCAGCAGCTTGCTCTGCAAGGGTAGCGGCAGCTCCGCGATCTCATCGAGAAACAGCGTCCCCCCATCTGCCGCCACGGCGAGCCCCTGCTGGGCGCTCACGGCCCCCGTGAAAGCCCCGCGCACATGTCCGAACAATTGCGACTCCAGCAGCTCTGCCGGAATGGCGGCACAATTGACGGCGATGAACGGGCCGTCACGTACCGGGCTATGGCGGTGAATGGCAGTGGCACACAATTCCTTGCCGCTGCCGCTTTCGCCGGTGATGAAGATGGGAGCGTCCGAGTGGGCGACCTGGATGAGAGTGCGATAGAGCGTCTGCATGGCCGATGAGTCTCCGATAAACTCCCCAAAACCGCGAGGTCGCTTTACCGGTAGTTCCCTTACCCGCGAGGTAGTGGAGATATCGTCAGCCAGATTCAATGCAGTAGCCGATGATGCAGCCTGATGAGCTTTCAGTGCGGTCATGAGTGTTGTTCCCTTGCTGCTGGTCTTTCTGCATTGCCTGCGCTTCGTTCGAGCGGGCTGCGAAAGAATAATTGTCGGGCTGCTTCTGGTGACAGCCTCACCGGAGAGTCTGGATTCTCCAGCGTTGAGTGTTCGTCTTCGGGGTTTATCGAGTACCCATATAGAGGTTAATGACTTGTGCGAGATGATCATGGCGGCTTTTAGTGCGTTTTTTCCGCTCCCCCTGAGTGGCAGACTTCTCAGTCTCGACGCTTGCCTGGCTGACCAACTCTCTACTCACGCTGAAAGGGTGAGTTCTGGTATCTGACGGTCTGTCTTCCCACTGATGACTGTCCCGAGTAGTGCATCACTGGGCGTCTTCCTCCTCATCTTCGTTGTTGTGGGTAATGGTGAAGTCAGTCGACGACGTCTGAGAGCTGCCATCCGCGGACTGATCCGCAGTGCTGTCGATGGTGCCGGTGGAACCATCACTCAGCGTCTGTTCGATCTGTTGCCAGTTGCCGATCGAGGTGCTGCTGCCGGTATTGAGGGTATATTCCCCGATATTGGTATCGGACCCTTCCCCCAGGCTGCCGGCCTTCTTGCTCTCGTAGAGAATCAGGGCGGTTTCTGCGCTACGTGCTGGAAAGTCGTAGGGGAAGGGGCCCATCAGTGAGTTGGCGCTGGCAGTCGTGGCCAGCAGGCATCCCGCGCTGACGACCCCCAGGCTGATACGTGTAAAGGCATTCATGTCTTGCTCCTTTCGCTCTGTGAAAGATGCAGTGTCTGATGCGTGAAGACTCTGGTGTCGGCAGATGCTGAAACACACGCGGGTTGCCCCGCGTGTGTTGATCAGGCTGTCGCTGGATTATTGCGGACCGACATTGATGGAGACGTTGTTGCCCACTGAGGTCGCAGCATTGTTGATGACCGGGCCCTCGAAGCTGCCCACTGGCGGCAAGCCGAGCGTGATGTCGCTGACTGAGGCAGTGGAGGTCACATTGGCGAAGCTCATCTGGGTATTGTCGGCAATCAGGGCGGTATCAAGACCAGTTGTGTCCTGGGTGACCGACAGGTTGTTGCCCACGGAGGTCGCGGCGTTGTCCACGCTCAGATTGAGAATGTTCTCGACAGTGGCCACTGAGTCGATGTTCGCTTTCTGGTAATAACCCCCTGCCAAGAACTGCTCGTTGTGCAGGTTGACCATGGCATCGCTTTCCAGTGAGGCATTGTTGCCGACTGAGGTCGCCGCATTTTCCAGGCTTTCCAGGCGTGTGATATCAGCATTCACGACGGGGTCGGTGGTGGTGGTATTGATATAGCCAATGGCCCCTGCGCCTGCGCCTGCGATGGCACCGGCACTGGCATTTGCACCAGAGCCAAACCAGCCGCCATACGAGCTGGCCCCTGCACCTGCGGCTGCTCCTGCGGCTGCGCCCACGCCAATCCCGACTTCGGTGGTGGTCTCACCGGGGCCAGAGCCGTAACTGATGTCACTGACGACGGCTTCCGAGCTGACATCCCCGATCTGCTTCTGGAAGTTTTCCACCATCACCAGGCCGCCCGGATCGTCGATCGTCGGATCGATATGGGCTCCCACCTTGATGTGCGTGTCAACGTGGCCATGCCATTTCCAATGGACATTGTCGAAGGCTTGCGCCTGACTTGCCATCATCACACCACTTACGAGACCGATGGCGACTGCGAGCTTATTATAGGTAGTCATTGTCATGTTCCTCATGAATGTTGACTTATTGTGCTGCGCTGGATGCTGCCGGTACTTCTGATGCGGGTGTTGCTTGCAACGGTGTTGCGACTGCTTCATTTGATTCATTGCCACTTGCTGCATTACTGCTGGTATTGGCTGCGGCCACTTGCTGCGTGTTGCTATCGTCATCTGCAACATGCTGTCCCGGGTGCAATGCACATTCCTGTCCCGCAGGTACAGGAAGTCCCAGGCCTTCAGTCAGAAGCTGATACGCGCCCATCTCCACGACTGATCTCACCCCCAGCTGCAGTGGTTCATTGCGCACTGCGCCGGAGTCAAACTCGACCAACTGATTGCCGAAGAAGCGGTAGATACCGGCTTCGACTTCGTAACCCACCACCTGCTTCTGCAGGCTGGTGACATAGACGGTGCGGAAGGTGCGGATATCGACCATGCGCAGGTCCAGGCCGACGTTGATGACTGCAGTGCGCAGTCCGGCCCCGATTCCGCTGACGAACAGGCGGGCACCGCCGCTTGAAATGTTGTAATTGAGCTCTGTCAGTGCGCCGAGAACCACGAAATGCGAAGGGAGAACTGCCAGTTTGCGCGGCGAGTAGGCCATGGCCTTATTCTCGAAAAGCTGCTGCTCTGCCAGCGGGACTCGTACATCGAGACGCTCGGTAAGATGTACCTTGCGAGTTTTGTAGAGAGCACTTATCAGCATCTCTGATACGCCCTGGGTCACGGCAGCACTCTCTGTCACGGTGGAGTAACTGCGCTGACCGGTCTTGTCCGTCACCTGACCCACTGCAATCACAGGCAGGTTGGTGGCTCCCTGAATTCGACTGAGTGATACGAGGCATTCGCTATATGGCGTATTGTTGGAGGTGACTGGTGGCCCTACGACCGGTTCGACATTGTCGAATTTCGGTTCGACAGCGGCGCAGCCCCCCAGCACTGTGGCCATGCAAGCGGCCATGCATATCCGTGGCTTAAACATGCTGGAAGTTCCCCTGGTGTGACGCATGATCCTGCGCCGTTATTTTTTCTCTGATATGTCTCTATCAGTTGTTCTGCCGTGTTTTCTAAGGGGCACGAAGCGTGCCAAACAATTTCACAATATTTCACAGACACTTACGCATTAATGCGCAATGTTGCGTGCGATGCGTTTTGCAAATGGCGAAGCGAAGTGAGGGGAAATACCACGGGTGTGGTGCCAGTGATGAGGCGCTGATTAGGCCGCTTGTCTCACGAAAGATGAGAATTCATGGCAACAGGATGAGTCGGGACTGGCGAGAGGGGATGACTGAAGGAATTTGTCATCCGCGAGGCACAGGCAGCCTCATGTTTTCTTGAGAAGGGTGATGGCGGGTGTGGTGTGAGATTGGATGGTCTTTTAACGATCTTGTGGATCAGATCTCTATGCTTATTTCATGAATCTCGGGGTTGAAGTCTGTTGCATGGCCCATAGGTGGGACAGTGCGGGCAAGCCGCATGCTAGAACGCCAGATTCCACTTTCCTCAATGCAGGACATTGATGCCTTAAGGAGAGCATGATGACAGCTTCACGCCATATGACCTCGTACAACGCCACTTCTGCTCTTTCGTCCAAGCAACGCCAACATGAGCAGACCGATGGTGGCAACGTCAGCGCCGCTGCAGAAGCCTCCAATCAGCAGCTGGACGCCCGTCAGACCAATGCCGACCGTGATCAGGCGCCGGAAGCCTATCTCGACAAGTCGGGCAGCGACCGAGGCTCCGATCACTCGAGAGACGCCTATCCGACGCGCCTGAGCCAGCCGCCGGAGCACCTGTGGCAGAAGCGCCGTGAGCCCGTCGTGCACTCGCGTGCCGATGAGGGGCCGCTGGGCGCCGAGCAGCTCAAGCGTTTCAAGAGTGACGGCTTCCTGTTCGAGCCGGAATTCCTGGCGTCGGAGGAAGTCGAGGCGCTGAAGACCGAGCTGGCAGCGCTGCTCGACAACGAAGAGTGGCAGGGGCGTGATTTCACCATCACCGAGCCCAAGAGCCGCGAGATTCGTTCCATCTTCGCCGTGCACTTCCTGTCCGAGCGCTTCCGCCAACTGGCAGAAGACCCGCGCCTGGTCGATCGCGCGCGCCAGATCCTGGGGGGCGATGTCTATCTCCACCAGTCGCGCATAAACTACAAGCCGGGCTTCGAGGGCAAGGGCTTCAACTGGCACTCGGACTTCGAGACCTGGCACGCCGAGGATGGCATGCCGGAGATGCGCGCGGTCAGCGCCTCGATCATCCTGACCGACAATCACCACTTCAATGGTCCGCTGATGCTGATCCCCGGCTCGCATGAAGTCTTCGTGCATTGCCTGGGCGAGACGCCGGATGACAACCACAAGTCATCCCTGCAGACCCAGAAGGTCGGTGTGCCCTCGCGCGAAGCACTGAGCGAGCTGATCGCCGAACGTGGTATCGAAGCACCGACCGGTGCCGCCGGTGGTCTGTTGATGTTCGACTGCAATACGCTCCATGGTTCCAACGCCAACATGTCGCCGGACCCGCGCAGCAACGCCTTCTTCGTCTACAACCGTGTCGACAACGCGATGCAGGCGCCCTTTGCCGCCGCACGTCCGCGCCCGGAATTTCTGGCGCACCGTCTCGATGGTGGCTGGGACGAACTTGAAAACTGAAGTTGAAGACTGAGCTTGAAAACTGAAGTTGAAGACCGAGCTTGAAGACTGAAGTGGAAGACCAAGCTTGAAAGCTGAGCCTTGAAGATCGAAGTGGACTGAACTGCACAACGCCGGGTTGCGCTCAGGCGGCGAAATCTCGGACGTTGGTGTGGTAGTGGCAGGCTGTCGGGGCGACGTATCATTGCGATATCTCTCATTGATCGTCTTTCATTGATTCTCCATCACGCCCCGACAGGAGTTCTGCATGCCACTTGCTCAGCGTTTCACCCCGCGTTTCAGCGATGGTCGCGTCTTCGCTCATGACCTCGGCAAGGTGGTCTGTGTCGGCCGCAATTACGCAGCCCATGCCGCGGAGCTCGGCAATGAAGTGCCTAGCGAGCCGTTGCTGTTCATCAAGCCCGCCACCAGCGTGACGCCGATGGACAAGCCATTGGCGATCTCGCGGCGTCGTGGCCAGTACCATTACGAGGCCGAGCTGGCGCTGCTGATCGGCAAGCCGCTGTGTGAAGCCAGCGAAGCAGAGGCGCTGGAAGCACTGGCCGGCATGGGCCTGGCGCTGGACCTGACCCTGCGTGAGCGCCAGAGCAAGCTCAAGGCCAAGGGTCAGCCGTGGGAGCTGGCCAAGGCCTTCGATGGCAGCTGTCCGCTGTCTTCCTTCGTGGCGCTGGAAGGGCCGCGTTGGCGCGATGCCGACGGCGAGCTGCACAGCGTGGATTTCCAGGCGCTGCACTATCGCTTTGCCATCGATGGCGAGCAGCGCCAGCAGGCGGATACCAGCCTGATGCTGTTCCCCGTCGCGCGTCTGCTCAGTGAAATCAGCCACAGCTTCACCCTGCTGCCCGGCGATGTGGTGCTGACCGGCACGCCGGAAGGCGTCGGCGAGCTGAATCCGGATCAGGCGCTGGCACTGGCGCTGGATGCCCCGGATGGCAGTGGCGAGCTGCTGCGTGTCGAGACACGCACGCGCGGCGTGGCATGACGTCTGGGGCTGCTTCAGCCTGACCCCGAACTTGAGCTGGCTCTGGACAGCCCTGAGCGAGTAGAGAGCAGCCCTGAGCGAGTTGAAAGCAGCCCTGAGCGAGTTCTGAAACAGAAAAGCCCCTGCCGGGTCACCGGCAGGGGCTTTTGCTGTCTGGGATTTAGCTTTTGAAGCTGTTCCTGGCGAGCTCGGTTGATTGAGCCAGGGCCCGAGCCTCGGCAGTGTCTCAGCTCTCCAGGTAGGTATAGCCGTCGAGACCGGCCTTGAGGTCTTCGAGCAGGTCTGCCTGTTCCAGCGCATTGAGGTTGGATGACTTGAGCTGACGCGCGAGACGTGCGGCCAGCTGCTCCGGGTCGAAGTTCACGTAACGCAGCACCTGCGCCACGCTATCACCCTGAATCGCATGAGAAAGCTGCCACTGGCCATCGTCGTCGAGGCTGGCATCCACGGAATCGGTATCGCCGAACAGGTTGTGCAGGTCGCCGAGGATTTCCTGATAGGCGCCGACCATGAAGAAGCCGAGCAGCTTCTCTTCATCGGAATGCCATTCCGGCAGCGGCAGGGTGGCGTCCAGGCCCTGATCATCCACATAGGTGTCGATGCGGCCATCGCTGTCGCAGGTGATGTCCTGAATCACGCCACGTCGTGTCGGCGCGCGATCGAGACCGGTCAGCGGCAGGATCGGGAAGATCTGCTCGATGCCCCAGATGTCCGGCAGCGACTGGAACAGCGAGAAGTTGACGAACAGCTTGTCGGCCAGCTTCTCGTTGAGCTCATCGAGCACCGCGCGGTGCGAACGCTGGCGCGCATCGAGACGCCCGGCCAGGCTGCGACACACGTTGGTGTAGATGGCCTCGGCCTCGGCGCGGATGGCGATGCTCGCCAGCCCCATCACGAAGCGCTCCTGCACCTGATGCTGGGCATGCACCACGGCGTGGTAGATCTCCACCAGTTCACGCGGCTCCAGCTGACCTTCCAGTCGTGCGGCCTGCGCCCACAGCGCGGCGATCTGGGCATCGTCCTCGCGGCGTGCGGGCAGCGGCAGGTTCACGCGCTCCTCGCCGATCACGTCCGTCACCAGCACCGCATGATGGGCGGTCAGGGCGCGGCCGGATTCGGAGATGATGTGCGGATGCGGCAGGTCATGGGCATCACAGACGGCGTGGAAGGCGCCGACCACGTAGTCGGCATATTCGCGCATCGAGTAGTTGAGCGAGCAGGCGCTTTCCGAGCGGGTGCCTTCGTAGTCCACGCCGAGGCCGCCACCGACATCGACGATTTCCACGCCGGCGCCAGCTTCGTGCAGGCCCTGATAGAAGCGCGCGCACTCGGCCAGACCGCGCTGGATATCGCTGATGTCCGCGATCTGGGAGCCAAGATGGAAGTGGACCAGCTTGAGGCAGTCCAGCGCATCCACTTCGCGCAGACGCTCGACCAGCGCCACGATCTGGCTGGCGGTCAGCCCGAACTTGGACTTCTCGCCGCCGGTGTTCTGCCAGTTGCCCTTGCCGATGGTGGCCAGGCGCGCGCGCAGGCCGATGCGCGGACGCACGCCCAGGCGCCTGGCCTCTTCCAGCACCAGTTCCAGCTCGCTGGCCTTCTCGACCACCAGGTGCACGCGGTGGCCGAGCTTCTCGCCCATCAGCGCCAGACGCACGTATTCGCGGTCCTTGTAGCCATTGCAGACGATCACCGACGGGCCACTGTCCGACAGCGCCAGCACGGCGAGCAGTTCCGGCTTGCTGCCGGCTTCCAGTCCGACACGTCCGCGTGAGCGCTCGCTGGTCGCCAGCAGTTCCTCGACCACGCGACGCTGCTGATTGACCTTGATCGGGTAGACGGCGGTGTAGCTGGCGCCATAGCCGCGCGAGCTGATGGCGGCATCGAAGGCGGCGCACAGCTGCTCGACGCGGTCATGCAGGATATCGGCGAAGCGAACCAGCAGCGGCAGGCGCAGGCCCTGGGCGCGCGCCTTGTCGATCAGCGAGATCAGCGGCAGCGCAGGTGTGCCCGGCTCGCCATGCGGGCGCACCAGTGTCAGGCCATCCTGGCCCACGTCGAAATAGCCGCTGCCCCACTGGTCGATGTTGTAGGTGCGGCGTGCTTCGGCTGCAAAGGAGGTCATCGCGGTCTCCGGAGATGGACGGCGTGAAGGCAAGCCCGGCGGTGCTCAACAGGTGTGGGCAGCGTCGGAGAAGACAATGACGCCCGCAGGAATGCGGGCGCTCAGAGGGCGCATTATGCCTGCTGGGGGCCAGCAGGCAATTGCTTTGACGACTCGGACAGCACGGAAGGTGCCGGTCAGGCCGGTTGCGTGGCCTCGGGCAGCGGCAGAGCGCCTTCCTCGATACGCCGACCCAGCAGCTGGCGGTACTGCGCCGGGTCCTTCGGCGTCAGGCTGTGGGCGGGCGGGTCCACGTAGACCACCAGCAGGCGTGACAGCCAATAGCGCAGCGCGGTCATGCGCAGCATGCTCGGCCACAGGCGGCGTTCGTCGGCGTTCATCGGGCGCTCGGCCAGATAGGCACTCAGCAGGGCGTCATAACGCGCCTGGTCCAGACGGCCATCATCATTGGAGCACCAGTCATTGACCAGAATCGACAGATCGAAGATCAGGTCGCCGGTGCAGCCGTTGTAGAAGTCGATGATGCCGCCGAGGCGGTCGCCGTCGAACAGGGTGTTGTCGCGGAACAGGTCGCCATGCAGCGCGCCCTGCGGCAGGTCGACACCGCTGAAGACGTCTTCGCAGACATCGATCTCGTCGGCCATCAGCGCCTGGTCTTCCGGGCTCAGATACGCCAGCACCTTGTGGTGCATCGGCTTGATCCAGTGCAGGTCGCGGGTGTTGGGGCGGTGGCCGGTGAAATGCTGCGAGACGGCATGCATGCGCCCCAGCGCCGCGCCGATCTCGCGGCACTGGGCCACGTTGGGCGAGACCGGCCAGTTGCCCGGCATACGCGGGAACAGCAGCGCCGGCTTGCCTGCCAGCACCTTGAGCGCCTGGCCGTCGCGGTCGTGCAGCGGGCCCGGCACCGGCAGCTTGTGGCTGGCGAGGAAGTCGAGCAGCTCGACGAAGAAGGGCAGTTCCGCATGCTCGCCCTGCTCGAACAGGGTCAGCACCATCTCGCGGCGATCGGTGGTGACGAAGAAGGTCGAGTTCTCGGTGCCGTGCGCGACATCCTCAAGCGATGTCAGCGTGCCTGCGTCGTACTCTGCCAGAAATTCTGCGACCTGAGCGTCGCTCAGGGGGGTAAAGACTGCCATGGGTGACTCTTCTCGCCGAAATGTGTCCGCCCCGCCAGTGGCGCGCCGCCGGAGCGAAGCGGCGGCAATGCGCTGACAGGAGTTGTTGTAGGTATGCAGGAAGGATGCCGCCACGCCCGGGAGCAAGAGGTGTGCTGCGGGCGTGACGCCTGTCGCTGCTGGCTCAGCTGTCGCGTGAACCAGATGCCGAGCTTATCACTTTTTCAGTGCCCAGCCGGGTACCTTGAGCTGGCTGGCGCTGGTGACGCTGGACTTGATGAAGTTGCCGTTGCCGTCACTGTCGAGCAGGAAGAAGGGCGCGCCGCCCTTGGGGATGATCTCGATGGCATACAGATGGCCATTGACGCGGTATTCGCGCAGCTGGCGGTCATCCTGCTGACGGCTGGTGATCTGCGGCTTGGGGGCCTCGCTCTCGGCGACGGCCAGCGGCGCACTCAGGGCGGTGACGGCCAGCAGCAGCCCGGTGGCCAGCAGCGTGGGCAGGCGCAGCAGGGAATGCGGAGCAATGGAAGCAGTCGAGCGCATGACAATCCTCCTTTACACAAGCGCAGCCTGTATCAGGTTCCGCGTGCAAAAGTTCTGTGAGCAAGGGGCCTGCAGGCAGGGTGCCTGCGAGCAAGCACCCGGTGCGTACCCGTGCAGAAGACAAGCGAATCGGCGCTGGCCTGAAACCTTGCCTGATGGGCGCAGTTTACGTCCCTTGCCGGCAGTGTGCACGACTTCCCGCCATCAATGCCGGGCGCAGAAGACACACGCGCCGAGGGTGGCGACTGTGCCTCGCCGCAGCCCTTGCGTATCATGACAGCCATAGCTGCCGAGAGGTTTTCGGCCCCGACTCTGCTTGCCCCAAGCTCACCCTTCAGCCTACGGATGCGACTGCTCATGGCCGCCACGCCGATCGTTCTCGTCGATGGATCTTCCTATCTCTATCGTGCCTTTCATGCTCTGCCGCCGCTGACCACCTCCAAGGGCCTGCCCACCGGCGCGGTGAAGGGCGTGATCAACATGCTCAAGAGCCTGATTCGCCAGTACCCGGACAGCCCCATGGCGGTGGTCTTCGATGCCAAGGGCAAGACCTTCCGCGACGACATGTACTCGGAGTACAAGGCCCAGCGTCCGCCGATGCCGGATGACCTGCGCCTGCAGGTCGAGCCGCTGCATGCCTGCGTGCGTGCCCTTGGCCTGCCCCTGCTGTGCGTGGAAGGCGTCGAGGCCGATGACGTCATCGGCACCCTGGCGCGCATGGCGACCGAGGCCGGGCGTGACGCCGTCATCTCCACCGGCGACAAGGACATGGCCCAGCTGGTGAACGAGCACATCACCCTGGTCAACACCATGAAGAACGAGACGCTGGACGTGGACGGCGTCACCGAGAAGTTCGGAATTCCGCCGAACCTGATCATCGACTTCCTCGCGCTGATGGGCGACAAGGTCGACAACATTCCCGGCGTGCCGGGCGTGGGCGAGAAGACCGCGCTGGGCCTGCTGCAGGGCATGGAAGGCGGCCTCGACACCATCTACGGCGATCTCGATCGCATCAAGACGCTCAGCTTCCGTGGCGCCAAGACCCTGGCCAAGAAGATGGAAGCGCATCGCGAAGATGCCTATCTCTCCTACCGTCTCGCCACCATCAAGCTGGACTGCGAGCTGGAATATGGCCTGGATGACCTCGCGATCGCCGCGCCGGACACCGCCGCGCTGGTCGAGCTCTACAAGGAGATGGAATTCCGCGCCTGGCTGAAGGAGCTGCTGGAAGGCGGCGACATGGCGGCCACGCCGCATGCCGATGAGAAGGACAGCGGAGTCGCCGGCAGTGACCTGTTCGGTGACAGCATCGCGCCCGTCGCTGACAAGGCCTCAGGCAAGGGCAAGACCGCCGCTGCGCCAACGCCTGATCTGGAAGCGGCGGAAGAGGGCGACGAGATGCCCGATGCGCTGCCGCCGCGTGAAGAGCGCAACTACCGCGCCATCACCGAGCAGGCCGAGCTGGATGCGTGGCTCGAGCGCGTGCGCAACGCCACCTCGCTGTGCTTCGATCTCGAGACCACCAGCCTCAACTACATGGAAGCCGAGATCGTCGGTATCGGCATGGCGCTGGAAGTCGGCGAGGCCGTCTACATTCCCGTCGCCCACAGCTATCTGGATGCCCCCGCGCATCTGGAGCGCCAGGCCGTGCTGGAAGCGCTGACGCCGATTCTCGCCGATACCGCCATCACCAAGATTGGCCAGAACCTCAAGTACGACATCGAGGTGCTGGCGCGCTATGACATCGCGGTGGCCGGCCCGCTGGCCGACACCATGCTGATGTCCTACGTGCTCAATTCCACCGCGACCCGTCACGACATGGACTCGCTGGCGCTCAAGTATCTGGGCGAGAGCACCATCAGCTTCACCGACATCGCCGGCAAGGGCGCCAAGCAGCTGACGTTTGATCAGATCGCGCTGGAAGAGGCGATGCCGTATGCCTGCGAGGATGTCGACATCACCCTGCGCCTCGCCGCGTTGCTGATGCCGCGCATCGAGAAGCTGGGACGTCTGGATGAAGTGCTGCGTCAGTTCGAGTATCCGCTGATTCCGGTGCTGGCGCGCATCGAGCGCAACGGCGTCGCGATCGACCCCGAGCGCCTGCACGTCCAGACCCGCGAGCTGACCGAGCAGATCCACGACATCGAGAAGCAGGCCTTTGAGCTTGCGGGCCGCGAGTTCAACCTCTCTTCCCCCAAGCAGCTGGGCGAGATCCTCTTCGAGGAGCAGAAGCTGCCGGTCAAGAAGAAGACGCCCAAGGGCGCGCCGTCCACCGCCGAAGCGGTGCTTGAGGAGCTGGCGCTGGACTACCCGCTGCCCAAGCTGATCATGCGCCATCGCGGCATGACCAAGC
Source organism: Cobetia sp. 29-18-1 (assembly GCF_029846405.1). Lineage (NCBI taxonomy): Bacteria > Pseudomonadati > Pseudomonadota > Gammaproteobacteria > Oceanospirillales > Halomonadaceae > Cobetia > Cobetia sp. 29-18-1. The sequence continues at coordinate 12,668 of NZ_JARWKS010000001.1, forward strand.
TCAAGAGCACCTACACCGACAAGCTGCCGCAGCTGGTCAACCCGACCACGCGTCGCCTGCACACCAGCTACCATCAGGCCGTAACCGCCACGGGGCGCCTGTCGTCGTCTGATCCGAACCTGCAGAACATCCCGGTGCGCAGCGACGAGGGCCGACGCATCCGTCAGGCCTTCATCGCGCGCCCCGGCTATCGCATCGTCGCGGCGGATTACTCGCAGATCGAGCTGCGCATCATGGCGCACCTCTCCGGTGACAAGGGCCTGCTCTCGGCCTTCGCCGACAACCGCGACGTGCACGCCGCTACCGCCGCTGAAGTCTTCGGCACCGAGGAATCGCGTGTCAGCAGTGACCAGCGCCGCAGCGCCAAGGCCATCAACTTCGGGCTGATCTACGGCATGTCCGCCTGGGGCCTCTCGCGTCAGCTGGATATCGAACCCGGCCAGGCCAAGACCTACATCGAGCGCTACTTCGAGCGTTATCCGGGCGTCGCCACCTACATGGAAGACACGCGTCAGCTCGCCGCCGAGCAGGGCTACGTCGAGACCATCTTCGGCCGTCGTCTCTACCTGCCGGAAATCGGCTCACGCAATCACGCGCGTCGCAGTGCCGCCGAACGCACCGCCATCAACGCCCCGATGCAAGGCAGCGCCGCCGACATCATCAAGCGCGCCATGATCGACGTGGACGCCTGGCTGGCGGGCAGCGACGGCGCCGACAGATACGACGCCATGATGGTCATGCAGGTACACGATGAACTCGTCTTCGAAGTCGCCGAAGCGCAGGTCGAAGACTTCATGAAAGACGTCGCCCAGCGCATGCAGAACGCCGCCTCCCTCGACGTCCCGCTGCTCGTCGAAGTCGAGCAAGGCGACAACTGGGAAGAAGCGCATTAACGCGATGCACCATTAAAGCAAACATCAAAACCCCGCTTCGGCGGGGTTTTGATGAGCGGCTGTCTTATGTGAAATTTCTGTTTGTTGGAGCTAATGAAGCTTGATACATATCTTGGATACGCTCTCTACTGCATATTCTGTATTGTTTTCTATTTTTAGCTCAAAGTGAGGTGTTGATGGTAGCTCTATATTTTTCTTTCTTGCTTCGTTCCTGATGTTTTCGATGTTATTAATGATGTGAGCTTGGTTCTGGTTTAGCCATGCTTCGTACTGATCGGCTTGTCTTACCACGTCGATACTTATTCCCGATGATGCGAAACCGCCCCCGATTGCACCATAGATAGCCCCATCTTCAACCTCTACGAAAGTGTTTATTTTTTTCTGCCTAAAAGTCTTGACATCTGAGTCAGTTATAGGCTGTGTCAATCTTATCAAACCATTTATTCGGAACTGCTTTATGCTATCAGGCCAGTTTTTATGTAGCACTCTAATCATGTCTTGTTCTGCCCAGGCGCCATGGGTTAAGACGTTAATAAAATAAGCATTTTCGTCATCAAATCTACAAAACAATAAAGGATTGCCATGTTCAACAAATCCATCGCGCCCAATGGTTTTACCAAGATGTAAGTGATGAATTCCCCAGTGATTAAGTAAGGCATCATTGTAATTGGGTTTTTTGATTCTTTTGCTTAAATATGGTAGCAGGTTCTGGCCTGACGTAATGGCTTCTTCAACTCCTTTCAGACCACTAGTCATTTCATCAGGGCAATAGAAATTGTCGTGCTTAAGGATTCTTCGAGCTTTTTGTGGTATTAGCCTTTTTTCTAGATTTAAATAGATGTGGCTTATATTTTCATCGCTATGATCGCTAATGCTATATCCGAAATCAGATAATCTATTGCGAAGAATATTAATCCAATCTTGATAAAGACTTATATTTATGTTTTCCATGTATCTCTTTCTATACAGAGGATGTTGGATAGTATAGCTTATAGCACATTCTTTTGGATATGTACTGTAGAACTCGTAGTGATATTCCATAAACCTATAGGAATCGTGCAGTTACAGTGTGGTATGCCGAGTCTTAATTCCAAGAGCTATGGAGGATGTATCGATGAATCGTTATTCGCCTAGCTTTTATTGATAACAGTACTACGACCACTGGCTACGTTGATCCTTGGCGGCGGTAGGCCGATGCTGTGAGTGGTGTCCGGTTTTCCGGACGCTGGCTGCGTGATGGCGCGGCCCATAACAATCAGATCCGGCGGGTGTGGTGGCAGAGGGATACGGCTGCCCACGATGACCGGACACGCCAAGGGAGAGCGGTGATGGCTCAGCAGATGCCTGTGTCAGGCGCGGTGGTCGGGGAGAAGATGACTGCCCCGCTGCGCGATGATCTACCTGCCACCTCGATTCATCTGGAGCGGGCGCGCCGCGAGTTGCTGCGTGCCGCGATGGATGCGGTGGAGGAGTGGGTCGTGGTGGTGGATGCCCAGGGCGGTATCCAGTTTCTGAATGCGCCCTATGCCGAGTTTCTCGGCGTCGAGGCCAGCGAGGTGCTGGGGCGCGATGTCAGCGAGGTGATCGAGAACACCCGCATGCACGAGGTGCTGGAGAGCGGACGCGCGGAGCTGGCCCAGCTGCAGCTGATTCGTGGCCACCACATGATTGCCCACCGTTACCCCATCTTCCGCGATGGCGAGCTGATCGGTGCCATCGGCTCGGTGCTCTATCACGACACCTGGGAATGGCGGCAGGTGAATGCTCAGGTTCAAGCGCTGGAAGCGGAAGTGGACTATTACCGTCAGGCGCTGGAAACTCCCACCGGCGCTCGCTGGCAGCTGAGTGACATCATCGGCGATTCGCCCGCCATGCGGGAGCTTGCCTGCAAGGTGCGCAAGATCGCCCCCGGCGGTGCCTCGGTGTTGATCCGTGGCGAGTCCGGCACCGGCAAGGAGCTGTATGCCCATGCGCTGCACCGCAGCTCGGCGCGCGCCAAGGGCCCCTTCATCAAGCTCAACTGTGCAGCGATACCCGAAGCGCTGCTGGAAGCGGAGCTGTTCGGCTATGAAGAAGGCGCCTTCACCGGCGCCAAGCGTGGCGGCAAGCCCGGCAAGTTTCAGCTCGCGGATGGCGGCACGCTGTTTCTCGATGAGGTCGGCGACATGCCGCTGGCGATGCAGGCCAAGCTGCTGCGCGTACTGCAGGACCGCGAGGTCGAGGCGGTCGGCGCGACCCGTCTGGTCAGCGTCGATGTGCGTGTCATCGCCGCGACTCACCGCCCGCTGGAAGCGCTGGTCGAGAGCGGCGAATTCCGCGAAGACCTCTTCTATCGCATCAACGTGGTGCCCTTGAAGGTGCCGCCACTGCGCGAGCGCCGCGACGACCTGCCGACCCTAGCCACGCATCTGCTGTCACGTCTGGCGCGACGCAGTGGTCGCCGCCCGCCGATTCTCTCCGAAGCCGCCCTCGAGCGCCTGTGCGCCCACCACTGGCCCGGCAACGTGCGCGAGCTGGAAAACGTGCTCGAAGCTGCCTTCTATCTGGGCGGCAGTCATATCCAACCGACCGACTTGCCGGATGCCATCGGTGCCCGGCATGGCGATGCCCGGCACGCCGCTACCCATCAAAGCGACTTGTCCACACCCGCTTCAGCGTCCGAGTCGTCCACAACCGCCCGGGAGTTGCACACCTCGCCGGCCACGCTGCGTGAGGCGATGGCCCAGGCGGAGCGCCAGTTGATCGAGGATGCGCTGCGCGCCGCCGAGGGCAATCGCACCCGCGCCGCCCGTCAGCTCGGCATCGCCAAGTCCTCGCTCTACGAAAAGCTCAACCGGCATGGACTATTGGCCGAAACGCCCTGATCGACCGGCATTTCACCTCCCCGCCACCAACGAGTGGCCAAAGCGTCCGGAATCTCGGTCAGTGACCGGAATTCCGGACGCTTTGCGTTTCTCGCCGCCCCACGGCGTGCATAGCCGCATGGGCTCTGCATTCCTCTATCGGCATATTCGACTGGAGTCGTAGACAGAATTCATGACCGCGCGCGACCTTGGTCGCAGCCTCGGCAGCTTGAGTGTCCGGCTTTCCGGACGCTGTCGTGAGCCGATACTGCCGCTCAGGGCGCGGTGAGTCGCCTCGCGCGGGCCTTCCCCTCGTAGCTCTCTGAAATCATTGACGTTGTTGTGGCGTGGTCAGCCGCTTGCGTTGTCATCGGGTAAGTTGACGTAAGCGTCATCTTGCAACGTGGCTCATGTCCAGCAAGCCACAAGCCGTACGACCAGCGAGCACAACAACAAATCAGGGAGCCGCACCATGTCGCAACACGCCACGCCGTATCAATCGACGCCGACCCGCCGCCTGCGCCTCGGAGCTGCCATTGCGGCGGCCGTGGCCACCACCACCTTGATGGCCGCCGCGCCAGCCCAGGCGGAAGGGCCGAAACAGCTCGACGTCGCCAGTACCTTCTCGACCAAGAACTTCCTCGGTGCCGGTGCCGTGCGCCTGTCAGAGGAACTCAAGAGCGCGACCGGCGGCGAAGTCGGCCTGCGCGTGCACGAGCCGGGGGACCTGGTGCCGGCCTTCGAAGTCTTCAACTCCGTGTCTTCCGGTGCCATCCAGGCCGGTTGGGACTGGATGGGCTACTGGGCCGGCACGGTGCCGATCACCAATCTCTACGGCGCACTGCCGTTCGGCCCGAGCCCGGAAGCCTTCATGTCATGGATGTGGGCCGGTGAGGGTACCGAGCTTGTGCAGGCCGCCTACGACCCCTACGGCGTGAAGGTGCTGCCGTGCTTCATCTCGCCGCAGGAAACCGGCGGCTGGTACAACAAGGAAATCAACTCGCCGGAGGACTTCAAGGGCCTGTCGATGCGCATCTCCGGCCTTGGCGCCAAGGTGCTCAACAAGCTGGGCGCCTCCACCCAGCTGGTGCCGGGCAGCGAGATCTACCTCGCGCTGGAGCGTGGCCGTGTCGATGCCACCGAGTTCTCGGTGCCGCAGGTCGATCAGGCGATGGGCTTCAATGAAGTCGCCAAGTACTACTACTTCCCGGGTTGGCACCAGAGCGCCAGCTGGTTCTCGCTGCTGATCAACCAGCAGGTGTGGGACAGCTACAGCGATGAGCGCAAGGCGCAGTTCCAGACTGCCTGCCGCGCGACCCTGCAGTGGGCGATGGCCGAAGCGCCGCCGGCTCAGGTGCGTGCGATCCACGAGCTCGAGGAGAAGGGTGTCGAGGTCAAGCGCTTCCCGGAGCCGGTGATGACCGCGCTGCAGGAAGCCTGGGGTGAAGTGCTGGCCGAAGAGAAGCAGACCAATCCTGACTTCGCCAAGGCCTACGATTCGCTGATGAAGCACGCCGCACTGATCGACGAATGGTACGAGTTGCAGGCCATGCCGCAGCCGATGGCCATGAAGCAGGCAGACAACGCTGACGAGGGTAGCGCCCAATGACCGACCCCCGCCTTGCGCCCTGGCGGGCACAGGGCGGGGCGGTGTGTGACGCCCTGGGTCGACCGCTGGTCGGCCTGGGGCTGTGGGTGGGTCGCCTGACCAGCTGGTTGGGTCTGGCGATCATCCTGGCCGTGCTCACCACCGTCACGCTCAACGCCCTGGGCATCAATGAAATCGCCAACTGGGGGTCGCCCGACGTGCTGCTGTTCGGCACCGCGATCACCATCAATTCCGTCACCGAATTGCAGTGGCACCTGTTCGGTCTGCTGACGCTCTTCGGTGGCACCTACGCCCTGCACAGCGATACGCATGTGCGGGTCGACCTGTTCTATCAGCGCCTCTCGCCGCGCGGACGCGCCGTGGTCGATATCCTCGGCCACATCATCATGCTGATTCCCTTCTGTCTGCTGATCGCCTGGCTGTCCAAGCACTTCGTCACCATGTCCTACATGTCCGGCGAGAAGTCCAACTATGGCGGCCTGGTGGACCGTTACCTGATCAAGGCGATGCTGCCGACGGGGCTGGTGTTCCTCGCCCTCGGCGCGCTGGGGCAGATCTTCGAGAATCTGGCCTGCCTGTTCGACCCGGCGCGCACCCCTGAGCGCCTGAAGGACCACGAGATTGCCAGTCTGGCCGGCCTTGCGGATCAGCAGAATGCTGCGCAAGCGACCACCGACGCCACGGCACCCCAGAATCATGCAGACGGGAGCCATGACAATGCTCGCTGAATACGCCTTGCCCATCACCATGGTGGTGGCACTTCTGATCGGTATCTTCTCCGGCTACCCGGTGGCCTTTCTGCTCGGCGGGCTGGGCATCCTGTTCGCCTTCATCGGCGACATCCCGCTGCCGTTTCTCGGCACCGTCGGTTCGCGCATCTTCGGTGGCGTGATCGAGAACTGGCTGCTGATCGCGATTCCGCTGTTCGTGTTCATGGGGCTGATGCTGGAAAGCTCCGGCGTGGCGCGCAATCTGCTGATGACACTGCAGCGGCTGTTCGGTCGCGTGCATGGCGGTCTGGCCGTCTCGGTGGCGCTGCTGGGCGTGGTGATGGCCGCCAGTACCGGCATCATCGGTGCCTCGGTGGTCATGCTGGGCCTGCTGGCGCTGCCGGTGATGCTGGGGCAGGGCTACAAGGCCGAGATGGCCTGTGGGGTCATCGCGGCCTCCGGCACCCTGGGCATCCTGATTCCGCCCTCGATCATGCTGGTGCTGATGGGCTCCATCCTGCAGATCTCGGTGGGGGCGCTGTTCAAGGCGGCGCTGATTCCGGGGCTGATGCTCGGCGCGCTCTACGTCGCCTATCTGCTGATCACCGCCAAGCTGCGCCCGGACTGGGCTCCGCTGCCGGACCAGTCGCTGCTCGGCACCGACAAGACACCGCTGCCGCTGGCACTGCTGCGTGACCTTCTTGGCCCGATGGTGCTGATCGTCGCGGTGCTGGGGTCGATCATGACCGGTATCGCCACGCCCACCGAGGCCGCGGCCATCGGCGCGGGTGGCAGCCTGCTGCTGGCGCTGGTGATGGGCGGGCTGTCCTTCTCCACCCTGCGCAACACGCTGCGCGATACCTCGCGCACCAGCGCGATGATCCTGTTCGTCGTCATCGGCGCGACCTGCTTCTCGGTGGTCTTCAAGCGCCTCGGCGGTGACTACCTGATCGAGGATGTCATCACCGGCACCGGCCTTGGCCCCTACGGCCTGCTGTTGCTGCTGATGGGGCTGATCTTCGTGCTCGGCTTCTTCCTCGAGTGGATCGAGATCAGCTTCGTGGTGCTGCCGCTGGTGGCGCCGGTGGTCGAGGCGCTGGACTTCGGGCTCGGGCTTTCCGGCCAGGGGCTGCTGGTGTGGTTCGCGATTCTGGTCGCCATCAACCTGCAGACGAGTTTCCTGACGCCACCCTTCGGCTATGCGTTGTTCTACCTCAAGGGCATCACCGCCGGACAGGTGTCCATCGGCACCATCTATCGCTCGATTCTGCCCTTCGTTGGCCTGCAGCTGGCGGGTCTGATCCTGTGCATGCTGTTCCCGGCGCTGGTGCTGTGGCTGCCGGGGCTGATGCCCTGACCCACGCCACTCCGGACATCACAGGGAGGTGATGTCTGGGTAAGCAGAGAGCTGAGCAGAGAGCTGAGCAGCGCTATACGGCGTGAGGCACGCAGGGTGACCCTTCGGGGTTCTATCAGGGAGAATGAGATGCTGCCACGACGCAGGGTATTGATCGCGGGGCAGGGGGAGTGGCTGGAGGCCATGGCGCGCACCTTCCTGGAAGATGGCGCCATCATCGCCCTGATGGGCACCGCGCCGGCGGACCTCGAACGCGTGCTGGATGCACTGGGCGGTGAGCAGTCGGACCGCTTCGGCCAGGTGGTCGGCGAGGGCTGCTTCGAGACACTGGTGGCGCGTCTCGGGCGCCTCGATGTGCTGGTCTGCATGCCGCCGCAGGCCATGGCCGGGCAGTCGCTGGAAGCCTGTCTGGTCGCGCAGGTCGCCGGCCCCGGCGCCTTGCTCAAGGCGGCCTGTGCGCGCATGTTGCGCCACGGCGGACGCCTGCTGGCGGTGGCACCACCGCTGCCTTCGCAGCCATCCTCGTCGCTGTCCTCGCAGCTATCCTCGCAGGAGCATCACGGCACTGCCATGGCACAGGCGGCGCTGAGTGAGTTGATCCAGCGGCTGGCGTCACGCGCGCCGGACAAGGTACGCGCCAATCTGCTGTGCCCGGAGGGCAGCCGACCGGACGCCGTGGCGGAATGCGCGCGCTTTCTGGCCGGTGGCGCCGGGCGCTCCCTCAATGGTCAGGTGCTGCACCTGAGCGACTGATCTCCCGACAGACGTTTTACAACACAAGCGGCCGTGGCATTGCCACGGCCGCTTGTTGTCGTCTGCTGGTCTGACATATGGCCAATTTGATCAAATATACGTCCAATTATATCAATCCGCTCTGGCTGAAGTGATTAAGGTAGAAGGAGACTCAGCGTCGCACCAGCGTCCGCGAGCAGGTACCTGACCAGTAAGACAACAGTGCCGCTCCCTCAGCCGTGGAGATCATCGAGTGCCCAGCAGCCCGCATTCCGTCAGCCTGAAAGACCATGGACAACAACTGCATCTGAGCCACCCCGAGGGCGATCTGACCCTCGAGGCGCTCTGGCTGCGTGAGCGGAGTCCCGATGAAACGACGCTCGACTCCCTCACTGGTCAGCGCCTGATCGAGGCGGCGGACCTGCCGCTGGACCTGAGCCTGACTCAGGCACAACTGGATGGCGATACGCTGTCGCTGGCCTTCAGTGATGGTCATGCAGCGAGCTTCTCGTTGGCGGCCCTGCTGGCGGAGTGTCAGCCGTGTGAGGCCTATCAGGGCATGACCTTCTGGCAGGGGAGTCTCGCCCAGCTGCCCGAGGCCGACTTCGCCGCAGCACTGGACGATGACGCGGCCTTGCTGGACATGCTCGAGCAGTTGCAGCGCTTCGGCTTCGTGCGGGTCAGCGGCGTGCCGGACACGGAGGACGGCATGCAGGGGCTGATCCACCGTATCGGGCCGCTGCGGCGCACCAACTGGGGCGGTATCGCCGACGTGAAATCCGTCGCCAATGCCTATGACCTCACGATGACCCAGCGCGGGCTGGAGCCGCATACCGACAATCCCTACCGCGACCCGATTCCGGGCTATATCTGGCTGCACTGCCTGCGCAACGCGGCCCAGGGCGGCGACAGCATGCTGGTGGATGGCTTCAGCGCGGCAGAGCACCTGCGCCGTGAGGACCCCGAGGCCTTCGCCTGCCTGACAGACGTCAGCCCCGGCTTCCGTTATCACGACGCCACCACGCGACTGGAAAGCGAAGGCCCGCTGATCGAGCTGGATAGCCGTGGTCGGGTCGCCCGAGTACGTTTCTCCAACCGCACCGAGCGGGTGCCGGCGCTGCCCGGCGCGACCCTGCGTCGCTACTACGCTGCCCGCCAGGCGTTCTATCGCCTGATCTCCGGTGACGACTTCACGCTGCACCTCAAGCTGGCACCGGGCCAGATGCTGATCATGGACAACTACCGGCTGTTCCATGGTCGCAGCGCCTTCCAGCTGGAGGGCGGCATCCGCCATATGCGCCAGGGCTATGTGGACCGCGACTCCACCGCCAGCCGCCGGCTGCTGCTGGTCGATCAGCTCGCCGGTCGGTTCGCCAATGAGGAGGCCAGCGCATGAGCGAGCAGGCCCGCTTCCGCAGTTTCCAGGAAAGCACGCATGCCGAGTGGGCGCTGATCGATGCGCGCTTCCGGGAATATCAGTCCGATGCCTGCCGGCGTGTGCTTGAACATCTGGGGCGTCTCAAGGGCGATCACCACGGCTATCCGGTCGATCGCTACGAACACTGCCTGCAGACCGCCACCCGCGCGCTGCGCGCCGGCGCCGATGAGGAGATGGTGGTCTGCGCGCTGCTGCATGACATCGGCGATGACCTGGCACCAGCCAATCATGCCGAGATCGCCGCCGGTATCCTCGAGCCGTTCATCGACCCGCTGAACACCTGGATGATTCGTCATCACGAGCTGTTCCAGGGCTATCACTACCGCGAATTCTTCGGGCAGGACCGCCACGCCCGCGAGGCACATGCCGGGCATCCCGCCTATGAGCGCACCGTGCGCTTCTGTGACGAGTGGGACCAGACCAGCTTCGATCCTGAATACGACACCCTGCCACTGGAGCATTTCATCCCGATGCTGGAGCGGGTGATGGCGCGCGCGCCCTTCGGCGGCTTGCCGGATCTGGTGCCGAAGCCAGAGTCAGAACTTGAGGCAGAAATGGAGCCAGAGCTTGAGAAGGGCATGGACAGGCAGGCCAGTGCTCGCTGAAGACGCACTCCTCTGGAGGGTAAAGCTCCAATGAATCAATTGCTTGCGGCGAATTCAGCGACGCGGCAGGGCGGAGAAGACACAAGCGCCGACAACGACAGCGCCGTGAGCGACGGACACGCACGACGACCGCCATATACGAAGCCTTTCAGCCCCGACAACAACAAGGCCCGGCGCGACCGGAACCGACAAGGAAAGACACGATGACCACCACCCCGTACCCCCTGACACCTACGACGAAGCACGGCGCCCGCCGTGGTCTGCTTGCCCTCGCGACCCTGCTGCTCGGCACGGCTAGCCTGGCAGCCTCGGCCCAGGACAAGGATGACGAGCTGACGCTGATCGTGCCGCTGTGGCCCGGCGTCACCGTCAAGAGCGAGATCGTCGCCCAGATTCTCGCCCCGCTGGGTTACGACATGGAGCGACAGGAAGTCAGCTCCACCGTCGGCTACAACACCCTGACCACCGGCGACAGCGACGCCTTCCTCGCTGGCTGGCTGCCTGCCCAGCAAGACAGTTATGACGCGGCCATGGCCGCCGGTGCGATCACCGATCTCGGCAACAACGTCACCGGCGCCCGCATGGGCTTCGCGGTGCCGGGCTATGTCTACGAGGCCGGCATCCACAGCGCCGCGGACCTTGCCGCCCACGCCGAGCAATTCGACGAGACCGTCTACTCCATCGAAAGCGGCTCCAGCGTCAGCGACATGCTCAATGGCGCCATCGACAATGATGTCTATGGTCTGGGCGACTGGGATGCGATGGAATCCTCGACACCCGGCATGCTCAGCGAGGTACGTGCCGCCCAGCGCGAGCAACGCTGGATCGCCTTCTACGGCTGGACACCGCACTGGATGGTGCCGGAATTCGACACCCATATCCTGGAGGATCCGGAGTCGGTGTTCGGCCCCGACAATGGCGCCAGTGACGTCAAGACCGTCGTGCGCACCGCCTACGCCGAAGCCAATCCCAACCTCGCCCGCTTCCTCGATCAGCTGGTCTTCAGCTCCGAAGAGCAGAGCGGCTTCATCCTCGACTACAGCCTGAAGGAGCGTGACCTCGATGAGGTGGCGCACGACTGGCTGGCTGCCAACCCGGATCGGCTGGCGGAATTTCTCGCCGACGTGACCACACGCGATGGCGAGGATGCCCTGGCCGCCGTGAAGGCCAGCCTGTGAGGCTGACCTAGCCTTGCTGCCGCCTTGACGGCATGGGCGGGCGCCGAGGGATGGCTCCCGCCCATGGCTCTTGCAGAGCGTGACCTGTCGCGGAGCGGGGTCTTTGTGTACCGCTCTCTGCTTTCGCTCTCTGTTCTCTGCGCTCTGCTTTCTGCGGGGTGCGCTTCTGGTCATCCGCATACTTTTCGGTATAGGCAATCCACGCCGACTGCACAGCATGATAGGCATCGTCTCTGATTCCATAGGGAATCTAATTGGCGCTTATTTGATGCGATATAGAATCACCTCTAGACCATTGGTGTAGCGACCTTGGGAGGGTGGTTGAAAATAATGTTAGTAATATCAGTAGGTTGTAAGGTGAATGGTGCTGGCATGGCGCTTGCTATCCACAGTGACAAGAGACGCGGTCAGCGGATTCATCTCGTCACTCACCAAAGGATATCGCCATGAGTATCGCCAGCTTCAAATCTGCCAATCGTCTGCTCACCGGACAACAAGCCTCGACTCGTCTTGCTGAGGAGGTCATGCGACTGGGCATGCATTCGCCGATGTTGGTCACCGACCCTGGTGTACTGGGGTCCGGAACACTGGAGCCGATCAAGGCTCAATTGGATGACCTCAAGTCCAGGGGACACCTGACGGACTATCGCATCTTCAGTGATGTCAGCGCCGAACCTGAAGTGCATATCGTCGAGGACTGCATGAGCAGCTACCGCGAGGGGGGCTGCGATAGCCTGATCGCGGTAGGCGGTGGCAGTGCGATGGATATCGCCAAATGCGTGGCGGTGTATGCCACCCATGATGGTGATCTCGAGAGTCTGTTTGGCGAGAACAAGGCGCGTGTCCGCGGTGCGCCACTTATCGCCATGCCGACGACATCAGGCACCGGGTCCGAGGTGACCAACATCGGGATTCTGTCTGATACCGAAGCGAGGATGAAGAAAGGCATCGTCAATGATTACTTGCTGCCAGATGTCGCCATCGTTGCCCCGGAGCTGACGGTGAGCTGCCCCCGACATGTCACTGCCGCCAGCGGTGTCGATGCGCTCGTCCACGCCATCGAAGCCTATCTTTCCAATTTTGCCACGCCGATCACCGATGCACTGGCCATCAAGGCCATGCGCCTGATCATCAAGGCCTTGCCCAAGGCCTATGCCAATCCTGCCGATCTCAAGGCGCGTGAAGACATGGCGACTGGCAGTCTGCTGGCCGGGATGGCGTTCGGTAATGCCGGTGTCGGGGCGGTGCACGCCCTGGCCTATCCGTTGGGAGGGCGCTACCACTTGCCACATGGCGTGACCAATGCGCTGCTGTTGCCCCACGTGATGCGCTGGAATGCATTGGCTTGTGTCGAGCGCTTCCGAGATATTGCGGAGGCCCTCGATACATCACATCGCAAGCTCAAGGATGAAGCTACTGCCGAACTGGTCGTCGAGCGACTACATAAGCTATGTCGAGATGTGGACATCCCCAGCGGCCTGCGCCATTTCGACATCCCCGAAGAGGACATCCCCTCTCTTGCGGCAGATGCCTTCAAGGTCGAACGCCTGCTGCGCAACAATCCACGTCAGCTCAGCCAGGCCGATATCGAAAGTATCTATCGCGCGGCCTACTGAAGCGCTGAATCTCCTTTCTGAACACCATCTCCACCACAGGTGAAGATGCATAACGATAACAACAGGAACGCCATCATGAGCCACTGGAAAACCCGCCAGCCCGGTGAGGAAAGCCCCTACTTCGCGCTGGGGCCCTTCAAGATTCGTTTTCCCTTCCTGCACTACCGTTTCGAGCTGCCCGACTACCTGCAAGGGCTGTTGATGTGCGCGGTGGATCTCGCCGCCATCCCGTTGATGACGGAGCTCCTGGGCATGCCGTTCGAGGCCGCACTGGCCATCGTGATGCTCAATGGTCTGCTGTATCTGGTTCACCACCTGCTGGGCGACCCGGTCATTCCCGGCTGGATCACGCCTGCCATTCCACTGTTGATGGCTTATGTGGCGACCTTCCCGGAGGGGGAGACGCGGGTGCATGCCTTGATTGCCTTCCAGCTGATGCTCGGGATACTGGCCATCGTGCTCGGGCGAACGGGGCTGGCCAGCAAGGTGGTCAACATGATTCCCTCGGCGATCAAGGCTGGCATCATCATGGGCGCGGGGTTGGCCGCAATCAGCGTGGTCTTCAAGGAAGGCGGGCGTTTCGACACCTATCCCATCACCATCAGCATCGCGGTAGGTCTGGCTTTCTACATCATCTTCTCGCGTCATTTCGCCAAGCTGAAGACCACGAATCCTTTCTGGAGCAATCTCGGCAAGCTGGGCATCTTCCCGATCATCCTGCTGGCGATCGTCGTCGCGCCGCTGGTGGGCGAGGCCGCATGGCCTGATGTGCAGTTGGGCTTCAGCCAACCTGATTTCGTGACCATGTTCAGCCAGTACACTGTCTTCGGTGTCGGCTTGCCGCCGCTGTCGATGTTCCTGACGGCGCTGCCGACCGTGCTGGCTGCCTATATCGTGCTGTTCGGCGATGTTCTGCAGTCCAAGGCACTGGTCGAGGAGGCTGATGAGTCCCGCCCCGACGAGAAGATCGACTACGACGCCAACCGTGCACACATGATCTTCGGCGGGCGCAATACACTGATGAGTCTCTTCGGCCCGGACGTCACCATGTGTGGCCCGCTGTGGGCTGCCATGCAGGTGGTGGTGGTCGAACGCTACAAGGAAGGCAAGCAGGCGATGCATTCGCTGTTCGGTGGCTCGGGCTCATTCCGCTGGGGCACCAACACCGGTCTGCTGTTGCTGCCCATCGTCAGTCTGGTCCAGCCCATCCTGGGGATAGCATTGGCACTGACGCTGTTGATCCAGGGCTATGTCAGCGTGCGCTTGGGCATTCTGGAAGCGCGTAGCCAGCGCGACCTGGGCATTGCCGGGGTGATCGCCGCCGTACTGGTCATCAAGGGGGCTGCCTGGGCCTTCGGGATCGGCATTGCGCTGTGTCTGCTGATCTACGGCAAGCGCTTCTTCTCCGGCGAGATCGATGAGACCTTCAGTCGTGATATCGGCAAGTCAGATATCGCGCCGTCCGACAGCAAGACAGCAAGCCTGTCCTCGACAGGTGCCGCTTCGACAGACTCCCCGACGTCCTCGCATTGACGTATCGTGACCCCATGTCCCCCCGCCGCCTGAGCGCGCGGGGGTTTCTGCCGGGGGAGTCGTCAATGCAGAACGTGGAGCAGGATCTCAGGCTTGAAGCAGCGCTGGCATTGCTGGAGCGCCAGTCACTGGAGGCCGTCAAGGTCATCGATACACGTGGTAAGGTTATCGGTGTCTTGACGCGTCAGGAGGTGGAGTCCGCCGCGGAACTCAAGGAACGCCTCGCGCTCTCCAATCAGCGGGGCAGCTCAACCGGGAAGAATGCCACGGAGGTTGGCGCAAATCCGGCGTCTGATCTGCTGGCTCAGGTGCCGACCCAGCGATTGCTGGATGCCCTGCATGACGGCGTCTATATCACCGATGGGCGTGGCGTGACCGTCGCCATCAATCAGGCCTATGAGCGTATTACCGGGCTCAAGCGCAGTGACGTGCTGGGGCATCACATGCAGGAGCTGGTGCGCCGGGGGTATATCTCCAAGTCGGTGTCATTGGAGGTCATCCGTGACGGCAAGCCCGTCACCCTCGTGCAGAGTCTGCGCGATGGCCGCAAGATATTGGTCAGCGGTCTCCCGATGCTGGCCCACGACGGCACCTTGAGCCATGTGGTCACCAGCGTGCGCGATATCACCGAGCTGCTGCGCGCCAAGCATGCACAGGAGCAGCTGCGTCAACTGCACTCTCTGCATGACACCTACAGCGTCAGCTCCGGGACGGATGAACAGTCTCTGGAGCTGGTGACCAGTGACGCTACTGCCGACTGTTTCGCGTTGGCGGAACGCGTGGCTGCCACTGATGTGAAGGTGTTGATTCAGGGCGAGACGGGAACGGGCAAGACGCTGCTGGCCCGCTATCTTCACGAGCACAGCACGCGTGCCGAGGGGGTATTCCTTGAGCTCAACTGTGCTGCCTTGCCGGAAGGGCTGCTGGAAGCCGAGTTGTTCGGCTATGCGCCTGGCGCCTTCACCGGTGCAAACGCACGTGGCAAGCAGGGGCTTCTGGACGTCGCCAATGGTGGCACGCTCTTCCTGGATGAGATCGGTGATCTGCCGCTTTCATTGCAGGCCAAGTTGTTGAAGGTCGTCGAGGAGCAGCGTTTCATGCCTGTCGGCGGGACAGAGCTTCGGCGCACCAACGTCCGTCTGCTGACCGCCTCACATCATGATCTGGCTGCTCGGGTGAAGGAGGGACGTTTCCGGGAAGACCTCTACTATCGCCTGAGTGTCGTGCCCATCACGCTGCCACCGCTGCGTGAGCGGCGCAGCGAAGTGATCCCGCTGCTGCAGCATTACCTCCGCCATTTCTGTCAGCGTCATGCACTGGTCCGGCGCCTTGATCCTGAAGTGCTCGAACTGCTGGGCGGCCATGCATGGCCCGGCAATATCCGTGAGTTGATCAATCTGGTGGAGCGCCTCGTGGTGACTACCACCAACGAGGTGATCACGTCCGATGTCCTGCCGGCAGAGTATCTTGCGGCGCATGCCAGTTCCGGGTGGGATGACTCGATGATACTCGGCGCGATAACCGCCCCGGAGGATGGCTCACCGGAGCGCACGCTGAAGGAACATAGCGAAGCTCTGGAGCGGCGCTTGATCGAGCAAGCCCTGGAGAAGCACCGCACCACTCGCGCTGCGGCGGCATCGCTGGGGATCAACCAGTCGACGCTGGTCAAAAAGATGCAGAAGTTCACCCACACGCCCTGAAGCCGGCAGTGCTGCCCGAGCCTTTACTCATCCTCGACCCTCGCTTTTCGCCTCTTCAATCCTCCCTAGATGAGCGTGTACCCGCTTTCCTTTCACAGCTTGTGCCTCAGGCACCGAAACCTGCCAGCTCTTCAACTTGCCCCGAAGCCAGCAAGCTTTCTAACTGGCACCGAAACCTGCCAGCTCTCTAACTTGCCCCGAAGCCAGCAAGCTTTCTCACTGGCACCGAAACCTGCCAGATCTTCAGCTTGCCCCGAAGCCGGCAAGCTTTCTAACTGGCACCGAAACCTGCCAGGAATACGCGTACGCAGCGTCTGACATGTGGGCGGAGTTGTTCGGGGCTTGCGGTGTCGGGTGGGCAGCCGAGCAGGGCGTCGACATGTAGCGGGTTGAGCAGCATGCCGGTGAGCAGGTTGGCGGCGGCCAGCGGTTCCTGGCCGAGGCCGGTGGACGGCAGGTGGCCCTGGGCGACCTGACGCGACAGGTAGCCTGCCAGGCGTTGTCGGGTCAGCTTGGGCCCGTTGTCGAGGAACAGCTTGCCGAGCTGCGGGTTGCGGCCGCTCTCGAAGGCGAGGCCACGGAACAGGCGGATCAGTTCCGGCGCGAGGGCCAGCGCCAGCATCGCCATGCCGAAGTCTTCCAGCGCTTCCTCGACACTGCGTGTCTCGTTGGCTTCGTGGTCCATCACCGACCACACCGTCTGCGCCTCCTGCTGCATCACGGCCAGAAACAGGCCGTCCTTGTTGCCGAAATTACGATACAGCGTTGCCAGTGATCCGCCGGCCTGCCGAGCGATCTCATTGATGCTGGTCGCGGCGAAGCCGTGTTCGAGGAAGTGTTCACGCGCGACTTCCAGCTGGCGTTTGCGGCGTGCTTCCCCGCGCGGTGAGGCGCGAGTCGTGGTGCTTCCCGAGTCAGGGGCAGTCTCTGATGAGGGCGAATCAGTCATGTGAGTGTCCTGTCTGTGATCCGGAAACCGCCTGAAACAGGCAAGGTTGCGATATTGCGAACGAGAGACGCTGTCTGTCGAAACTGTCGGGGCTGCCTCAAGTAAGTGTAGTATTCATTACACTTTGTGGCGATGCAAGATGACAGCCGTGGCCTGAGCGCTCGCAAGCGCCGTGGCCGCCTCATCCGCAGCGTCAGACAGATTACACGCCTGTCACCGACAGGCAGCAAGAGAGAGTCGCCGAATGAACAAGGCAGGCAAGGGTGTCGTGGCACTCATCGTGGTGGCGGGCGTGATCGCTGGCGGAGTGATGGGGGGCGAATGGTGGCAGGTCGGGCGCTTCATGCAGGAGACCGACAACGCCTATGTGCGTACCGACAGCGTCGCGGTGCGCTCCGAGATCACCGCGCGGGTGACGCGCATGCTGGTGCATGACAACCAGCCGGTGAAGAAGGGGCAGTTGCTGGTGCAGCTGGATGACGAAGATGCCAGGGCCAATCTGGACCAGGCCAGTGCCGCGCTGGACAACGCCCGCACCGGGGAAGTCCAGGCCGAGCGTCAGTTGGACCTGCAAGGCGCGAAGATCGACGAGGCCAAGGCCGCGCTGGCTTCGGCCAAGGCCGAACGCGATCAGGCGGCGCTGCACCTCAAGCGCTCCAGAAGTCTGGAGAGCCGCAGCTACGCCTCGCGTCAGTCCTATGAAGATGACCAGGTGACCATGCGGACCGCCGAGGCGAGCGTTGCCCAGAAGCAGGCCGCGCTGGTGTCTGCCCGGCAGCAGCTTGAGGTCTACAAGGCGCAGCTGGAGTCGGCGCGTGCCCAGGTGGTGTCAGCGGCGGCGGATCTCGCCTACGCGCGCCACCAGCTGGAGAAGACCTCGATCTACGCGCCGCAGGATGGCGTGGTCGGCAATCGCAGTGTCGAGGTGGGCACCATGGCCAGCGCCTCGTTGACCCTGATGCAGCTGGTGCCGGTGAAGAGCGCCTATGTGGTGGCCAACTACAAGGAAACCCAGACCGAGCGCATGCGCGTCGGCCAGCCGGTCAGTCTCGAGGTGGATGCCTACCCGGACATCGAGTTTGAGGGCGTGGTGGATAGCCTGGCACCGGCGACCGGCACCGAGTTCAGCCTGCTGCCGACCGACAACGCCACCGGCAACTTCAACAAGATCGTCCAGCGTGTGCCGGTGCGCATTCGCCTGACCGGCCCAGCGGATGCGCTGCCGCGTCTGCGCGCCGGTCTGTCGGTCATCCCCAGCGTCGATACACGAGAGCTTGCGGACACCGGCACCTATGCCGTCGATACTCTCTCAAATGACGTCATCGCGCCCGATGCCGCGCAGGTCGCCAGCGCTGATCGCGGAGCGCAGTAAGCATGGCCGAGACGACCCAGTCCTCGGCTCAGCCCCCGAGCCAGCCCCCGACGGGCACCGCCAGTGACATGCCGACGCGCCGCCAGCAGATCGGCTTCGTGGCCGCGGTGTTCGGCATGTTCATGGCGATTCTGGATATCCAGATCGTGTCCAGCTCGCTCAACGAGCTGCAGGCGGGCCTCGCCGCCAGTCAGGACCAGATCTCCTGGGTACAGACCAGCTACCTGATCGCCGAGATCGTGATGATTCCGCTCTCCGGCATGCTGGCGCGCATCTTCTCGACGCGGCTGGTGCTGACCGTCTCGGCGCTGGGCTTCACGCTGGCGAGTCTGGGCTGTGCGCTCTCGACCTCGCTGGAAGCCCTGATCGTGCTGCGTGCGGTCCAGGGCTTCATGGGCGGGGCGATGATTCCGCTGACCCAGGCGGCCAGCTTCTCGATCTTCCCGCGCCGCATGATGGGCAGCATCCAGGCGGTGATCGGCCTGGTGGCGACCATGGCGCCCTCCATCGGGCCGTCCGTCGGCGGCTACATCACCGAATACATGAGCTGGCATTGGCTGTTTCTGGTCAATCTGGTGCCGGGCATCATCGTGGCGGCGCTGGTGTGGCGCAATCTGGAGATCGACAGCGGCGACCGCGGCCTGCTCAGCCGTCTGGATACGCTGGGCCTGGCGCTGATGGCGGTCTTTCTCGGCAGTCTCGAATTCGTGCTCGAGGAGGGGCCCGGCGATGACTGGTTCGCCAGTTCGCTGATCCTGTTCTGGAGTGTGGTGTGTACGGTGGCGGCAGTCGGCTTCTTCTGGCGCGTGCTGACGACCAGCAACCCCATCGTCGACCTGCGGGTGTTCAGGGACCGCAACTTCGCGCTGGGGGCGATCATCGGCTTCTGGATCGGCGTGGTGCTCTATGGGCTGGTCTATCTGGTGCCGCTGTTTCTCGGCTCGATTTCCGGCTTCTCCAGCGTGCAGATCGGGCAGGTGATGTTCGTCAGCGGCGTGGTGATGTTCCTGATGGCGCCGGTGGCGGGCAAGCTTTCCGACCGCATCGACCTGCGCCTGATGCTGTGCATCGGTCTGGTGCTGACCGGCCTCGGCACCGGCATGAACGTGCACCTGACCTCGGACTCGGGCTTCGATGACTTCTTCTGGCCGCAGGTGATCCGCGGCGCGGGCCAGATCATGGTGCTGCTGTCGGTCTCCCGGCTGGCGATGGGACGTCTGGCGCCCCACGAGATAGGCAACGGCAGTGGCCTGTTCAACGTGATGCGCAACCTGGGCGGCGCGGTGGGACTGGCGCTGATCGACACCATCCGCGAGCTGCGTGAGGACTATCACTGGAACCAGATGATCGGGGCCATCGACCAGAGCCGCCAGGTGGTGATCGACCAGCTGGCAAGCTATCAGTCGACCTTCGCGGGGCTGGCTGATCCGTGGCAGGCCGGTGTGCAGATGATCGCCCAGCGCATCAGCATCCAGGCCGAGGTGCTGGCCTTCGACAATATCTTCCTGTGGCTGGGCGCGGTCTATGTGCTCGGCAGCGTGGCGGCCTTCCTGTTCCGTCGTCCGCAAGACCCGGCCAGCAAGGCGGATGCCAGCGAAAGTGCCGAACAGAGCCCAGCGCACTGATGACGCCTTGAAGTCTCCTTGAGCGTGCTTTGAGAAAAAGTCGCATGTCGCTGAAAGACAAAGACCCGCCAATCGGCGGGTCTTTGTCTTTCAGGCATTGAGCATCTGTCAGTCAGCCAGCATCCAGCCAGCAGGGCGTCACCAGCCCCAGAACATCAGATACCAGATGCCCAGTGCGGGCAGGCAGGCCAGCGCGACACTCGCGGTACCGATCAGCCGTGCAGCGTTGCCGGCGAGCAGGCCGCCGTTGCGCTGCTCACCGTTGCGCTGCTCACCGGTAATGCGCCAGGCCAGCCGCAGCCCCCACAGGCAGGCCAGTGCCAGCAGGGTGGCGCGCAGATCATTGGCCCAGGTGAGATTGATGCCATCACCGCGCAGCAGCGTCATGGTGGTGGCGGAGAGGCCGAGAAACACGCCCAGCCCGCCCAGCGGAATCAGACTCAGCGAGAGGTGCCACAGACGTGACAGCGTCGCCTTGCCACCCATCAGCCAGTTGCCCAGCAGCAGCGGCAGGCTGGTGAGCGCGCCCAGCAGGCCGCCACCGACCACGATCCACAGCGTGATCAGGCTGCCATCGAGCAGGTTGAAGACATCGTTGTGCTCGGGGTAGTTGGTCAGAATCCAGGTCGGCAGGGTGGTGGTCAGCGGCCACATCAGGTCGTGATCGACCAGCCAGAAGGCCAGCTGCTGCTTGAGTGCGACGAACCACGGGCTGGCGCTCCAGCTGAAGGCGCCGATGGCGATGCCGAGCAGGCCGAACACCAGCACCGAGTAGTGGGTGAAGCGCACCGGCTGCGGCGGCTCGACCAGCTCTACCCCCGGCGCACGCCACTCCAGCTGCATCGCGTCCTTGTAGCCGCTGCAGCGTCCGCAGACATGGCAGTCACCGGCGCTGTCGAGCTGCTTGAGCGGAATCAGCGGCGCGCAGTCAGGCGCGTGCATGCGCACGGCGTTGCCCTGACGGACAGCCTGATTGTGGGCGTTCCAGCGGGCCTGATCGGTACGGAAGTGGGTCGGTGACAGCCGTGCCAGCAGATTGAAGACGCCATTCACCGGACACAGCTGACGGCACCAGACGCGGGTGCCCTTGCCGTAGATCAGCCCGACGATGATCGCGGCCACCGTCGAGCCCCCCAGTACCACCAGTGCGCCCAGCGGGTACTGATAGACGCTGGCCAGCTGGCCATACAGCGTGGTGCCGAGGAAGGCCACGAAGGGCCAGCCGCCCCAGCGCATCCAGCCGGGAATCGGCCGACCGAGGCCGATGCGGCTGGCGGCTTCGGTCAGGGTGCCTTCGGGGCAGAAGACACCGCACCACACGCGCCCCATCAGCACCATGCTGATCAGCACGAAGGGCCACCACAGCCCCCAGAACACGAACTCGGCGAACACCGTCAGATTGGTGAGTATGTGCGCCTGGTAATCCGGCAGCGGCAACAGGGCCGGCACCACCAGCAGAAAGGCATAGATGCCGACCACCAGCCACTGCACCAGCTGGATCAGGCCACGCCGCTGCTGCATCGCCTGCCCGAAGCGTGCGATGCGCGTGGCCTGACGGGCCGGCGAGGTAGCGCCATCGCTGGCGATGATGTCGGAGGTGGCGGCGTAGGAGCCGGTGCCGCAATTGGCCATGAATGTCTCTCTCCTGACTGACGGGGCGCGTGAGGGGAACTCAGCTGCGGGCGCGGGCGGTGAGCTGCTGACGCTGGTCCTTGCGCTCCACCCGGCGCTGACGCTTCATCAGGCTTGCGACGATGACCCAGTAGGCGAGGTAGCCGACCACCATCGTCGTGGCCGGCCAGGCGCGATAGCCGGCGAAGGTCGCCAGCAGTCCGCCGAGGCCGCTGCCGTCATCGAGCAGCCAGCTGGAATCCCACAGCGGATCGAGCCCCGCCGGCAGGTAGCCAAGGCCGATCAGCTGTTCGAGGCCCGATATCAAGAGCGACGCCGCCAGCAGCAACAGCAGCACTTCGGTCACCCGGAAGAACAGCTTCCAGGAGAACAGGCGTGAACCGAGCTGCAGAGCCATGAAGGTGGCTACCGCGAGGGCGAAACCGAGGCCCGCGGCCAGCGCGAAGCTGGTGATGCCACCGGACTGCAGGCTGGCGGCGCCCATGCCGTAGAGGAAGACGACGGTTTCCGCGCCTTCCCGCGCCACGGCGATGGCGACCAGCGTCGCCACGCCCCAATAGCTGCCGGAGGAGACGGCGCTGGCCAGCCCGCTCTCGAGCTCTGCCTTGAGCGTGCGGCCCTTGGTGCGCATCCACAGCACCATCTGGGTGATCAACAGGCAGGCGGTCAGCACCAGTACGGCCTGGAAGACCTCCTGCGCGGCGCCGGTCAGCCAGGTGTTGGCGCCCATCAGCGCCGCCCCCATCAGGCCGGCCAGCACCAGGCCGGCGACGACCCCGCCCCACAGGTAGCGCAGGCCCGCGCGGGTGCCGGACTGCACCAGCCAGGCGTGCATGATGCCGATGACGAGAATGGCTTCGACGCTTTCACGCCAGACGATAAACAGGATCTGATCAAACATGCGGACTCTCTTCTACTGACGATCGGTGCGCGCCATCGATGACGAAAAAGGCGTCATTGGCACAGGGTGGCCGAGCTTATTCGGCGACGACCTTGCCACGCGCGTCCGGCAGGTGGAAATCATCGAAGAAGTCATAGCTGCCCGCGCGCAGCGGATGGATGACGACGAACGACTTCACGCCCGGCGCCAGCACCTTCTCCTTGCGCAGGGAGTTGCTCTCGAATTCGGCCGGCGTATTGCCCGCGTTGTGCAGCTGGATGACGAATTTCTCGCCGGCCTTCACCTCAAGGACCTCAGGGATGAGCTTGCCGTTGTCGAGGGTCAGGTCGTAGGACGGCATGTCGCTGGCGGCCGCCGGCCGAGGCAGCAGGGCCACGAGCAACAGGGCCACGAGCAGCATGGCGAGCGCGGGCAGCAGGGCGCTTGCTCGATGGGGCAGGCGACAGGGCAGGCGAGAGGGCAAGAGGGAGGGCAAGAGAGAGGGCAAGAGAGAGGGCAAGAGAGAGGGCAAGAAAGAGGTCAGGCGCATGGGACACTCCGGACGATGAGGGAAAGCGCACACTGACACCAGCGCAAGGCGCTGGTGGTAGAGCGACCAATGGCCGCGAGTGCAGGTCAGCACAGGCGGCCATCGAAGGAGCAAGCGGCAATGGCCGCCTCACGGGATGCAGACAATCAGAGTCATGCAGCAAGGGCAGAGCGGCGCTCAGTAGCCGCCTTTCTTGCCGACGCCGGCATAGACGAAGTCGTAGTCGGTGGTGATGGTCTGCGGCCACTCGGCGACGCCGGTTTCCTTGTCGATATGACGCGGCATGTCCGGATGCTGGATCTCGAAGGTCAGGTGGTACTTGCCCGGGCCATCCAGCTTGACGTTCTTGCCGTAGTGGGTGCCGTCATTGGCGATCATCGGCACCAGCTCGCCTTCGATCGGCGCCTCGCCACCCTGCTTGGTCAGGGTGTAGTGAATGCCGAGATAGGGAATCCAGTCGCCCGGCGCAAAGCCGTTGTCGTTTTCCATCAGCGCGTGGATATCGGCTTCCAGGTGAATATCGGCCTGATTGGCAGGCAGCTTGCCGGCCGGGGCCATCACCACCGGCTGCAGGTAGACCGCAGCGATTTCCATGCCGCCTTCCTTGACCGGCGTGCCGATCGGGTATTCCAGTGCCGAGGCCTGACCCGCCACGAATGTTGCCGCCAGGCTCAGGGCGAGCAGGCAAGGCTTGAGCGCGCGGGGCAGAGCAGTGGTGAGGGAGTGACGCTGTGGCATCGGGGGGGCTCGCAATGATGGGAAGTGGAGCTTCATTATCCCGATAAGCCTAAATATAACCATTCTCATCCCTGCGCCGCTTGCGTTGCTCATCTTGCAACGGGGCGTTGTATGAGCATGAGCTTCTTCTCAAGTAAGCACGAGCTTCTACTCAAGTAACAGGCGCGAGTGGCAGGCCTGGCGGCAGCGCCGAGCAGGTCGCGGTTTTCTCACGACTACTTTACGGCTGCCTCGCGACTTTCTCGCGCCATCTGGTCTGCTCATCTGGTCTGGCGCGCTGCCATGCGGCATGCTGCGCGACATGACGACTCCTCCTTCAGATTCTCCTTCTCGCATTGATCTGCCCGCCCTCGAGGCGTGGTGCCGAACGCTGCATCAACATCTGCTCGCGCGGCGTCAGCGTGCCTGCCTGTGGATCAGCGGCGATGACCCCTCTGGCGCCGCGCAGGCAATCTGCGAGCGGTGGCCAGCGCATGAGCCTGCCCCACTGTGGCTGGGCACAGGTGAAGCCTTGTCGACAGCGGGCGCGACGCCGGTGCGTGCGCTGGCGATGGCCAAGGCCGCCACTCAGCTGGGCGGTGAGCAGTCACTGGTCATCTTCGATGCAGCGCAGCCGGCGACGGGCTTCGACCCCGATGCCTTCGGCGCCGTGGCCGGCACCCTGAAGGCGGGGGGGCTGCTGGTGCTGATGACGCCTGCCGCCTGGGCCGCGGCAGACCCTGCGCCAGTGCCGGATGGCGATCACGCGCGTCTGGCTCACTGGCCCTTCGAGCGGCAGCAGCTGACGGCGCGCTATCTGGCGCGGCTGGCGCGGCGCCTCTCATCGCATGCCAGTGTGCTGCACTGGCCACAGGGCGGACACTTGCCTGCGCCATCGCTGCAAAGCGGCAATCAGGCGGCGCGATCAGACGCCATCGCCGACAGCGACTGCCTGACGCAGGACCAGGCCGCCAGCGTGGCTGCGCTGGAGGCTCTGGCACCTGCGCGACCCGTGGTGATCAGTGCCGATCGCGGGCGTGGCAAGAGTGGCGCGCTGGGCATCGCGGCGGCGCGCTGTCTGGCGGCGGGGCAGGATGTCTGGCTGACGGCGCCACGCCCTGCGGCGGTCAGTGCGATCTTCGAACGCCTGGCGGCCCTGCTGCCCCGGGGGCGGCGCGAGGGCAATGTCTTTCGCTTGCCGGCTGGGCAGGCGGAGGACGACACGGCTTCCGGCAGCGAACTGCGTTTTCTGGCGCCGGATGCCATCGAGGCGGCTCGCCACGCCTGTCACGATGAGCTGCTGCCGCGGCTGTTCGTCGATGAGGCCGCCGCCATCCCCACGCCCTTGCTGAAAGGCTATCTGGCGTATTTTTCGCGCATCGCCTTCGCCACCACCGTGCATGGCTATGAAGGCACCGGTCGCGGCTTCCAGCTGCGGTTTCGCCATCATCTCGAGCGCCAGTGTCCCGGCTGGCAGGCACTTGAGATGACGACGCCCGTGCGCTGGGCGCCCGGCGACCCGCTGGAAGCATTGACCGATGACCTGCTGCTGCTCTCGGCGCAGCCGCCTGAGCTGCCTGAGCCATGCGCGAAGAATGCTCAGCAGTGGTTGGAGGGCTGCGACATTGTCGTACTGGAGCGTGATGCATTGGCGCGTGACGAGGCGGCGTTGCGGCAGCTGTTCGGCCTGCTGGTGCAGGCGCATTACCGCACCACACCGGCGGACCTGCGCCAGCTGCTCGACACGCCGGGGCTCACGCTGATGGCGATTCGTCAGCGCGACGTCACGACAGGGCGTGATGCCTGGCTGGGGGTGGTGGCCGCCGTCGAGGAGGGCGGCTTCCCGACGCCCCTGGCGCATGACATCTGGTGCGGCAAGCGGCGTCCGCGCGGGCACCTGCTGGCACAGTCGCTGGCGGCGCATGCAGGCCATCAGGGCGCCGCCGAGGCCCGCTGGTGGCGGGTGCTGCGCATCGCGGTGCATCCCGCTTTATGGCGGCGTGGTCAGGGCGCGCGCTTGCTCAAGGCGCTGGAGCAGCAGGCGCTGGCGGCAGGCGTCACGCGACTCGGCACCAGCTTCGGGGCCGAGGCCGATCTGGTCGCCTTCTGGCTGGCGCAGGGCTTCGTGCCGCTGCGCATGGGCCTCAAGCGCGATGCCGCCAGTGGCGAGCACGCGGTGATGATGGGCAAGGCCATCGGCGAGAGTGGGAGTGGAGAATCAGCGCCGCGCGGGCAGTTGGCGCAGGATGCCTTGCTCGGCGTGCTGCAGCAGGACTTCCAGCGCCTGCTGCCCAGCCTGCTCACGCATGAGCTGCACGGCTTGCCGCCCGTCTTGGCCGACAGACTGCGGCAGCGGGGAAGTGAGGCTGATCTGGCCACGCTGACGCCAGCCGCATGCGCGCAGCGACTGGACTGGTATCGGCGTGGTGGCGGGGGGCTGGCGCTGGTGCGGCCGTGGCTCGAGACAGCGCTCGAGGCCTGTGAGCCTTCACGACTCGATGAGGCGTCACGTCACGGGCTGGTGCTGGCGCTCGGCGGACAGGATGCGCCTGCCTTCATCAGCTGGGCCGAGGGGCAGGGCATCGTGGGCCGCAAGGCGCGCGATCGCTGGTGCCGAGCGGCCGTCGGGCGCCTGATCGAAAAGAGCGAATGACAAGGCCGTCTGACATGAGCATCAAATAAGCCCAGCGCGGCCGTTTGCGGCTCAGAGGCCCGGAATGCCGATCGGGCCGGGCATGTCAGGAATCGGCGAGCAGCCACTCAGCATCAGCAGGCCGGCAGTGGCGGAGATGGCGGTCAGCAGCAGTAGTCGACGAGGCATAAGGGCTCCGATGAGGGTGGGGAATGGCATGCAGCTGTCAGCAGGGTCGTGATTGTCATCCTTGCATATTCGAAGTCACTGATCGATAGGTGTCGACAACCACTAGCCACGCCCGTCCGCTGTTCCGTATGCTCGCTGATGACAAGAACAGGAATCTTCGCCATGAATGAGCATATCGATACGTTGGACCCCGCCATCCTCTGGCGTCATTTCCGCACTCTGTGCAATATCCCGCGCCCGTCCGGGCATGAAGCCGCGCTGGTGGCCTATCTGATCGACTGGGCCGAAGCGCGTGGTCTCGCCCATGATCGCGACGCTTTTGGCAACCTGCGTCTGCGCAAGCCCGCCACCCCCGGCCACGAGAGCGCAGCGGGCATCGTGCTGCAGGGCCATCTCGACATGGTCGCCCAGGCGGCCAGCGACAGTGATCACGACTTCACGCGTGATTCCCTCGATACCTATCTGGAAGACGGCTGGCTCAAGGCGCGCGGCACCACTCTGGGGGCCGACAACGGTCTCGGCGTCGCGGCGGCGCTGGCCGTTCTCGAAGACGACAGCCTCGTGCACGGTCCGCTGGAAGCGCTGTTCACCCTCGAGGAGGAAACCTCGATGGGCGGCGCGCTGAATCTGGCCGAGAACTGGCTGGAAGGGCGCTACCTGCTCAACCTGGATTCGGAAGACCGCGGACAGGTCTATATCGGCTGTGCCGGTGGCGCGGACATCAATGTCGCCCACGAGTTTGCCACCTCGTCCCTGAAGGATGCCGAAGCGGAGCTGGAGCTGACCATCGGTGGTCTGGTCGGCGGCCATTCCGGGCTCGATATCCATCGTGGTCGCGGCAATGCCAATCGCCTGATGTCACGCGCGCTGGTCGCGCTGGCCGAGTTCAAGCCGCGTCTGGTCAGCTGGTCTGGCGGTACGCTGCGCAACGCCTTGCCGCGTGAGGCCACGGTCGGCGTGGTGATCTATGACGAGCGCGTCGCTGCCGCGCGCCAGCGCCTCGCGGACTTCGAGGCCCAGATTCGCGATGAGCTGCGCGAGACGGACCCGGATGTCTCGCTCAGCGTGACCCGTGGCAACGCCGAGAACGCGCTGTCCGTCGAGGACACTCAGCGGCTGGTCGCGGTGCTGGATGCCGCGCCCTACGGGGTCGAGCGCATGAGCGCGGCGGTGGAAGGCGTGGTGGAAACCTCCAACAACCTCGGCGTGGTGCAGCTGCGCGAGGGGCGCTTCCATCTCTGCGCGCTGGTGCGCTCGCTGCGTGACGATGCCGTGACCATGATGGAGCAACGCATTCGTGGGCTCTTTGCGCTGATCGGCGCGACCACCGTGGCCGAGAATACCTATCCGGGCTGGCAGCCGGCGCCGGATGCGCAGCTGCTGGCGCGCTTCTGCAGCCTGCACGAGAGCGTCACCGGCCGTGCGCCGGAGATCAAGGTCATCCATGCCGGGCTCGAGTGCGGCATTCTGGGGGCCAAGTATCCCCAGCTCGAGATGATCTCCTTCGGGCCGCTGATTCGCGGTGCCCACTCGCCCAGCGAGCGGGTCGAGGTCGAGTCGGTCGGTGAATTCTGGCAGGTGCTCAAGGGCCTGATCACCGAACTCGCCGAGCCTGCCAAGGCCGCTTGAGCAACTCTCAGGCAAGACTCGTCACGTAGACGAACGACGCCCCCGCAGGTCAGCCTGCGGGGGCGTCGTCATCTCTGGGCATCAGGCGCTGGCGTGGCCTGCTGAGAGTGAGCAAGCTCAGTTGATATTGATGCGGATCGCCGGAATGCCGATGCTCACGCCGTTATGGTAGCGGCGGATGCCATGTCGACCGGAGTCATGGTTCTGGTAGTAGTACGGGCGGTAGCGGTCGTGCTCAAGACGCCCATGCTGATGGTAGCGGCGCTTGGGGACATGGCGGCGGGTGTCATGGCGAGAATGCTGGCGCGAGTGGTGGCGCTCCACGCGCGGCTCGTCGAACATCCTGAGATGGCGGCGCTTGATCGCCTCGTGGCGACTCTGCGGCGTGCTGTGGCGCTCGCCGTGCTGGCCCTGCGCGCGATGGCGATCATCCGCGGCGACCAGCGTCGGCGTGGCGAGCATCAGCGTCAGTCCCAGCAGCAGGGAAGGCAGCAGAGACGTAAGAGCTGTGTTCAAGGTAGAGATATGCATGGGGCGGTCTCCCGTATGGTCGGTCAGTCACCCAAGAGGATCCTTGTCGTCAGAATATCGTGTCGCAGCGCCTTTTACGAAAGGCGTTCGCTAATGTCTCCGTGCGTCGCTCGGTGTGTTGTTGTGGAGCTGAGTTGTCCAGATTGCGTTGCCTGTGGCGTAAGTGGTTGCTCGCAATGAGGTTATACAACGCACGGCTGCAGAATGGCCAACGAACCTCGGAGATGAGGGGTTCAGCCAGTGCTGCGAGGACACTTCACTTCTGCCGCCAAGGCACCGGTTTGCGCCCTTGAGACAACGAAAACGCCCCTGCCGAAGTGGCAGGGGCGTCTGTCTTTTCAAGCTTCAGAGCTTGCGGCTCTCTGGCTTGCGGCCTCAGGCGTGCTGATGCTGGTGCTTGCCTTCGGCCAGTTCCTCGAGCAGCTTGGCGTTGAACGCATCTAGGTCTGCTGGCTTGCGGCTGGTGACCAGCGCGCTGTCACACACCACTTCGCTGTCCTGCCACTCGGCACCGGCATTCTTCAGGTCCTGTGCGACGGAGGGGAAGGAGGTCACCTGGCGTCCCTCGACGACGCCAGCATCGATCAGGATCCACGGCGCGTGACATATCGCACCGACAGGCTTGTGGGCCTGAAAGAAGCTGCGCACGAAGCCTAGTGCCTTCTCGTTCTGGCGCAGGGTATCCGGATTGAACAGGCCACCCGGTAGCACCAGGCCGTGATAGTCGTGTTCGCTGGCATCGCTGAGCGGGGTGTCGACCTGGTACTTCTCACCCCAGTCGGTTTCGGCCCAGGCGCGAATGCCGTCTTTCTCCGGCGAGACGATGTCTACCTCGACGCCCGCCTCCTGCAGTGCGGCGCGCGGCACCGCGAGCTCGGATTCCTCGAAGCCATGGGTCGCGAGAATGGCCACGCGCTTACCTTGCAGTTGTTGACGTGTCTGCTGATCGGTCTGCTGTGTCATGCGAATCTCCTTTCCGTGCTTCGGCTCTTGCGAGCGTGCTGGGCAGAGAAGTGGGGAATTCTGCTCTCGGTGTGCGTCACTCACCGCAGTGAGCGCTGCACGCTGATGGCAGGCAATTCCCGTCCTTTCGTGCCCTGACACTCAAGACATGGATGCGCGATACTGACTTTCAAGGGGGGTGACCCCGCTGCGTTTTCACAGGCCATGGAGTGCCCGATGTCGCTGCTTTCTGAATCTTCCGCCGTGATGTGGTTGCTGGTCGGCGTGCTGTTGATGCTGTCGTTGGCCCTGGGGCTGGGCTGGCGGCGAACCCGCGAGCAGCTCCATGCACTGCAGGAAAGCAGTGAGGAGCAGCAGTCGATGCAGCAAGCGTGGCAGGCCTCGCTGGACGAGTCGCGTGAGCGCCAGCAACAGGCCGAGCAGCGGGCGGCCTTGATCGAGCAACGTGCCGCACTGGACGGGCAGCAGGCGGAGCAGCAGCAACGCTATCTGAGTCAGTCGCTGGAGGAGGCGCGCCAGGCGCGCGATGCGCTGACCGAGCAGCTCGCCACGCTGCGCGAATCGCTGCAGGGGCGTCTTGATGAACAGTCACGCGCCCTGAGTGAGCAGCAGACGCTGGCGCGCAGCCTGACCCGCCAGCAGGAAGTGCTGGAGGCGCAGCTGCTGGAGCGCGAAGAGCGTCTCGAGACACTGACCGAGCGCTACGCCGAGCTGCGCGAGACGCATGCCTCGCTGGTGACGCGCCAGCGTCAGGAGGCCAGCCATCACGAGCAGCAGCTGGCATTGCTCAACGAGTCGCGCGAGCGCCTGAGTCAGGAATTCGAGCAGCTGGCGGGCAAGGTGTTCGAGGAGCGCCAGCAGCGCTTCACCGCCGCCAGTGGCGCCCAGCTCGAGCAGTTGCTCAAGCCGTTTCGTGAGCAGGTCGGCGACTTCCGTCAGCGCCTCGAGCAGCTGCATGGCGAGGAGGTGCGCGAGC
The DNA here is from genome assembly GCF_029846405.1 of Cobetia sp. 29-18-1. Classification (NCBI taxonomy): domain Bacteria; kingdom Pseudomonadati; phylum Pseudomonadota; class Gammaproteobacteria; order Oceanospirillales; family Halomonadaceae; genus Cobetia; species Cobetia sp. 29-18-1. The sequence goes on from NZ_JARWKS010000001.1 coordinate 43,527, forward strand.
GCACCAGCCTCAAGAGTCAGCTCGACCAGCTGGCGGGCCTCAACCGCCAGATCACCGAGGAGGCGGCCAACCTGTCGCGGGCGCTCAAGGGTGACAGCAAGATGCAGGGCAACTGGGGCGAGATGATTCTGGAGACCGTGCTGGAGCGCTCCGGTCTGCGTGATGGCATCGAGTTCAAGCGCGAGGTGTCGTTCACCGGTGAGGGCGGTCGTCAGCGTCCGGATGCCATCGTCTACCTGCCGGACAACAAGCATCTGATCATCGATGCCAAGGTCTCGCTGACCGCCTACACCGAGTACGTCAATGCCGAGGACGACGTGACGCGAGCACGCGCGCTGCGCGCGCATCTGACCTCGGTGCGCGGCCATGTCACCGGGCTTGCGCGGCGCAACTATCCCGCCATCGAGGGGCTGGGCTCGCCGGACTTCGTGTTCCTGTTCCTGCCGATGGAGCCGGCCTTCGCGCTGGCCTTCGAACACGATGACAGCCTGTTCCAGGACGCCTTCACCCAGGGCGTGGTGATGGTGACGCCGACCACCTTGCTGGCCAGCCTGCGCACCGTGGCGAGTCTGTGGAGTCTGGAGCGCCAGAACGACAATGCACGCGTGATCGGCGAGCGCGCCGGGGCGCTGCTCGACAAGTTCCGCGGCCTCGCCGAATCCCTCGAGGAGCTGGGCACTCAGCTGGGGCGCACGCGCGAGGCGCATGATACCGCCATGAAGCGGCTGGCCAGCGGGCGCGGCAACCTGATCAGCCGTGCCGAGGAGCTGCTGGAGCTCGGCGCGCGCATGAAGAAACCACTGCCGGAAGCGCTGGTGCGCCAGTCGCGTGACACCCTGTATCAGCCCGAGCCGGCACTTGATCAGCCATCGACATCCGCGCCGTCGGCGCTTGATCGCCAGCCCGCGCCCGAGCCGCCTGCCAGTGAAGAATCGGCAGCCAGCGAAGGCCAGGATGTCACCGGAGCGCCGGATGCCGAGACACTGGACACCGAGGCAGGGCAGGCGCCTGCGTCGCTCTCGCGCTGGGAGCTCATGGAGCGCAAGTGGCAGGGCGATTGCTGATCGCCCTCATCGCCTGCAGCACGGCAGGCAGTCGTTGCGACTGACGTTACAACAGACGTTGCGACATGCCCTCAGACAGCAGATGACAGTCGACGCAAGCGGCCCCTATATGGGGCCGCTTGCGTTTGCATTGCGAGGTCAACGCAAGCGCGGGGTATCGTTTCCGCATGCGATGAGGGGAGTGCGGTCTGCGCGATATTGTCGAGTCGCGGCAAGAATTTCGATTTTTTCTGCATCCATCTCCCCAAGCCCCCCGTAAGTTGGATTGAGCCCGCAGCGCAGGGGCGAAAGTGATAGATAAATAACGTTTGGCTCATTAAAGAGCATTTTCTCAGGAGATGTGCCCATGTCTACCAAGACGAACAAGTCCGCCAAGACCGCTTTTGCCCTGGCCTCCGCACTCGGAACCGCTGTCGCTCTGTCTACCGCTGTCGTCTCCCTCCCGGCCCACGCGGCGGGCATGGAAAAGTGCTACGGCGTGTCGCTGGCCGGTGAGAATGACTGCGCCGCTGGCCCGGGTACTTCGTGTGCCGGGACTTCCACCGTCGATTATCAGGGCAATGCCTGGAAGCTGGTTCCGGAAGGCACCTGCACCTCCATCGAGACGCCCAATGGCACCGGCAGCCTGGAAGAGATCAAGTAAGCATCACGCCTCGGGGCTGTCTCGGGCTTTCCCGAGCATCCCCCCGAACTTGACGTCCGGTGGCCTGGCGCCACGCCGCCACCGGACGCTCGCCGCCTCGAGAGGTCTTCATGCATCAGCCATCCCCTTCCTCCGGCAGTCCGGATTTCGGTACGGCCTATCCGTCCCTCGACGAGATGGCCGTCGGCATCAGCCTCAAGGCGCAGCATGTGCGTGAGCTGATGTCGTCGCGCCCGGCGCTGGGGTTTCTCGAGATTCATGCCGAGAACTACATGGGCGCCGGCGGGGCACCCCATGCCCGGCTGGATGCGCTGCAGGAGTATCCGCTCTCGATTCATGGTGTCGGCCTGTCGATGGCATCGGAGCGCCCGCTGGATGCCACGCATCTGGCGCGCCTCAGAACGCTCTGCGAGCGTCACCCGCCCACCAGCGTGTCAGAGCACCTGGCCTGGGCCGGCCATAGCGGCCACTTCTACAACGACCTGCTGCCGGTACCGCTGACGGACGCGATGCTGGCACGGGTCAGCGATAACCTGATGCAGTTGCAGGACACCCTGGGCCGTCAGGTATTGATCGAGAATCCCGCCCACTATCTGCGTTTCGATGCACGCGAGCTGGGAGCGGAACTGATTCCCGAGACGCATTTCCTTACTCGCCTGGTCGAGCGCAGTGGCTGCGGTCTGTTGATCGACGTCAACAATGTCTTCGTCTCGGCGCACAACATCGGGATCGATCCCGCGGCCTGGCTGGAATCCATTCCGGGCCACGCCGTCGGGGAGATCCATCTGGCGGGGCATGGCGAGGACACGCGTGAAGGTCTGCTGATCGACAACCATGGCGCGCCGGTCTGTGATGAGGTCTGGGCGCTGTATGCCGACTTCATCAATCGCATCGGGCCGCGTCCGACGCTGATTGAGTGGGACACCCAGGTGCCGGCGCTGGAGGTCTTGCTGGGGCAGACCACACGCGCTCAGGCGTTGCTGCACAGCACACGGGCGCAGCAGCTGACGCGCTCCGGCATGGAGGGCGGCCAATGACCTCTCTCGAGCGGCATGCCAGCGCTGAGCGCCAGCCCGACTGGCAGCGCGCCTTCATCGAGGCACTCACCCAGCCCGATGCCGCGCTTCTGGGTATCGAGGCAGGCCATCAGCAGCGCCTCGATGTCTATCGCAACAATGTCTGGGCCAGCCTGATCAGTGCGCTGGAAGAGGCCTATCCGGTGACCCGGCAGGTGGTGGGCGAGCGCTTCTTTGCGGCCCTGGCCCACGATCATTCCCGCCAGCATCTGCCGCGATCACCGCTGATGATGGAGTACGGGGCCGGGCTTGCCGAGACCCTGCACAAGACCCTGACCACGTTGGTCGAGGCGCGTCAGGTGTCGGCCGCTCAGCTGCCGTTCTATGCGGTGGACCTGGCACGCTTCGAGGCCGCTCGTCTGGTGGCCTATCACGCGGCGGACGCCGAAGCCCTGGTGCCGACCCAGCTGGCGGGACTGCCGCCTGAGGCGGTGATGGAGCTCAGGTTCTCGGCGCACCCCGCGGCTTGTCTGCTGCACCTGGAGCATGCGGTGCTCGAGATATGGCAGCGCCATCAGCATGCCGGCGCGACGCTGGAGGGGCTGGATATCGCGCGGCCGGAGCGGGTGTTGATCACGCGCCCGGCGCTGGAGGTGCAGGTCACGGTGCTGTGCGAGGCCGCTGCCTTGCTGCTCGAGCTGCTGCTGGCGGGGGAGACGCTGGCGGACGCGGCAGCGCGGCTCGCGGACGCGCACCCCGAGCAGGAGCTGGGGCCGCTGCTGGCCCCCCTGCTGGCAAGTGGTGCCTTCCGCGCGCCGACCTGATCCTGCCTGGTTCTTTTCTGCTCGGCTCTTTCTGTTTGACCCTTCGCGCCCTGGCGCACCCTTGAGGAGGCCTCATCATGAGCCTTGAATCATCAACGACGCCTGCGGTTCGTACCGGTGTGGCGGGGCAGGTCCTGAAAGTGTTCGTCTGGCTGGAAAACCTGCGCATGGATGCGGTGCTGATCCTGATGCGCATCATCGTCGGCGCGGTATTCTTCATGTCGGCGCAGACCAAGGTCGACGGCTTCTCGATCAAGGACAGCACCTTCTTCCTGTTCGAGCACGAATACGCCTTGCCGCTGGTCTCGCCGATACTGGCCGCCTGGCTGGCGACCATCGCCGAGCACCTCTTCCCGCTGATGCTGTGGCTGGGGCTGGGGACGCGCTTCGCGGCGCTGGGGCTTGCCGTCATGACGCTGACCATCCAGCTGTTCGTCTATCCCCACGCCTGGGTCACTCATGGTCTGTGGTTGTCCAGCCTGCTGGTGCTGGTACTGCAGGGCCCGGGACGCCTGTCGCTCGATCAGCTGATTCGCTCACGCATCGCCTGAGGCCGTCATTCAGCAGAGTCGTTCGGTGAGGCTCATATCAGTCGCGCACAACGCAAGACGGAGACCCTGGGGTCTCCGTCTTGCGTTGTAGTACCGCGATAGTGCCGCTATCTATCCGCTGGCTAGCGAGGCGCTCAGGCCGGCTCGTCGGCGAGTTGATGCTCGATCTCGGCACGTACCATCTCGACGCTGGCGGCATCGATGTAGCCGTTGGCATGCGCGTGGTGCGCCATGTCGAGGCTATCGGTGCTCAACAGCATCACGCAGCCGAGGGCAGCCAGCTCCTCGCCGAGCTGGTCCAGCTCGGCCTTGCGCGAGTCCGAATCGCCTATCTGGCGAATGTAGATCGCGCAGATGCGACCGGGATAACGGCGCACGACCTCAGCGTAGACTTCCGGGTCATGCTGGCCGCTGTCGCCGATAAGCAGGAACTGCATCTCGTCATACAGGCCGAGCATCTTCTCGATCAGCGCCTGCTTGTGGTCTTCGGAGCGTCTGGGCAGCGGGCGTTGCAGCGTCAGGCCCCACTCGCGCAGGAACAGGATCGGCCCGACCGGAATGCGGTTGTGCTGGAAGAAGACCTCCAGCATCTCGTAGATGCTCCACGGACCACGCGACACATAGAGCAGCGGGCGCTGCTGTTGGCCATCATCACCCTCATGCAGCGCCTGATAGAGGGCAGCCACGCCCGGGAAGGCGGTGCGCCGCTCGGCGGACTCGATGAACAGGCGGTAAAGCATCTTGAGCTTGTTGGCGACGCCGGTGTACATCACGGTGTCGTCGATATCGCTGATCACCCCGAGGCGCGTGCTGATGGGCGGCAGATAGACCTGCGCCTCGCCCTCCACCGGGGGCTGCTTCGGCGGACACGCGGTGATGCGGGCAGTATGCCACTGGCCCTGGTGCTCCAGCGGCTCATCGAGCGGCAGATGCACGCTGAAGTAGCCATCGCGGTCGGTGATGGCGGTGGTGCGGTTGTCCCCCAGCGCGACCTCTACTTCGACGCCGCTCTTGCCCCAGCGCAGCATGCGACGACCGACATCCATCAGGTCGCGCCCAGCGCCGGGAGCCAGCTGGCTGCGTGAGCCGGGCTGGCGGAAGATGCGTCCCATCAGAAAGGCTTCGCTGTGCGAGCCGTAGCCACGATAGGCGTGAATGACGTAGCCATCCTTGCCCTGGGCGTGGCGCATGGGCTTGGCAGCCACATGCAGCAGCTTGCGTAGCAGACGTGTCAGCGGCAGTGACATGCAACCCTCCTGGTCGGTATCTGGCGGGCCTTCATGGCCACATGACAACGCCGCCTTTCGAGTCCCGCGTGTGCAGGGTCGAAAGGCGGCGTTCACACTGCGCGAATGCCTCGCGGCCCAGTGTCAGTCAACTACAGCGTCAGACAGCAGCATCAGAGATCCGCGCTGCCATGTCCTGGCGCTGCATTGGCTTGAGCGCTTACTCGCCCAGGTAGGCGGACAGCATCCACACGGTCTTTTCCTGCTCGCGGATGTAGTCACCGACCAGTGAAGCGGTACCTTCATCGTCGGCGTCAGACGCGACGGACATGATCTCGCGCTGCAGTTCGATCAGGGACTTGTAACCGGTCAGCAGGCCCTTGACGCAAGCCGTGCCGTCGCTGACGTGGGTGTCTTCCTTGATGGTGGCGACACGCGCGTAGTCACTGTAAGCGTGCAGCGGCTCGTGACCCAGGGTCAGGATACGCTCGGCGATCTCGTCGACCTTGGTCAGCAGGTCGGTGTAGGTTTCCTCGAACTTCACGTGCAGCTCGAAGAACTGGTTGCCCTTCACGTTCCAGTGGTAACCACGGGCATTCATGTAGAAGGTCTGGTAGTTGGCCAGCAGGATGTTGAGGTGCTCGGCCAGCTGAGTGGCGCTGGCAGTGTGCAGGCCGATGGCATTGGTATCGTTGGACATGAAGACTCTCCTGAAAAATGTGAAGTGAACGGCATTGTGGGGAAAGTGGAGATGCAGGTGGCGAGCCGTGCTGCCAGTATGCCACCAGTGTAGAGGCTGGGCGGGATGCAGGGTAACGAATTCACTGTATCGCCCTCATCGGCCACCCCTATCGTCGCCGGCGCACCACCCTCAAGCCGTAGATGAATGCCTAGTAAGAGATGTGGTGCGCGCATGCGGTTTTCAAGGTCGCACACGGATATTGCAGCCAATGTCGTCGGCTCGGACATTCTGATTTCGGCCACATACGCAAAGGCCCCGCACGGGGCGGGGCCTTTGCGACAGCCATGTCATCAGCTGTCATCACTTCTGCAACGCTCAGGCGTCAGTTGCGCGCCATGTGCAGGAAGTGCATGTGCTTCTCGTACTGGTCCAGCACGTCGCCGATCACCTGCTCCTTGGTGTAACCCATGACGTCATAGGTCTGGCCACCTTCACGCAGGAAGACCTCGGCGCGGTAATGGCGTTCCACGTCGCTGGTGCCCTTGCGCTTGACGTTGCGCAGCGCGAAGGCCGGAGCAGCGTATTCGCGCACCCGCACACCGTAGACGAAGTCGACTTCCTCGCCGTGGCTGACCTGCAGATAGCTGCGGTCTTCCTCGTCATTGACGCGAGTATCCAGGCCCTGGGCCTCGAATTCCTTCGCGACATCCGCCAGTGCCGGCGTGACGGTGTTGATCAGGTACTGCTCGACGTTCTTCTGACGCGGAGTCTCGACCAGGGTCTGGACGCGCTTCTGCCAGCTGCGTGCGCCACCGGCGGTGTGGCCCGGCGTGTTGCTCAGGTGCTGCATGGAGCGTTGCTTGACGCCCTCGAGACGCAGTGCCTTGAGCAGGCCATAGCAGACGAACATCAGGATGATCGCGAACGGCAGGGCAGAGGCCAGCGAGGCGGTCTGCAGGGCGCCCAGACCACCCGCCATCAGCAGCGCTACGGCGACGAAACCTTCGGAGAAGGCCCAGAAGACACGCTGCCAGACCGGAGATTCATCACCTTCCTTGGAGGTCAGCATATCGATGACCAGCGAGCCGGAATCCGAGGAGGTGACGAAGAAGGTCACGACCAGCAGGGTGGCCAGCATGGAGGTGATGCTACCGAACGGGAACAGCTCCAGGAACTTGAACAGTGCCACGGACGCATCGGCGGAGACTGCTTCTGCCAGGTTGCCCGCGGTATCGGTCAGCAGCATGTGCAGGGCGCTGTCGCCGAAGAAGGTCAGCCACAGGAAGGTGAAGCCCATCGGTACGAACAGTACGCCGTAGACGAATTCACGGATGGTGCGGCCACGCGAGACGCGTGCGATGAACATGCCCACGAACGGGGACCACGCGATCCACCAGCCCCAGTAGAACAGGGTCCAGCCACCCAGCCACTTGGACGGGCCATCTTCCGGGATATAGGCGAACATGTTGAAGGTCTTGTCGACCACTTCGCTGAGGTAGCCACCGATGTTCTGGATCAACGTCTGCAGCAGGAAGATGGTCGGACCCACGCACAGCACGAACAGCATCAGCGCCAGTGCCAGGCCAAGGTTCAGCTCGGAGAGACGACGGATGCCGCCGTCCAGACCCATGACCACGGAAACGGTCGCCAGACAGGTGATGATGGCGATCAGGATGATCTGGGTGGTCAGGTCGTTGTCGATATCGAACAGGTAATGCAGACCGGAGCTGACCTGCAGCACGCCCAGACCCAGCGAGGTCGCGACCCCGAACATGGTGCCGAAGACGGCGAAGATATCGACGGCATGGCCGATCGGGCCATGGATGCGCTTGCCGATCAGCGGATACAGCGCAGAGCTGATGCGCAGCGGCAGGTTGTGGCGGAAGCTGAAGTAGGCCAGCGCCAGCGCCACCACGGCATAGACGCCCCAGGCGTGGATGCCCCAGTGGAAGAAGGTGGTCTTCATGGCTTCACGCGCGGCCTCGACGGTGCCGGCATCGCCGACCGGAGGCGCAGTGAAGTGGAAGACAGGCTCGGCAACGCCGTAGAACATCAGGCCGATGCCCATGCCCGCGGAAAACAGCATCGCGAACCAGGAGCCGTAGCTGAAATCAGGCTCGGAATGGTCTGGCCCCAGCTTGATGTCGCCATAGCTCGAGAAGGCGAGACCCAGCGTGAAGATCACGAACACGCCCATGGCCAGCAGGTAGAACCAGCCGACGGTGTCGATGATCCAGGTCTGGACATGACCGAAGGCGGTCTGCGCGGTATCCGGCATGGCGACCGTAAAGATCACGAACGCCAGAATCACGACGGCGGAGCCGAAGAAGACTGGCGGGTTGATCTTGGCGACCGTGGGCTGGTCGGCATTTTCTGACATAAATTTCTCTCCCTGATTGCCTATTCGTCGATAATGGTAACTTATTGAACCTGTAGCGTCGTGAGTTGTCCGCGCGATATCGTTTCCATATGTAACCAGTGTTGCGCGCGCTGACCGGCGGTTTGCGCGCCGAGCGAGCGGTTCTGGCAGTGCTGGCGTTGCGTGATCATCGTGCGGGATGGCAATGGCGGTGCGGCCTTGTCGCCCATTGTCGGGTGCTGGATACGGTAGGCGCTGGCATGGCTGGGCGCTAAGATGAGGCTTGCTGCATCCAGGTTATCCCGCTGTCTCGATACCATAATTATGCAGAAATCCTACAAGACTTATGTGTCAGTCTAGTGCCTCTGGCGTGTCTCATGGTGTGAAAATCGTGATGCAGCGCCGGCTCAAGTGGCTGACCGGAGACGTTCGCATGCTCCATCGACTTCCCGAATTTCCCGCACGGCCGAGCGTGGCTGATACGTCAGCGCGCTCGCGCCTGCCGCGCATGACACTGCTCGCAGTGGGGCTGGTGCTGCTGAGCGGCTGCTCGGCCCTGTCCGGCAAGGACCCGCTGGCCGCGAATGACAGCGCTGGCCTGCCCGAAGCCTGCATCTTCCCGCGTGAGGGCGATGCCAATCAGTGGTTGCGTGCCGCGGCGCAGGTCGTCGAGGCCCGTGGCTACAAGATCCGCGAGAGCGAACAGGCGCTGGGCGTGGTGACGGGTGAGCGCAAGGTGGACCAGCCGGGGCTGGGCGCGATCGATGGGCCCTTCGGCTCGCGCATCGGCTTCTCGGTGGGCTATGGCGTCGCGGCGGGCAATGATTTCGGCGTGGGCGTCGGCAATGACACCTTCCGCGATGACCCGATCAGCTTCGAGCGCATCTCGCTGGTCGCGCCGGATGAGCGCGTGCGCGTGATCCGCGATGAGCAGGTCATCAATCAGGGCGGCTACGTCATCGATGCCCGTCCTCACAATGACAGCGACAGCTGCCGCCAGATCGAGCGTCAGCTGCAGGCTGCGCTGGCGGGTCGTGATCCACGGGAGGTTCGCTGATGAACATGCGCAAGGCATCTCCACGCTCGCTATGGCAACGTCTGGGGCTCGCGACGCTGCTCGCCGGCCTGCTGGCGCTGGGTGGCTGCATAAATCAGCCGACCCATGCGCCGGACTCGCGCACCGCGGTGATCGCCCCCGACAGCGGCACCCTGACCTCCCAGCAGGTCTTCGTCACCCTGCTGACGACGCTGGCGGAGCGTGGCTTCATCATCGAGCGCGCAGACCCTGACCTCGAGCGCCTCGACGCCAGCTACGCTGCCCGGCCGCCGCTGGCGCTGGAAGCCTGGGTGAGCGAGGTCAACGGCCAGATTCGTCTCAGCGTGAGCGGTGACAGCAATGGTGCCGATATCGCGCCGGGCCGCCTCGACAACCTGCTGGTGGAGGTCGCCGTGGCCCTGGATGCGCGCACCGTGCCGGTGATCGGCGCGCCGTGACCGCCCCGCGCATGGCAACCCCACGCATGGCAACCCCACGAGGCGGCCCTCAGCGTCGCCTCTCTGGCCTTGTCCATCATTTCGCAGGCGGGCAGTACCGGAGCCCGGGCGAGCCCGCGCTCGCGCGGTGTGATGGCCCATGACGCTGAGTGCGCTGCGCCGTCGGCGTCTGGCCTGGTTGGCGCTCTCGGCCAGTCTGCTGGCCGGGCTGATGGCCTTGTTTGCTCTCTGGCACTGGGAGCTGGCGCGTGGCGAGCGTGATGCCCGCCAGCACGCCGCGACTCGCCTGAATTTCTATGCCAGCACGCTGAATGCCGAGCTGTCACGTTTCCAATGGCTGCCGGAATTGCTGGCGCGCCAGGCCCGTGTGCGTATCGCCCTCGGCGAGCAGGGCGTCCCGCCTGCGGCAACGCCGCCTCTTATCCCCTCAGACGAACGCGACGCCGCCAGTGCCGCCGCTCCCCTCGGTTCGAGCAGCGATCTCAATCAGCATCTGCGGCGTGTCGCGCGTGCCTCCGGCGCGGCGGCCATCTTCCTGACCGACCGCGACGGCATGACCGTGGCCGCGAGCAACTTCGATGAGCCCGACAGCTTCGTCGGCTATCGCTACGACTACCGCCCTTATTTCATCGATGCCCTGGCGCGTGGGCGCGGTGAATTCTTCGCCGTCGGCAATACCACCGGGCGCCCCGGCTATTTCGTCTCGGCGCCGGTACTCGGGGCCGAGGGCGAGCCGCTGGGCGTCATGGTGGTCAAGGTCTCGCTGGAGGCGCTGGAGGATACCTGGCGCCAGGCGGGGGAGACGGTACTGCTCGCCGATGCCAATCGCATCGTGCTGCTGGCCTCGCGGCGCAACTGGAAGTATCGCGCGCTGGAGGCGATCGAGCCGCAGGCGCTGGACAGCATTCGGGCGCAGCAGCAGTTTCGCGGGGCGCCGCTGACACCGCTGTCGCGGGAGCTGGAGGACGGCAGCCTGGTGCTGGGCGACAACCACGAACTGGCGGCGTCGGAGATCGCGCGGCTGCCGACGGCGGCGATGGGCCAACGCTATCTGGATGAGTCGCTGGCCAGCGGGCCGCTGGGCTGGCAGCTGCATTTTCTGATGCCGCTGCGGCCACTCTATATCCAGGCGCGCAATGTGGTGCTGGTCGGGCTCGCGGTGATCCTGGGGCTGGCGATGATGGCGCTGTGGATGCGCGAGCGACAGGCGCGCCTGGGGCTGATTCGGCGTGAAGCGGTGATGATGCGCGAAATCAACGAGCGCCTCGAGGAGCGGGTCGCCCAGCGCTCGCGCGAACTCGAGGCCACGCGTGATGAGCTGGTGCAGGCCGGCAAGCTGGCCGCGCTGGGCACCATGGCGGCCGGTATCGCCCATGAGCTCAATCAGCCGCTGGTCGGCATTCGCACCTACGCCGCCAGCGGCGGCAAGCTGCTGGCGCGGGGCATCGCCTCCGCCGCAACGCGCCCCGAGCTGACCGCGCGTGCCGCCGAATCCGCCGCCAGCAACTTCACGCGCATCAGTGAGCTGTCCGAGCGTCTGGCCGACATGATTCGCCAGTTGCGGGTCTTCGTGCGTCCGGCCAGTCAGCAGGCGCCCGTCGCCCTGGCGCTGGCGCCGCGCATCGACTTCGCGCTGGAACTGCTCGCCGAGCGAGTCACCGCCCTCGACCTGACGGTAGAGCAGGACGCGCTGCCCCGAGACATCATCGTGATGGGCGGACAGGTGCGTCTCGAGCAGTTGCTGACCAACCTGATCCGCAATGCACTCGATGCGCTGGAAGGGGAGCAGAGAGCACAGCAGGCCGATCAACAGACCGATCAGCAGAGCGGCGAGCCGGACGACAAGCGCACGGCCCCGCGACTGCGCCTCAGTTGGCAGGCCTGGCCGGCAGTGGCCAGTCTTGAGGGGCAGCCAGGCGGATGTCTGCGTATCGAGGACAATGGTCCCGGCATCGACCCTGCGCTGCGTGCCACGCTGTTTGATCCTTTCACCACCACACGCGAGGTCGGCGAGGGCATGGGGATGGGGCTGTTTCTGAGTTATGGCCTGGCGCGCGACCTCGGTGGCCTGCTGCGTCTGGCCGATGGCGCTTCTGTGTCTGAACCGGCTGAGGGCTCCTCTCTGGCTGAGGGCTCTGCGCTGGGCGGCGCCTGCTTCGAATTGTGGCTACGCACGCCGGCGTCGGAGGCAACGCATGCAGCCGACGGCACCGAACAACAAGGCAGCAGGCAGCAATCCGTGACATGACGGGGTATACGCACGAATGACAGGCTATACGCATGACAGCGATGGCTTCGAGGGCGCAGAGGAGTTTGCCGCCACGGGCCTGGACCCGGCAGAGCTGCGCCTGCAGCAGGACAGCGATCTGACCCGTGAGGCGCCGGTATGGCTGGTGGATGATGATCCGGCGGTGCGCGAATCCCTCGCCCAGTGGCTGGAGCTGGCCGAGATCCATCTGCTCTGCTTCTCGCGCGCCGAGGCGCTGCTGGAAGCCCTGGCCGCCGCCGAGCCGGTCAGTGTGGTGATCAGCGACATCCGCATGCCGGGCATGGATGGCCTGACGCTGCTGGCGCGGCTTGCACTAAAGGCGCCGGAGTTGCCGGTGCTGATGATGACCGGTCACGGCGATGTCGCCACGGCCGTTGCCGCGATGCAGGGCGGCGCGCGCGATTTCATCGAGAAGCCGTTTGACCCCGAAGCGCTGGAGCTCAAGCTGCGTCAGGCGCTGGCTGGGCGGCGTCTGAGTGATGAAAACCAACGCCTGCGCCGCCGCTTGAGCGTGCGCGGCCTCAGTGGTCTGCTGCGAGGCGAGAGCCGTCAGATTCGCCAGCTGCGTGAGCGACTGCTTGAATTGCGCGGGCATCCGGCGCGCGTCTGGATCAGCGGTGAGGCGGGCAGCGGGCGCAGCACTCTGGCGCTGGCACTGGCCGAGCATGCGCCGCCTGCCGAGGTGTCGCCCTCATCTGCCGCCATGCCGGCGGCGGCGACGGCCTTGCTGGCGCGAGTGGAATGCGCGCCCCTGTCGCAAGCCAGGGCAGAGGGCGCGGAGGCTCTGGCGGGCGCGATCGAGGATGCGCTCGCGGCATGTCCTGCGGCCAATACCTTGCTGCTGCATGAGGTGGATCACCTGAGTGGCGCGCAATGGCAGTGGCTGGATGGCTGGATCGCCACGCGTGAGGACGGCGCCCGCCAGGCGCCACGGCTGGTGTGCAGCGCGCAGTGCAGCGTGGGCGACGTGATGGCAAGCGGGCCGCTGACGCGCACTCTGGGGCATGCACTGGCCGAAATCGAACTGACGACACCCGCCCTGCGCGAGCGGCGCGAGGACATCCCGTTGCTGATGGCGCATTTCAGCCGTCAGGCCGCCGAGGTGCATGAGGTGGAGGCGCAACCCTTCGCCAGCGGTGAGCTGGCCGCGTTGATGGCGGCGGACTGGCCGGGCAATCTGTGGCAGCTGCGTCAGGCCGCCAGTCGCCGCGTGGTGCTGGGGGAATCGCCCACCGCGCGGCAGTCATCCGCACCGGGCAATGCCTCAGCGGAGGAGGGCGCAGGCGAGACCGGCAATGGCGCGAGCGACGAGGCGCTGGCGAGCAGCGAGGAGCATGGGCTGGCGGCACAGGTGGCGATGTTCGAGTCGACCTTGATTCGCGCCGCCTTGACCCGTGCACGCGGCAACATCGCTCAGGTGCTGGAAGAGCTGGCACTGCCGCGGCGTACGCTCAATCTCAAGATGCACAAATACGGGCTGCGCCGTGAAGACTTTCGCCATGGCCATGATGATTCGGCGAACTGACCGCCATCAAAGCCTGTCGAAGGTGTCCTCGGGCTGCGTCGGGATGCCGCCCGTTTTGTCATGAAGTAACATCCTGCCAATCCCTTCCTGTCGTCCCCGTGACGTTCTGCCGGAGTTTCCCGATGTCTGTTGCTGTTCATCGCCTGGTGGCGGCGCTGTCGTCCGCGCTGGCGCGTTTCCCGTCTCGTCACAGCCTGCGCCCCGCGGTCTGGCTGACGCCGTTGCTGATGCTGGGCACCCTGGTGGTCAGTCAGCCTGCCGCCGCGCATCCGCATGGCTGGGTCGATCTGCGGGTGACGCTGCGCCTCGATGACCAGGGGCGGGCCGTCGCGATGCGCCAGTATTGGCTGCTCGACCCCTTCTACAGCCTGACGCTGCGTCAGGAGCTGGCCGCGCTCGAGGACGATACCAGCATGGAGCAGCGTCTCGATGTACTGGGCAGCGAGATTCTGGCCAATCTGTCGCAGTTCGATTACTACACCCATGTCACGCTGGACGGCGAACCCGTGGCGCTTGGCAAGGCGACGCGCCAGACCACCTGGCTCAAGGGCGAGCGTGTCGCCTTCCAGATGGAGCTGCCGCTGGCCGAGCCGGTGGCGATGGCTGGCCACACCCTCAGTTATCGTATCTACGACCCCACCTATTACATCGAGATTCTGCATGACCCGGATGCCATCGCCGTGCAGCAAGGGCTGGTGGTGAGCGGGCTGGAAGGGCAGGACTCGGCGCTGAGCTGCACGCCGGGCATCACGCCGGCCGACCCGGACCCGTCCAAGGTCGCCGAGGCCTCGATGCTGGATATCAACGCCACCGCACCGATGGATCTCGGCCAGTACTTCGCCGAGGTCGGCAGTGTCAGCTGTGAGGTGGCTGATGAGCAGTGAGCCGAAGGACACCAGCGGACTTGGCGATATCAAGAGCCTCAAGGGCATGCGTGATGGCCTGCTGAAGCCGGCCTCGTCGCGGGGGCGGCGCCTGGCCGGCTGGCTGGCGGTCGGCTGCGGGCTGCTCGTGTTGGGCATGGCGCTCTGGCCAGGCCTGGTGCAGGGCTGGGGCGAGGCGCTGGGGTGGGTCTTCGCCGAGCAATCGCGTTTCCAGCGCTCGCTGGGGCGCGCCATGAGTGAGCTTGCCGCCCATCCCGGCACGCCCTGGGCGCTGATCGGGCTGTCCTTCGCCTATGGCGTGCTGCATGCCGCGGGCCCCGGGCATGGCAAGGTCGTGATCAGTACGCTGCTGGTCAGCCAGCCCATCGTTCGGCGCCGTGCACTGTGGCTGTCGTTGCTGGCGGCCTTGCTGCAGGGCGTCAGTGCGCTGGTGCTGGTCGGCCTCGGGGCGGGGCTGCTCGACTGGGCGGGGCGCGATGTGCTCGGACAGGTCGAGAAGGTCACCCTGCTCAGTCATCTCGGGGTGCTGGTGCTGGGGCTGTTGTTACTGTGGCGCGCCGCTCGCACGCTATGGCGTGTTGTCAGGGCACAGCCTGTCTCTAGCGTGGGAGCGCCGCAGGCGCCAGCGATGCAGGGGCTGGCGTTCGAGCCGTCGCCTGGCCACGACCACTCACATTCTCACTCTCACTCTCACGGCCACGCTCATTCACACGGGCATGACTGTGGTTGCGGCCATGCGCATGGAGTGACGGCGGAGCAGGCCAGTGGCGACTGGCGCACCATGGGCATGGCGGTGCTGGCGATCGGCCTGCGGCCGTGTTCCGGCGCGATTCTGGTCTTGCTGGCCGCGCTGGCGCTGAACATGGTCGGCAGCGGGGTACTGGCGGTGCTGGCGATGTCATTGGGCACCGCGCTGACGGTGGGCAGCGTGGCGATGGCCACCTTGATCATGAAGGCCAGCGGACGCCTGGCGGCGGCCGGCTCGCGCCTGGGTGGGCCGCACTCAAACGGCCGCGCGCGTCGTCAGTGGCCGTGGGCGGCGCTGGTCGGGCTGCTCGGCGGCATCATCATCACGGTCTTTGGTGCTTTGCTGGTCGCCAGCAGTCTCAAGGCGCTGGACTCTCCCACCGGTCGCGGTGCTTCGCCGTTTGATCGCTCGGCACCGGGCACCTCCCTCCAGAGCCCTCTGGGCCCGAGGTCATCAGGGCAGAGCTCAGGCGAGGAGTGAGACCTGCCCCGCCAAGGCAGGCAGGCCGCTTGCTACCTGTCGCTTACTAGCTGCTGCTTACTACCAGCAAGATACGAAAACGGGGCCCATTGGGCCCCGTTTTCGTAGATGTGAGAACGTGGATGACAGTGTCTGCGAGAGCGTAGATGTCAGTGACAGCGCAGGTGACGCTGTCAGTAGGAATAGCTCGGCAGCTCGGCGATCTTCATGCGCAGGGTGTCGACCAGCACCGTCAGCGTCTCGCTGTCGTGGGGCTCAGCCGTGCCGACGCCCCACACCGGCCCTGGCCAGGCTTCATCATCGCTGCGGCGTGCGATCACGTGCATGTGCAGCTGCGGCACCATGTTGCCCAGTGCGCCGATATTGAGCTTCTCGCCGCCGCTTACCGTCATCAGCAGCTCGCCCAGTTGCGTGGTTTCCTGCCACAGCTGCTGCTGGGCGCTGCTGTCCAGCTCGTAGATCTCGCGGATGGCATCGCGGCGCGGAATCAGTACCAGCCACGGATAGCGCGCATCGTTCATCAGGCGCACGGTGCACAGCGGCAGGTCGGCCACGAAGTGGGTGTCGGCGTCCAGCTGCGGGTGAAGGTTGAAGGGGGTCATCGTCTCTCCTTGATCGGATGGAGCAGGGCGTGCGTGAGTCGAGGGCAAAGGGTAACCCGAATCGTGGCGGACTCCCTGGCTTGAGTGCCCGCGAATGCCCTCAGTGTGACCAGATCGGCAGAATCCTGCCACTTTGCGGATTGCCCGTGCGCGCTGTGGGGGCTGCGCAATGCCCCCATCGCCAAATACCGCGCCGCGCGGACAGTTGCTAACCTTCTTCCTACGCTGATGCAGAGGCTCGCAACGAACGCCCCACGCAAAAGAGGGCTACCTTGCGCATTGTCGGTCGCGACATGGCCAGCACCGCCCAGGGCCAGAGCCTGCTCAGCCGCAATGTCCGTCTGCCTACCCACATTACAAGAATGCTCAACCTGCGCCCGGCAGGTTCGCCAAGGAGTCACTCCATGCAAAAGCGCCAGTTCCTCAAGGCCGGTCTCGGTCTCGCCATCGCAGCCTCTCTTGGTCTCAGTGCCGTGGCTCAGGCGGAAGGCAAGTACATCATGGGTACCGCCACCACCGGTGGCACCTTCTATCCGGTCGGCGTGGCACTCTCCACGCTGATCAAGGTCAAGCTCGAGCCGACCGCCGGCATCTCCGTGTCCGCGATCTCCTCTGCCGGTTCCGGCGAGAACCTCAAGCTGATGGAAGAGGACCAGGCCCAGTTCGGCATCATTCAGGGCCTCTACGGCGCCTGGGCATGGAATGGCACCCCGCCGGTCAACAAGGCGCACAAGAACCTGCGCAGCATCTCGATGCTGTGGCAGAACGTCGAGCACTTCGTGGCCCGCAATGATGAGGTCAAGTCCGGCACCATCGAGGACATGACCAACTTCTACGGCAAGAGCTTCTCCATCGGCAAGAAGAACTCCGGTACCGAAGGCTCGGGTCGCTTCATCCTCGAGCAGCTGGGCATCGATGCCGACAAGATGGATCTGGCCTACATGGGCTACGGCCCGAGCGCCGACGCGATGCAGAACGGCAACATCGACGGCATGAACATTCCGGCAGGTGCACCGGCCTCCGCCGTGACCCGTGCCTACGCCAACCTGGGCGGCGAGATCACCACGCTGGACTTCACCGAAGAGCAGCTGGCCAAGGTCAACTCGCAGTTCGAGCTGTGGACCCCGTACGAAATCGCCGCTGGCACCTACCCGGGGCAGGACGAGGCGATCAACACCATCGCCCAGCCGAACATCCTGGTGGTGCGTGACGATGTCTCCGAAGAAGACGTCTATCAGATCACCAAGACCATGTACGAGAACCTGCCGTTCCTGAACAACATCCACCCGGCCACCAAGGCCATGGCCATCGACAAGGCCATCGCGGGCCTGCCGCTGCCGCTGCACCCGGGTGCCGCACGTTACTTCAAGGAGCAGGGCATCGAGATTCCGGCGCGCCTGATCGCCGAGTGATCCACTCCTGATGTTCCCGCTGCCCTCATCGCTCGCCTCTGGCGGCGGTGAGGGCAGCGCAGTTTCCCAGACCAATAAACCACCGCCGGTCCGGCGCCATGTCACTGCCTCGAGTGGGCAAGGTGAGGCGCGGGACCAGAGCAGTGCCCACGAATGATTGCTGTAGAAGCCCGTATTCTCCTCGCAAGCCCGGGCGCATGGTGACGCAAGTCGCCGCTGCGCCATCGCTGTCTGACCCCGTTTTGAGGCAACGCCATGCATGATTCCCGCTCGCCAGAGCCCTCTCGTCCCACTGATAGCGAAGCGCAGGAGCCGGATCTTTCCGGTGTGCGTGACGAATCCACCGAAGCTGCGCCTTGGCGCATGGACCTGCCCTGGTTGGGGCGTGCCGTCTTCGTGATCTCCATCGTCACCTGTCTGGTGCATCTGTACTTCAATACGCTCTCGACCCTGTCGGAACTGTGGGTGAGCGCCCTGCACTTCGGGTTGTTCGGTCTGCTGTGTGCGCTGACCATTCCGATGCTGACCCCGGCCAGTGATGGCGCCAAGCGTTGGGTGCTGGGCGTGGATATCCTGCTGGGGCTGGCGGCGCTGGGTTGCGGCCTCTATCTGATCGGCTTCGAGGATGCGCTCTATGATCGTGGCGTGGTGTTCTCCACCGCGGACTGGGTGGTCTCCATCGTCGCTGTGGGCCTGGTGCTGGAGTTCGCACGCCGCACCACCGGCTGGTTCATCCCGGTGCTGTGTCTGATCGCGCTGACCTACGTGGCCTGGTGGGGCAAGTATGTCGGCGGCGTATTCAACTTCCCGGGCCTGACCTGGGAGACGGTGCTGTTCAGAAGCTTCATCGGCGGCGAAGGGATGCTGGGCTCCATCGCCCGCATTTCCTGGTCCTACGTGTTCATGTTCATCCTGTTCGGGGCCTTCCTGGTCAAGTCCGGCGCGGGTGACTTCATCATCGATCTGGCGCGCTGCGCGGCGGGTCGCTTCAAGGGTGGTCCGGGCTTCGTGGCCGTGTTCGCCTCCGGTCTGATGGGCTCGGTGTCTGGCTCGAGTGTCGCCAACACCGTCTCCACCGGCGTGATCACGATTCCGCTGATGCGCCGTGCCGGCTTCCCGGCGCGCTTCGCGGCAGGCGTCGAGGCCGCCGCCTCGACCGGTGGCCAGCTGATGCCGCCGGTGATGGGCGCGGGTGCCTTCATCATGGCGTCCTACACCCAGGTGCCGTACCTGACCATCGTCGGCGTGGCCGCCTTGCCGGCGCTGCTCTACTTCCTGTCGGTGGCCATGTTCGTGCGCATCGAGGCCAAGCGCTCCGACGCCACGGCGCTGGACGACCCGCAGGGCCCGCGTCTCAAGGACGTGCTCAAGGATGGCTGGCACTATCTGGCACCGCTGTTCGTGCTGGTCGGCGCGCTGATCTACGGCTTCACGCCGACCTACGCCGCCGGCATCGCGATCCTGTCCGTGATCGCGGCCTCGTGGCTGTCGAAGAATCCGATGAAGCTCGGTGACATCATCGAGGCGATGCTGGCCGGGGTGCGCAACATGACCACCACCGCGATCCTGCTGATCACCGTCGGCCTGATCGTCAACGTCGTCTCCACCACCGGTATCGGCAACACCTTCTCGCTGATGATCACCGACTGGGCGGGTGGCAGCCTGCTGATCACCATCATCCTGATCGCGCTGGCGTCATTGATTCTGGGCATGGGCCTGCCGGTGACGGCGTCCTATATCGTGCTGGGCACGCTGTCCGCCCCGGCGCTCTACAACCTGATCGCCCATTCCCAGCTGGTGGACCTGCTGGCGGCGGGCAACCTGCCGGAGCAGGCCAAGGCCATCTTCATGCTGGCTGCACCGGACAAGCTGGACCTGCTGGGCGCGCCGATGAGCATGGACGCCGCCCGCGAACTGCTGGCACTGGTGCCGGATACCTTCCAGAGCCAGCTGTATGAGCAGGCGCTGTCGCCGCACGTGCTGACCATGGCGCTGGTAAGTGCGCACATGATCATCTTCTGGCTGTCCCAGGATTCCAACGTCACACCGCCGGTCTGCCTGACCGCCTTCGCGGCAGCCGCGATCGCCCGCACACCGCCGATGAAGACCGGCCTGATGGCCTGGAAGATCGCCAAGGGCCTCTACATCGTGCCGCTGCTGTTCGCCTGGAGCCCGCTGATCTCCGGTGACATCGGCGAGATGCTGACGGTGTTCGTATTCGCGCTGTTCGGGATCTACGCCATCGTTGCGGGCCTGGAAGGCTATCTGGAGCACGAGCTGCCCTGGTGGCTGCGTCTGGCGATGTTCCCGCTCGGTGCGCTGATGCTGTGGCCGCATGGTCAGCTGACCTACGACCTCGCGGGTCTGGTCATCTTCCTGGGCGTGCTGACCTACAGCGTGCGTCAGAGTGGCCGGCAGGAAGCGCTGGCGCACTGAGCCAGGCGTGTCGGATGAGCGCCAGACGCGTCAGCCGATGTGGCTGAAGCAGGCGTGACGCGACGCGATATGCTATGAACGATGCCCGGCATCACTTCCCCCCGCTCAGTCACGCGAGGGTGGTGTGTCGGGCATCGCGCGCTCTGGGGCCTGTCCGCCTCGGGCGTCTTCACTCAACGGGATGGCGGGACAAGGAATGTCGGCATGATGTCGGATGTTGCAGGGCTGACCAGCGGCCTTGATCTGATCAGCGTAGTGGCGCTGATCGCACTGGGTGGCGTGGCCGGTTTCATCAATGTGCTGTCGGCGGGTGGCTCGATGCTGACGCTGCCATTGCTGATGTTTCTCGGCCTGCCGCCTGCGCAGGCCAATGCCACCAACCGCGTGGCGATCGCGTTGCAGAGTGCGACCGCGACCAGCACCTTCCTCAAGGCGGGCGCACACAACATGGGGGTGGCCTGGCGGCTGGCCGTACCCGCCGTGGCAGGCGCCATGCTGGGCGCCTGGCTGGCGACCCGCATCAGTGCCGAGGCCTTCGAGAGCGTCCTGATCGTGGTGATGGTGGTGTGCTCGATCATGATGCTGCTGCCGACGCCGCGCATCGACACGCGTGAACTGACGCCGGAGCGCATCACGCCCGTGGTGTTGCTGGCGATGTTCGGCATCGGCATTTATGGTGGCTTCATCCAGGTCGGTGTCGGCGTGCTGTTCATCGTGGTGCTCTACCGGCTGCTCAAGATCGACCTGACCCAGGTCAACGTCTTCAAGGTCTTCATCGTGTTGATGTATACCCTGCCGGCGCTGGCGGTGTTCGTGTTCGATGGTCAGGTGCGCTGGGCCTACGGTCTGGTGCTGGCGGTCGGCAACATGAGCGGCGCCTTCCTCGGTGCACGGGTCAACATGAGTCCCGCGGGCGCGCGGTGGGTCAAGTGGCTGACGGTCGCGGTCATCTTCATCATCGTGCTCAAGCTGGCGCTGACCTGATGCTGAGCTGATGCTGACCTTATGTTAGACACGGAGTAAGCTCGCGGTAATCTGAGCGAAATGCCAGTCTGTCCTGTCGACACTCCGGCACGCCGCTCACCCCCTATTCATGATGGCGCCGAGCCCGGCTATGGCGTCTCTTCCTTCATCGTTCAGGAGTCTTTCCTCATGCAAGCCATGGTCATCGAGCAGTACGGCGGTCCCGAAGTGTTCGTCGAGCGCGAACTGGAGACCCCGACACCGGCGCGGGGGCAGGTGCGTATCAAGGTGACGGCTTCCAGCATCAACCCCATCGAGACCAAGCTGCGCAGCGGGCTGGTCAAGTCGCACCCGGAATTCCCGGCCATTCTCAATGGCGATGTCTCCGGGGTGATCGATGCCGTCGGCGAAGGCGTATCGGACTTCTCCGTCGGGGATGAAGTGCTCGGTTGTGCCGGTGGTGTGAAGGGCTGGCAGGGCGCTCTGGCGGACTACATGATCGCCGACACCCGTGTGATCGTGAAGCGCCCGAGCCTGGCGGCGCTGACGCTGGAAGAGTGCGCGGCCTTGCCGCTGGTGTTCCTGACGGCCTGGACGGCACTGGCATCACGCGGTCAGATCAAGGAAGGCGAGCACGTGCTGATCCATGCCGGCACCGGCGGCGTCGGCCATGTCGCGGTACAGATCGCCAAGTATCTGGGCGCGCATGTCACCACCACCGTGTCCAGCGAAGCCAAGGCGGACCTGGCGCGCCAGCTGGGCGCCGACGAGATCATCAACTACCGCGAGGAAGCGGTCGCGGACTACGTGACGCGCCTGACCTCCGGGCGTGGCTTCGATCTGGTCTTCGACACCGTCGGTGGCGACAACCTGGATCGCTCCATCGAGGCCACCGCGACCTCCGGTCGTCTGTGCTCCATCAATACCCGCTCGACCCACGACCTGACCCAGCTGCACTCCAAGAACCTGTCGCTGCACGTCATCTTCCGCTCGGTACCGCTGCTGACCGGTATCGGCATGGACGACCAGCCGGAGCTGCTCAACGCCTTGAGCGAGATGCTGGAGGCCGGCGCGGTACGTCCGCTGCTCGACGAGCACCAGTTCAGCTTCCGTGACGTCGCCAAGGCGCATGAGCTGCTGGAGTCCGGCGAGGCGCTGGGCAAGATCCTGCTGGTAAATCGTTGAGGATTGGCACCTTCGGTCAGTGAGGGTGTCTCATCTTCATTGGCCGTTGATCAGGAAGAGAAGTGATGAGAATGACGCGTTTGATGGTGGCTGCCCTGTTGGTGGCCAGTGTGAGTCTGGCCGGCTGCAATACCGTGGCCGGTTTCGGCAAGGACCTGGAGCATCTGGGCGGTTCGATCGACAACGCCGCCAGCTGATTGCCCGAGAGAGAGGAATGCCCATGCGACGATTCATGATGATGACTGGCACCGCGCTGCTGTTCGGCCTGCTGTTGGGTGGCTGCAATACCGTGGAAGGTTTCGGGGAAGATCTCGAACACCTTGGGGGTTCCATCGAGGAATCGGCCAGTTGATGGCACTATCCATGGCATGGGCGGCGAGTGAACAAAACATGAATCTCACCCCTTGAAAGCCCATGGGGCGGCCCAAGGTATGAGGGTAGAGGCGCAGGAACTGGCGTCTTTACGAGATTTCTCGATATTCACTACCGCAAGGAGCATGACCATGTCCCGCACCATTGCACTCATCTTCGCCTCTTTCTTCACTCTGGCCGCGCTTTCCGGCTGCAACACCGTTGACGGTGCCGGCCAGGATGTCGAGCATGCTGGCGAAGCTGTCCAGGACGCCGCTCAATAAGCGACGCCCCGGATAGTGGTGATATCCAACGCCCGGCCATCGCGCCGGGCGTTTTCGTGTCTGATCGCCGCTCAGGCTGACTGACGGGCCGCCTTGCGTCATCATAGCGCTGACGGCATGCGCCCCCAGCGTACGTCACTCCCGCCACCGCGAGCCAAGGGCCCGACATGGATCATCGACAGTTGAGTTTTCTGGTCGCGCTGGCCAGTGAGCGCCATTTCGGTCGCGCCGCACGGGTCTGTCATGTCACCCAGCCGACGCTGTCGGCGCGCCTCAAGCAGCTCGAGGAGGAGCTGGGCACGGCGCTGATACTGCGCGGCCACCGCTTCGAGGGCTTCACGCCGGAAGGGGAGCGCGTGCTGACCCACGCACGGCGCATTCTCGCCGAGCTGGATGAGCTGAAGGGAGACCTGTCGCCGGACGCGGTGCTGACCGGCCGCCTGTCACTGGGCGTGGTGCCGTCGGCGCTGGCGGCGGTCGGCGAATTTCTGCCGCGGCTGCGCGAAGCCTTTCCGCAGCTCTCGCTGCGCCTGCGCGAGCTGTCGACCTCATCGCTGGCCCAGGGGCTTGAGGATGGCGAGCTGGATCTCGCGGTCGGCTACCCTGCGGCGCCGGCCATGAGCGGCTTCGCCTGTCGGCCGCTCTATCAGGAGCATTCGGCGCTGATCGCCAGTCAGACGCATTTCCGCCTGCCCGACGCGCCGCAGTGGGAGTGCCTGCGTGACTATCCGCTGGTGTTGCTGACGCCGGAGATGCAGCAACGGCGACGCCTCAATCAGCAGTTCGAGCTGCTGGGCCTGCAGCCCTCGCCCTTGTTGGAGGCCAATTCGATTTCCGGCCTCGGCGTGATGCTGGAGGCTGGCCTGGGAGTCAGCGTGCTGGCGGAGAACCTGGCCGATTCGCGGCTTGGTGAAGGGCTGATCGCGCGTCGACTGCCCGGCGAGGGCGAGACGGTCGGGCTGTTGTGGCGCAGTGGTCAGCAGCGCAGCCGACGCCTGAATGCCGTGCTGGAGCTGCTGCGTTCGCTGCCTCACTCGGCGGGTGTGGCCGATTGAGCGAGCCTGCAACGCAGAACACCCCGTCGAGACGGGGTGTTCGGGTAGCGAAAGCGACGTTGGCCGCTATCAGCTCTTCTCGCCGGACTTCTTGCTGGCCTCCAGCGCGGCACGACGGGCGGCTTCACGCTGCTGCTGCTTGGCATCGCGCCGTGCCTGCATCTGGGCGACGGCATCCATGCCCAGATGGGCTTCGCCGCGTTCTCTGGCGAGGCGAATCTGGTTCTCGCGCTCGGCGAAGCGCGCCTTCTGGGCATCGCTCAGCTTGTCGTAGCAACGCGGGCAGCTGACGCCTTTCTGGTAACGCTCGCTCTGCTTGTCTTCTTCGGTGATCGGCAGGCGGCAGGCATGACACTGGTCGTACTGGCCGGGGCGCAGCTGGTGGTCGACGGTGACGCGCTCATCGAACACGAAGCACTCGCCCTGCCACAGCGTCTCTTCCTCGGGCACCTCTTCCAGATACTTCAGGATACCGCCCTTGAGGTGATAGACCTCATCGAAGCCCTGCTCCTTGAGATAGGCCGTGGACTTCTCGCAGCGGATGCCGCCGGTGCAGAACATCGCCACCTTGCGGTGCTGTGTCGGGTCCAGCTCACGCGAGACGTAGTCCGGGAAATCACGGAAGGCAGTGGTGTTCGGGTTGACGGCACCGGCGAAGGTCCCCACTTCCACTTCATAGTCATTGCGCGTGTCGATCAGCAGCACCTCAGGATCGGAGATCAGCGCATTCCAGTCCTTCGGCTCCACATAGGTTCCGACTGTGTGGCGCGGGTCGATGCCCTCGACGCCCATGGTGACGATCTCGCGCTTGAGCTTGACCTTGGCACGCAGGAAGGGTGCCTGCTCGGCCAGTGACTGCTTGGTGTCGAGCTCGGCCAGGCGCGGGTCGCTGGTCAGCCAGGCGAGCAGCGCATCGATGCCGGCGCGTGAGCCGGACACGGTGCCGTTGATGCCTTCGCGGGCCAGCAGCAGGGTGCCGCGGATGGCGTGCTCGTTCATCACCGCCAGCAGCGGGTCGCGCAGCGCCTCGAAGTCCTCGAGAGTGACGAACTTGTAGAGCGCGCAGACTACATGCTGCGGCGCCAGCGGGCTGGGACGGGCGGAGGCAGACGTGCTGGTCAGCTGCGGGGCGCTGGCCTGATCAGGCGCGGCAGTCAGGTCGGGAGTGTCGGTCATGCGAAGGTCCTCATGCGGGCCGGAACGTAAATCCGGAGCAGGATGATCGAGAGATGAGAGCGGCCGGCGGACGGGGGATAGCGCGACAGCAGGAGCACCCTCAAGGGTCGGCGACGCATTTTACGCGACTCGCGCGCGAATTTCTCGCCCACCGCGATGGCCCGCATGCCTGTCATCGGCAGGGCGCCATCTTCATTGGCGGTGTCTATCAATTGGCGGCTCGGCTCAATTGGTCGCCCTCACGGCATGACGGTAGGATATTCCCATATTGCGCAGAGGTCGGGTGAGGGTTGCGCGCGCCATTCTCGCCACGCATCTGCGCCACGGAGAGCCGTAATGAAAGATTCGCTCTATCAACAAGCGCCAGACGCTGCAGGCTACGCGGATGCCCGCGAGGTGCCGCTGCGCGAGCTGGATGGCCCATCGGAGCTACCGGTGAGTCTGGCGCTCAATGACATCGCGATGGGCTCCTTGCTGGCCAGTCCAGAGGCCCTTGAGCCGCTGGCGCTGGGGCATGCCTTCACCGCGGGCTGGATCACGCGGCGTGACGAGGTCTCGGCGATCCATCTCTCGCGGCTGCGCCATGGGCTGGCGGTGCGCCTTGAGGTCAGTGACTCGCTGGCGCGCAAGGCCGAGCGTCATCAGCGGCGTGAGAGCAGTGTCTCGAGCTGCGGCGCCTGTGGCGTGCAGGACGAAGCGGAGCTGATGGCGGGACTCATGCGTCTGCCGCCACGGGCAGCGCTGGCGCCCGATGCGCTGATGCGTGGGCTGGAACGCCTGGAGCGCGCCACGCGCCGCGGCATGCACCTGGCGCTGGGGTTGGACGCCGAAGGCGGTCTGATCTCGCAGGGTGCCGATATCGGTCGCCACAATGCGCTGGACCGCGTGATCGGCATGAGCCTCGACAGTGGTGTGTGGCCCGAGGCGTTGCTGGTGTCGAGCCGCTGCAGCCTGGAGCTGGTGCAGAAGACCATCCGTGCGCGCATTCCGACCCTGATCACCCTCGCGGTGCCCTCGCGACTCGCCGTCGAGACCGCCCGCGCCTGCGATCTCAATCTGATCTGTGCCCACCGCGGGCGTCGACTCGAACTGCTTAGCGGTCACGCTGATCGCCCCCGTTCATCCTAGCCAGTGGATCCTGACATGACCGACATTGCTGCCCCCGAGATCGAGACGCCTGCGTCTGCCAGCCTGCCCCGCGAGGATGCGCAACAGACGCGTCATCCGCGCATTGCCGCCTATTCCGCGCCGGCGGGTGGCTGGGGCGCACTCAAGAGCGTCGGTCAGCATGTCAGTCACTCCAGGGCGCCGTGGAAGAGCGTGCGCTCCCTGCTCAAGGCCAATCAGGACAAGGGCTTCGACTGCCCCGGCTGTGCCTGGGGAGACCCGGAACACGGCTCCTCCTTCGAGTTCTGCGAGAACGGCGCCAAGGCGGTGGCCTGGGAAGTGACCGCCAAGCGTGTCACGCCGCGCTTCTTCGCGCAGCACACCGTCACGGAGCTGCTGGGCTGGGACGACTTCATGCTCGAGGATCAGGGGCGTCTGACCGAACCGATGCGCTACGACGCGGCCAGTGATCGCTATACGCCGATCAGCTGGGACGCGGCCTTCGAGCTTGTCGCCGAGCACCTCAGCGCGCTGACGTCGCCGGATGAGGCGCTGTTCTATACCTCGGGGCGTGCCAGCAACGAGGCGGCCTATCTCTACCAGCTGTTCGTGCGTCTGTTCGGCACCAACAACTTCCCCGACTGCTCCAACATGTGCCACGAGGCCAGCGGTGTCGGCATGAAGGCGAGCCTCGGCGTCGGCAAGGGCACGGTGCTGCTGGAGGACTTCGAGCACGCGGATGCCATCTTCGTGTTCGGTCAGAACCCCGGCACCAATCACCCGCGCATGCTGGGCGATCTGCGGCGCGCCTCACGGCGTGGCGCGCGCATCGTCAGCTTCAATCCGCTGCGTGAGCCGGGGCTGGAGCGCTTTGCCGATCCGCAGTCGCCGCTGGAGATGATGACCCTCTCCAGCCAGCCCATCAGCCATCGCTATTACCAGCCGCGCATGGGCGGCGACATGGCGGCGGTGCGCGGCATGGCCAAGGCGCTGTTCGCGATGGAGGCGCGGGGCGAATTCATGCGCGCCGCCAGCTTCATCGAAGCGCATACCCGGGGCGTCGAGGCCTGGCAGTCGCTGGTCGAGGCGACCGAGTGGGCAACCCTCGAGGACCAGTCCGGCCTGACACGCGCTCAGCTCGAGGAGGCGGCGACCATCTTCGCGGGTGCCGGCAACGTCATCTGCACATGGGCGATGGGCATCACCCAGCATCTGCATGCCGTCGAGAGTGTGCGCGAGATCGTCAATCTGCTGTTGCTCGGCGGGCACTTCGGTCGCCCCGGTGCCGGGGCCTGTCCGGTGCGTGGCCATTCCAACGTCCAGGGCGATCGCACCATGGGTATCGACGAGAAGGCGCCCGCCTGGCTGATCGATGCGCTGGAAGCGCGCTACGGCGTCAGCATGCCGCGTACGCCGGGCTACAACACCGTGGAGAGCCTGGCGGCGCTGGAGCAGGGCAAGGCGAAGACCTTCATCGCGCTGGGCGGCAACTTCACGCGTGCCACGCCGGACAGCGAGCGGACCGAGGCCGCGATGCGCAACCTCGAGCTCAACGTCCAGATCAGCACCAAGCTCAACCGCAGTCATCTGGTGATGGGCAAGCAGACCGATGCGCTGATTCTGCCGTGTCTCGGGCGCAGCGAGATAGATCGCTCCTCACAGGTGGCTTCCCAGCACATCAGCGTCGAGGACTCGATGTCGATGGTGCACTCCAGCGCCGGCATCAAGGCGCCGGCCAGCCCTGAATTGCGCTCCGAGCCCGGCATCATCTCGGCGATCGCGCGTGCCACCCTGGCGCGCGTGCTGCCGGCGCGAGGGGTCAGTGATCCGGTCGATTGGCAGGCCCTGAGCGAGAACTATGATCTGATCCGTGACGAGATCGCGGCGGTCATCCCCGGCTTCGCGGACTTCAATGCGCGGCTGGCACACAAGCGCGGCTTCCACCTCGCCAATCCGGTACGCGAGCTTGCCTTCCCGACCTCCAGCGGCCTGGCCGAGTTCTCGCACATGCCGCTGCCGGAGTCGGTGATGCATCAACAGCTGGCGCGGCGTGACGGCTGGCTGACGCTGCAGACCATGCGCAGTCACGATCAGTACAACACCACCGTCTACGGCTACAACGACCGCTATCGTGGCGTGTCCGGTCAGCGGCGGGTGATCTTCATCAATGGTGAAGACCTGGCGCGGCTGGGGCTGGCCGACGGTGATTGGGTCGACATGCTCGGCGAGCCGCGTCCGGACGGCAGCGAGCGACGTGCGCCACAGTTCCGTCTGGTCGAGTACGACATCCCGGCCGGTTGCATCGGGGCCTACTATCCGGAAACCAACGTGCTGGTCGCGTTGGAAAGCCACGGCGCTGATACCGGCACGCCATCCTCCAAGGCGGTGCCCGTGCGTCTGGAGCGCAGTTCACGCATCGCCTGATGGCGCGAGACGCCAGCAGCAGGGTGCATGCATCACCACACTGCCGTGCCGCGAGGAGACTCGTCGCGCGGCAGTCGTGTGTCTAGAATATTCCCGTGCGCCGAGCCAGCTACGCTCGGCGCACGCCTTTTCCGTCCTCAGTGCTGCCTCAGCCACCGTTCAAGAGAGTGATCCATGCAATATCTGCACACCATGCTGCGTATCCGTGATGTCGACGCTTCACTGCATTTCTTCCGTGACCTGCTCGGCATGGTCGAGATCTCGCGCAAGGATTCCGAGAAGGGCCGCTTCACGCTGATCTTCCTGGCAGCCCCGCAGGATGCCGAACGTGCCCGCGAAATGCAGGCGCCGATGCTGGAACTGACCCATAACTGGGACCCGGAAGAATACGAAGGTGGGCGCAACTTCGGCCATCTGGCCTATCGCGTCGAGGATATCTACGCCACCTGTCAGCATCTGATGGACAACGGCGTGACCATCAATCGCCCGCCGCGTGACGGCCACATGGCATTCGTGAAGAGCCCGGATGGGATTTCGCTGGAGCTGCTGCAGGCCGGTGACGCCCTTGCGCCGCAGGAACCCTGGGCCTCCATGAGCAACACGGGCAGCTGGTAAGCAAGCAAGGCCGCAGGTTGACGTGTGCGTAAGCGTCGCATCCAGGCAACGCAATAGCCGAATTATGACTGGTGCATCGCCCAGCAGGGCTTATGATGTAATGAAGTTCATAAGCCCCGTAGCATGATGTGTGACATGTCGTGCTCGGCCTTTGTGGAGTGCCATCGCGGCAGGCAGCTATACCCTCTTCCTTTCTCTTGCTGCCCGCCTGCCGCGATGTTGCACCTTCTGGAGTCGCGTGAGGGACCGCCACGCGGACACTGCCTAGCTGGCAAGGATTGCCTGATGCCGAGAGTCATAAGCGCCTGGCTACGTCATGAGCCACGATTGCTCGCCGTGGAGCATCGTCGTTTCTACCATGCCTATCTTTGGGTCTATCTGATGCTGATGGGCCTCTTCGTGTTGTGGGTTCCCTTCTTCACTCTCTTCAACGAGTCGCGGCTGGCATTCGCCAGCGGCATCATGGCGCTCGTGTCCGTGCTGGGCGTGATGCTGCACCGGGCGCATCAGCTGACCTTGGGTCTGGCCATGATGATGAGCGCCTTGACGCTGATGGCCTGGCTCTCGGTTTTCTGCTTCGGGCTCTCGGCGGGCTATGAGTACTATTTCTTCATCGTGATGGCCGGTATCCACCTGGCCCCGCTGGCGGCGCGTGTTCGAGTGGTGACGACACTGATGCTGTTCATGGCGGCTGTCTCGGCACTGATGGTCTCGCCGGTCCTGCATGAGGGCGGCGTCCTGTCGGCCTGGGTGCTGCAATCGACCAATCTGTTCGCGGTCTTCCTGATGATGGTCACCTTCCTGTGGCGCATGCTGGCGCTTACCGAACACTTCGAGCGCCAGTATCTGAAGGATGCCAGTCGTGATGAGTTGACCGAATTGCTCAATCGCCGCCAGATATTGCGCCACGCCGAGGACTGGTGGCGTGACGGAGTGCCCTGTGCGGTCTTGATGCTGGATGCGGACAACTTCAAGCGTATCAATGACCTGCATGGCCATGCCGTCGGAGATGAAGTGCTGCGTCATCTGGGCCGTCTGCTGACGGCCACATTGCGTCAGGGCGATCGCGCCGGACGCGTCGGTGGCGAGGAGTTCCTGGTGCTGCTGCCACGTATCGGGCGCACCGAGGCCATTTCCGTGGCGGGGCGCATGCGCTCCCTGCTGGCCAAGTCTCCTCCGGTCTTCGCCGGCACGCCGGTGCCGGTCACGGTTTCCATCGGCGTTGCCATCAGTCATGAGGTCGATTCGCTGGATGAGCTGATGCAGCTGGCCGACAGGCGGTTGTATCACGCCAAGCACAATGGACGTGATCAGGTGGTGGCCGGTGGGGAACACGAGATGACAGGCCTTGCCACGGCCGATGCCAGCCCTCCGCCCCCCGGGAATGGCGGTAGCGGGCTTGGCAAGGCAGAGGCTGTGGAGGAGGGCGCTCGCGACAAGGAGGATGACCGCCAGGAAAAGCGGCACCACAAGGACTCCAGCCCTTTCTCGCGGACACCCCTCGTCGGCTGACCTGAGTTCAGGTTCTTGAGTGCAGGTTCACGAATGCTGCTTCAGGAGCGCTGCTTGAATCGGGCCAGCGCGTTTTCCATGCCACGGGCAACGGTGGTCGCCAGTGGTGTGCACAGCACCCAGGGCAACGCGATCAGTGCAATGCTGAGCGAGCCCAGATAGACATCGCTGAACCAGTGAGCGCCGACCATGATCCGCGGAGCGCTCAGCAGTACCACGAACGCAAGGCTGCACAGAGCGATGCGGCGCGGTGCGAAGGCCAGCATGAAACTCGCGAATACCATCAGCATCAGGCCGTGATCTCCCGGGAAGCTGTTCGACGCCGAATCCTTGGTCTTGAAGGACACCAGCTCGGAGAGATGCTGTGCGTGGCTGAAGAAGCGCGTCGGGCTGGCATGGCCATAGCTGATGGCGCGCAGCACGAACAGCGAGAGCAGGCCCGCCGTCAGCAGCATGGTGATGCCGATGCTGGTCCAGCGGCGATAGCGGGCAGGCTGCTGATCATTGAGCATCGCCCAGCAGAACAATACCCCCATCATGGCGAAGGCTACGGCGTCGAAGGCGCGCGTGTTCAGAATGCCGAGCAGCGTGTCCCAGTGCGGATTGAGCGGTGTGATGAACTGGTTGAAGTCCCAGAAGACATCGCTGTCGAGGGTGGGCCAGAAATCCAGCGCCGGTATCCACCAGCACGCCAGCAGCGCCACACCGAGCGCATTCAGGAGCACCAGTCGTCGCAGATTGAATCCTGTCTGCGTCCTGTGCGAGCGGGGCGGGGGCGAGGGTTGCACGTGCGGGGCCTGCTGCGAACCACTGACTCGCTGTGAAGACGCAGTATCAGCGGCGTGTATGGAAGGACTATCGGGGGCGGCGGGAGTCATGTCGTGTCAGCTCTGCAGGGCTCATGTCGGGACAGGCGCACTCAGGTCGGTAGCTCGCTGGCCCGGTGGCCAGAGGACTCGAGACAGGCGACGCTGAGTGGCGATCTGGTCGAAATTCTAGAGCAGGCTCCGCTTTGAAAACACTGTTTTCAAAGTCGGCGAGGTGGACAGATGGTCGCGTCCATCGCGCTGCTGGCAAGCCGGCGGCAGTCCGGCAGGTGACATTCAGGCGCATGGCGTGAGGGCCTGTCGTTCATGACAGCCGTGCGCATGATCGCTACCCTTGCTGTCATGTCCGTTACTTACCCACCGTTCTTTCCGTCTGCCGGGTGACTGCCGTTGCCGGCAATGCCACTGGCGGGCGCCACAGGAGTCATCCATGTCCGTTACCGTGCGTCGTCTATCGCGTTATACCTCCGTGGGGTTCGCTATCTCCTTGCTGGCTGGCTGCGCGGCCATGACACAGCATCCGCAGGGCAGTGACTCATCGGGTGCCGCTGCTCCTGCCCTGGTGGGCACCCAATGGAGTTTCTCCGCCACGGATGCCAGTGAAGAGGCCGCCAACTTCCTGCTGCAGCCTCCCAGCCAGCAGCAGCTGGCAGACGAGGAGGATGACCGTCTGCGTCTGGTCGGCAGCAATGGTTGCAACCGCCTGATGGGGCCGGTGGTGCTGGATGAATCGCGCCAGACGCTGGATATCGGTCCGCTGGCCTCGACCATGAAGATGTGCCCCAACCCCGAGCAGTCCAACGCCTTCAATCGCATGCTCGAGGATGTGGCCAGTTACCAGATCACCGGCAGCGGTGAGAGTGCTCGGCTGCGCGTGATGGATGACACCGGCTATCTGCTGGCGACCTTCATGCCGCTGGCAGGCCCCGCCGAGTAATTGCTCGGCGCGCTTGTGAGGGCGATTCGCGAGCGGGCTGCCAGAAACGAGAAAGCCCCCTGCACCTTTCGGTGCAGGGGGCTTTTGCTTGCGTGAAGCGCGTGCGTGACTTACAGCGCTTCGATCTTGACGCGCTGGCTTTCCAGCAGCGCAAGTTCCGCCTGGGCGTCGGCCAGCTTGGCGCGCTCCTTCTCGACCACATCAGCCGGTGCACGACCGACGAACTTCTCGTTGCCGAGCTTGTTCTCGAGGCCGGTGATGACCTTCTGCTGCTTCTCGTGCTCCTTGTCGATGCGCTTGAGCTCGGCTTCCTTGTCGATCAGGCCTGCCATCGGCACCAGCACTTCCAGCTCACCGACGCGCTGAATGGCGGACATCGGGGCTTCGTCGCCTGCCGCCAGGAAGGTGATGCTTTCCAGACGTGCCAGCTTGGAGAGGAACAGGCGGTTGGCTTCCAGACGCTCGGCATCGCCAGCTGCGCCGTTCTGCAGGAAGACTTCCAGCGGCTTGGCCGGTGACAGGTTGAGCTCGCCGCGCACGTTGCGGATGGCGATGATGATGCCTTTCAGCCACTCGATATCGCGGATGGCCTGCTCATCGATCCGGTCGGCTTCGGCCTGCGGCCACGCCTGGCTCATGATGCTTTCGCCTTCCACCGGCTTGCCGGCGTGCGGTGCGATACGCTGCCAGATCTCCTCGGAGATGAACGGCATCATCGGGTGGATCAGGCGCAGGATGGTCTCGAGGGCGCGCACCAGGGTGCGACGCGTGCCGCGCTTGGCTTCGATGCTGGCGTTGTCGTCCCAAAGAACCGGCTTGGACAGCTCCAGATACCAGTCGCAGTACTCGTTCCAGATGAACTCGTAGAGCGCCTGGGAGGCGTGGTCGAAGCGGAACTCTTCCAGTGCGCGGGTGACCTGCTGCTCGGTCTGCTGCAGGCGCGCGATGATCCAGCGATCGGCCAGCGACAGTTCGACGGCTTCGCCGTTGACGCCGCAATCCTGGTCCTCGGCATTCATCAGCACGTAGCGCGCCGCATTCCACAGCTTGTTGCAGAAGTTGCGATAGCCATCGAGACGGCCCATGTCGAACTTCACGTCACGCCCGGTGGAGGCGAGTGACAGCAGGGTGTAGCGCAGCGCATCGGTACCGTGAGGCTCGATGCCTTCCGGGAACTCGTTGCGGGTGGCCTTGGCGATCGCCTTGGCCTTCTTCGGCTGCATCATGTTGCCGGTACGCTTCTCGACCAGCTCCTCGATGCCGATGCCGTCGATCAGGTCGATGGGGTCGAGCACGTTGCCCTTGGACTTGGACATCTTCTGACCGAGGCTGTCACGCACCAGACCATGCACGTAGACCTTGCGGAACGGCACTTCACCCTTGAACTTCAGGGTGAACATGATCATCCGCGCCACCCAGAAGAAGATGATGTCGAAGCCGGTGACCAGCACGTCGGTGGAGTGGAAGGTCTTGAGTTCTTCCGTATCCGCCGGCCAGCCGAGGGTACCGAAGGTCCACAGCGCGGAGCTGAACCAGGTGTCGAGGACGTCTTCGTCCTGACGCAGCTCGACGTCGGCACCCAGGTTGTTCTCGGCGCGGACTTCCTCTTCATTGCGGCCGACATAGACGTTGCCGTCGTTGTCGTACCAGGCCGGAATGCGGTGGCCCCACCACAGCTGACGCGAGATGCACCAGTCCTGCAGGTCACGCATCCACGCGAAGTACATGTTCTCGTAGTTCTTGGGCACGAACTCGATGTCGCCGTTCTCGACCGCTTCGATGGCCGGACGCGCCAGCTCCTCGACGGCCACGAACCACTGGTCCGTCAGCAGCGGCTCGATGACATCGCCGGAGCGGTCACCGTGCGGCAGGGTGTTGTTGACGGCCTCGACCTGCTCCAGCAGGCCCAGCGCGTCCATGTCGGCGACCAGCTTCTC
Source organism: Cobetia sp. 29-18-1 (assembly GCF_029846405.1). Taxonomy (NCBI): domain Bacteria; kingdom Pseudomonadati; phylum Pseudomonadota; class Gammaproteobacteria; order Oceanospirillales; family Halomonadaceae; genus Cobetia; species Cobetia sp. 29-18-1. Next base: position 78,115 of record NZ_JARWKS010000001.1, read on the forward strand.
GCGGGCGACGAAGCGGTCCAGACCGGCGTAGGCGGCCGGCAGGCTGGCGTCTTCCTGGGGCTGCGGACGGCCCTGGAGGTCATAGATCTCGGCGCGCTCCAGGATGGTGGCATCCTGGCTCATCACGTTGATCAGCAGATGGCCCTGACGCTTGCCGACTTCGTAGTCATTGAAGTCGTGGGCCGGGGTGATCTTGACGCAACCGGAGCCCTTTTCCATATCGGCGTGTTCATCGGCGACGATGGGGATGCGACGGCCGACCAGCGGCAGCTCGATGAACTTGCCGACCAGGCTTGCGTAGCGCTCATCCTTGGGATTGACGGCCACGCCGGTGTCACCCAGCAGGGTTTCCGGGCGCGTGGTGGCGACGATGACGTAGTCCTTGCCATCGGCGGTCTTGACGCCATCGGCCAGCGGGTAGCGGAAGTGCCAGAAGCTGCCCTGCTGATCGCGGTTCTCGACTTCGAGATCGGAAATCGCGGTGTGCAGGGTCGGGTCCCAGTTGACCAGACGCTTGCCGCGGTAGATCAGGTCTTCCTTGTGCAGGCGCACGAAGACTTCCTGCACCGCCTTGTAGAAGCCGTCATCCATGGTGAAGCGCTCGCGCTTCCAGTCGATGCTGGTGCCCATGCGACGCAGCTGGCGGGTGATGTTGCCGCCGGACTCTTCCTTCCACTCCCAGATCTTGTCGGTGAAGGCTTCGCGGCCGAGATCATGGCGGGTCTTGCCTTCTTCGGCGGCGACCTTGCGCTCGACCAGCATCTGGGTGGCGATACCGGCGTGGTCGGTGCCTACCTGCCACAGGGTGTTGCGACCCTGCATGCGGCGCCAGCGGACCAGGGTGTCCATGATGGAATCCTGGAAGGCGTGGCCCATGTGCAGGGAGCCGGTGACGTTGGGCGGCGGGATGACCAATGAGAAGCTCTCGCCCTGGCCTGACGGCGCAAAGCGGTTGTCGGATTCCCAGCGCTCGTACCAGCGCGTCTCGATGGCGTTCGGTTGGTAGGTCTTGTCCATGGGTCTGCATTGATCCGGTTGGGCGGGGCGTCCCACGCCGGCTCAAGGAGCGGTCAGCGCAGGCAGAAAATGGGCTCGATTATAGCGCCGCTGATGACGGGCGTCATTCGGTCTTGGCAGGCAGGCCCTCGTGGCGTATGGCAGACGCTGTTTTCACAAAGCAGGCAACATCCACGCACTGATGCCGTATCCTGTTGCGACCTCATGACGCCGAGGCTTGCCGCCTCGCACACTTCCCATTCTCTCACGCTCGCGGAGCCGCAATGTCCAAGCCTCGCCCCACGGACGGTGCCCCTCGTCCGACACGTCGTTGGGTCTGGCATGAACTGCTGCGTCATGCGCTGGTGCCATTGCTGGTGCTCGAGGTGGCGCTGCTGGGCTGCTATCTGGTGTTGCACTGGCTGGTCTCCGGGCAGCAGGACTCCACGCGCAGTGAGCTGGTGAATACCCAGCTCGAGCAGCTGACCCATTACGAGGCAGAGCACATCAGCCTGCTGGCGGACGACTGGCGCAGTGATGCCCGTCAGCTGGCGCGCAGCACTCTGCGTCACATGGACACCCCCGTGACGTCCCGCCAGCGCGAGCAGGAGCTAAAGCGCCACATGAGCGCGGGCGACGGCACCCTGTACGTCGCCGAGAATGATGGTGGCGCCGGCTCCTATTACTCCTCGCTGGTGCCGAGCTATCTGCAGGACCACGACAAGGTGGTGCGCCTCTCGACAATGGACGCCCAGGTGTCGGACATGCTCGCCACGCAACCCGAGCTGCGCCAGATCTGGTTCTCCGGCTACGACGGCTACTTCCGCATGTTGCCGTGGACCGATACCCGCAACATCTTCACGCCTGGCGTCGACCTCACCAGCTACGGCTTCTACTACCTGGCGGATGATCGCAACAACCCGAGCCGTGGCGCCGTCATCACGCCGCCCTACCAGGACCCGGTCGGCAGCGGTTGGCTGGTCTCGACGCTGATGCCGGTCCATCGCGGCGACTTTCTCGAAGGCGTGGTCGGCATCGACGTCACCCTCGATTCTCTGGTCGAGCGGCTCGAGAATGCCGAGCTGCCCTGGGGCGCCTATCTGATTCTGGTGAGTGACGATGTCGTCATGGCCATGCCGAGTGTCGGCGAGCAGGATTTCGGCCCCCAGCCCGACCCTGAAGTGGTGCCGATGCCGCTGCTGCACGATCGCTTCCTCGATACGGCGCATGATGTCGAGAACTCCCCGGCCATGGCGCACCTGCTGCGCAGCATCTCGGATGAGGCGCAGGGCGTGCGCAGCGTTGCCTTGCTCGCCGGTGAGCGGCTGGTCGGCTGGCAATCGGTGCCGGGCACTGACTGGCGGTTGTTGGCGGTGGTGGATGCGCAGCAGGTCAACAGCGGCATCGATATCTGGAATGAACGCTTCAATCAGCTGGGCTACGTGATGCTGGTGGGACTGATTCTGTTCTTCTTCGCCCTGCTGGTAGTGATGCGTTGGCGGGCCGAAGCCATGGCGGCCACCCTGTCCGAATCACTGGCACGCCTCAGCGACATGGCGCTGCGCATTGGTCGCGGCCAGCCCGTGGTACGCGAGCGCTTCCAGCTGCAGGAGCTGGACCAGGCCGGTGAGGCGCTGCGCGAAGCGGCCCAGCGGCGCGACCAGATCGAGCTTGAACGCGCCGAGGGTGCGCGGCACGTCGAGATGGTGATGGCGGCCTCCGGCGATGCCACCTGGCGCTATGACTTCGATCAGGACGATCTCTACCTGCACGAGAATTTCTTCCTGATGCTGGGGCTGCCGGTCCGCGCCAGCATGCATCTGGCGGACCTTGACGCCATGACGCACCCGGAAGACCTCGTCGGTCTGCTCGAGGCGCGCTGGCGAGTCATGCACGGGGAAAGCTGGGCCGAGGCACGTGACGTGCGCTATCGGCATGCGCGTGGTCACTGGGTCTGGGTGCAGATTCGCGGCCAGATCACCCGGCGTGATCATGAGGGCCGGCCACAGCGCGCCACCGGGCTTGCGCTGGATATCCAGCGCCACAAGCAGTCGCTCAAGCTGCTGGAGGCGGCCCGTGACAGTGCCACCGAGGCCAGCCAGTCCAAGTCGCGTTTCTTCTCGAGTTTCAGTCACGAGATTCGCACCCCGCTCAACGCCATCATGGGCTTCACGGATCTGCTCTGCGAGGAAGCCGACCTGACCCGCGAGCAGCGCCGCTACGTGGATGAGGCCAGTCATGCGGCGGCACAGCTGTCGGCGCTGATCGAGGACGTGCTGCAGATGTCGAGTCTGGAAGCCGGTGATCTGCCGCTGGATTGCCAACCTCTCTCGGTGGGTCAGAAGCTGATCCGGCTGGCGGGGCAATATCAGCCGCGCCTGGAGAGCGCCAACCTGACGCTATCGCTGGCATTGGAAGGCGAGTCACTGTGGCTGAATGCCGACCAGCGCCGCCTGGATCAGATTCTCGGCAACCTGATGGGCAACGCCATCAAGTACAACCGCGAGGGGGGCTGGATCCGTCTGGCCATCGGTCAGGAGCGCAATGCCAGCGGGGTGGAGATGGGCTGGGTGGAAATCACCGATGGCGGCTTCGGCTTTGATTCCGCGCAGGCGGTCCAGCTGTTCCAGCCGTTCTCGCGTCTGGGACGTGAAGATTCAGGCATCGAGGGCACCGGGCTCGGGCTGGCGCTGTCGCGGGAGCTCGCCCGCCGCATGGGCGGTGACATCACGGCGCGGGGCGAGCTGGGCGAAGGCGCCAGCTTCCGGGTCTGGTTGCCGCTGGCGGATGTCAGCGCCCATGAGCGCGTCGTCCAGGCGGCGTGGTCGGCGGAGAAGGTGCTGCCGGTGCCCTGTCGCTGGCTGGTGATCAGCACGCGGGCGCAGGACCGTCTGCGCCTCGAGGTGATCGGCAGTCACGTCGCCAATCTGGAGATCATCATCGCCAGCAGTGCGGCCCAGGCGTTGCGTCTGGTGCGAGATGTCTGCCCGTGTCTGGTCATCTTCGGCGATGTGCCGGACATGAACGTGGCGGCGCTGTTCGCCGAGATCCAGCGCATGCCGCGCGAACTGCCGTTGTGGGCCGTGCGTATCGGGGAGCGTCACGCCAGCGAGGCCGCAGGCGGCCTGCCCGAGGCCTTCTTCGACAATGGTGAAAGTCCGCCGAGCATGGCCGATATCGAGCGCTGGATGACGCATCTGATGGTCAGCTTCCAGCGTGCCTGCGATACGGACCGCTGACGCATGGCGTGTCGCTCAGCTGACGCCCTTGAGCTGATGCGAGCGAACGGCATAACCGCGCGACTTGTAGGTGCGCCAGCATTCGCGCTTGGTGACCAGCACATCCTGATGCTGATTGATGATCTCGGCGACGCGCTCGAAGCGTGAGAACCACTCGGGAATCTCGGGGTGCAGGTTGAGCAGCGCCTCGATACCCGGCGCCGGGGCGTCCTGCCAGCCGATGGTGACCGGCGGGCGCGGCACGTCATCGGCGTGTTCGGCCTCGCGGGCGGCCATGTCGAGATCGATATCCAGCGCATGGGGCACGAAGCTTTCCGGGCGGAACTGCCACAGATGCTCATCGAACTGACGCGCCATCGCCTCGTCCTCGACATGCACATGCAGGCGAAAGCCCTTGGCGTGGATGGTCTCGGCCAGCCGGCAGGCGAATTCCAGCCGGGCTTCCAGCGTGGTGTCGGGCAGGATGTAGAAGTCGATCTGGGTCATGGGCACCGCTCGGGCAAGGAATTCTCGAGCGCTCAGGATACCGCACTCGCCGCGCGGCTTCGATGCAGCCTGCCTCCCGTGATGTCTTTCCGCAGCCAGATATCCGTGCGCCAGAACCCCCAAGGCCCGCCTCTTTCGAGGCGGGCCTTGGGGTTTTGGTCATCCTTCAAGCCACAGGGGCAGGCTCGAGGACTTGTTTCCGTGCACTAATGTCAGTGCACTTATACCAGGCGCGTCATCCAGCCACGCGTGTCTTCGGCGCGACCGTATTGCAGGTCCAGCAGCTGGCTGCGCAGACGCATGGCGACATCACCGGCGTTGGCGGTCAGGTCGAGGCGACCTTCTTCACTGACCAGCTCGCCCACCGGGGTGATGACGGCGGCGGTACCGCAGGCGAATACCTCGGTGATCTCACCGGAGGCGATGCCTTCACGCCACTCGTCGATGCTGATCGGGCGCTCTTCCGGCGTCAGGCCCAGATCGGTCGCCATGGTCAGGATGGAGTCACGGGTGACACCTTCCAGAATGGTGCCGGTCAGGCGCGGCGTGACCAGACGGCCGTCCTTGAAGACGAAGAACAGGTTCATGCCGCCCAGTTCCTCGACCCACTTGTTCTCGGCGGCGTCCAGGAACACGACCTGGTCACAGCCATTGGCGGAGGCTTCGCTCTGCGCGGCCAGTGAGCCCGCGTAGTTGCCGCCGCACTTGGCGAAACCGGTACCGCCGGCGGCCGCACGGTTGTAGTGCGAGGACAGCCAGATGGAGACCGGCTTGATGCCGCCCTTGAAGTAGGCCGCCACCGGTGAGGCGATCACGTAGTAATCGACTTCACGCGACGGACGCACGCCGAGGAAGGCTTCGCTGGCGATCATGAACGGACGCAGATAGAGGCTGCATTCGTCACTGACGCTGGCCGGAGTCGGCACCCAGGCGCTGTCCTGTGCGAGCAGGGCCTTGAGCGAGCCGACGAAGTCCTCGTCGGACAGCTCCGGCAGTGCCAGACGGCGGGCGGAATTGCGGAAACGTGCGGCGTTCTTCTCGGGGCGGAAGGTCCACACCGAGCCGTCTTCATGACGGTAGGCCTTGATGCCTTCGAAGATTTCCTGGGCGTAGTGCAGTACCGAGGCGGCGGGGTCGAGGCTCAGCGGGCCGTAGGGGCGGACTTCATGGCCGTGCCAGCCGCCGTCGGCGGTCCAGCGTACATGGGCCATGTGATCGCTGAAGTGACGGCCGAAGCCGGGATTGGCCAGAATGGTGTCGCGAACGGCAGCATCCGCCGGTTGCGTGGACGCGCGGACGTCGAAGCCTTTGGTCACGTGGGTGTCTCCGTAGCAGCGAGACCCCCGACGCGGAACGCCGGGGGTCGAATCATTTTTATAGGACCTCTCGGGTCAGCGGTGCCGAGTGGCGTCGCGACCCGCGTGTCTCAACGCTAGCACGCTATCGAGAGCATGCGAAGCCTCAGACGGTCTCTTCCTGCGGGGCGCTGAGTTCCGCTTCGCGATCCAGCAGGTATTGGGTCAGCAGGCCCACCGGGCGGCCGCTGGCGCCTTTCTGCTTGCCGGACATCCAGGCGGTGCCGGCGATGTCCAGATGCGCCCACGGGAAGGTGTCCGCGAAGCGGGACAGGAAGCAACCTGCGGTGATCATGCCGGCTTCGCGACCGCCGATGTTGGCGATGTCGGCGAAGTTGGAATCCAGCTGCGTCTGATACTCGTCCCACAGCGGCATGTGCCAGGCGCGGTCCCAGGCTTCTTCGCCGGCGTCGAGCAGGTCGAGCGCCAGGTCATCATCGTTGGAGATCAGGCCGGTGGCGTGATTGCCCAGCGCGATGACGCAGGCGCCGGTCAGAGTGGCGATGTCGACGACGCTGGCCGGCTCGAAGCGCTCGGCGTAGGTCAGCGCATCACACAGCACCAGACGGCCTTCGGCGTCGGTATTGAGGACTTCGACGGTCAGGCCCTTCAGGGTCTTGATGATGTCGCCCGGCTTGGTGGCGCGGCCGTCCGGCATGTTCTCGGCGCTGGCCACGATGGCCACCACGTTGAGCTTGGGCTTGAGTTCCAGCACGGTGCGCATGGTGCCGAACACGCTGGCCGCGCCGCCCATGTCGTACTTCATCTCGTCCATGCCGGCGCCCGGCTTGAGCGAGATGCCGCCGGTATCGAAGGTGATGCCCTTGCCGACCAGCACGTGCGGGGCTTCGTTCTCGTCTTCCGCACCGCGGTATTCCATCACGATCAGGCGGCTCGGCTCTTCACTGCCGCGGCCGACCGACAGCAGGGACAGGGCGCCGAGCTCCTCGAGCTCTTCCTCGCCGAGCACGGTCACTTTCAGGGCGCCATCGGAGGCAGCACCCAGTTGCTCGGCACGCTCGCCCAGGTAGCGCGGCGTGCAGATGTTGCCCGGCAGATTGCCCAGCGTGCGCGCTTCATTGACGCCCATGCCGATGGCGGCACCGACGCGCAGGCCGGCTTCCAGTTCGGCCTGACGCTGCTTGTCGGCACTAACCACGCTCAGGCGGGTCAGAGAGACGGGCTCACCCGGCTTGCTCTTCATCTCGGTGAAGCGATAGGCAGTGCGCAGTGCGCTCTCGGCGATCATGCGCGCCATCCAGTCAGCCTCACGCAGCTCGAGATTCAGCTCGAGACCAGCGAAGGCCGCGTCTTCGATGGGCAGCTTGAGCAGGGCAGTCATAGCGGCATCGAGGCCACGCTTGTAACGGCTTTCGTCGAGCTTTTCCTCACTGCCGAAACCGGCCAGCAGCAGGCGCTGAGCGCCGAGGCCCGGAGCGAAGGGCACCAGCAGGGTATTGCCGAGCTCGGGCTTGAAGTCGCCGCGCTCGATCAGCTGGGAGATCAGCTTCTCGCTGGCATCGTCGAGTCGTGCCGCAGCACCGGTGAGGTCGCCCTCGATGACAGGTACCACGATGCAGGCGGTTTCAAGCTGGGCCGGATTGGCAGTGACTACAGGAAATTCCATGGCAACTCCACGCGCGCGAGTGAGGGTACGAAGATGAACAGTACAAGGATGAAGGATGTCGTCAGGCCAGGCGTGCCCGGCTCGCGGCGACATCGGGGTCATGGTCTGGATGGGGGCGCAGACCGCTCATGACAAGCTGAGCTGGCATGCACGAGTGAGGGCAGTCCATCATGTCAGGCTGTCCACGTGCAATGCCTGCAGCCGCGACAAGGCAGCATCCTTTCTGGATAATGCTGCTGCATGAGGGGGAGCCGCTCCCGTCCAGTCTTCAGACCCGTGCCGCCAGTGTACGCAAAGGCTGCGCACCATGCATGAGGGGGATGATGCCTTCATGTGATCACGACCATTCCTCCACCGGCTATCATCGATCTGGTCAACACGCTCGCTTGCGAGCGGGAAACAGGAGTTCCACTTGATCATCTTCCGCTACCTGACACGCGAGATACTCACCACCATGGCCGCCGTGGCCGGGGTGCTGATGCTTGTCATCATGGGCAGCCGATTCATCCGCTATTTCAGTGATGCGGCGGAGGGGGATTTCCCGGCGTCGATTCTCGGCAGTCTGATGCTCTATCACCTGCCGGGTTTCTTCGAACTGCTGCTGCCGCTGTCCTTCTTCCTCGCCGTGTTGCTGGCCTTCGGTCAGCTGTACATGAACAGCGAGATCACCGTGCTGGTCGCCTGTGGCGTCGGCCCGGAGCGCCTGCTGCGTGTCACCCTGCTGCCGGCGCTGTTGATCACGGCGCTGGTCGCGGCCTGCAGCCTCTATCTGACGCCTGCCGGCGCGCTCAAGAATGAGCTGTTGCTCGAGCAGCAGAAGCAGAAGACCGACTTCTCGATTCTCGGCGCGGGACGCTTCCAGGAGATCGGCAATCGCACCGTCTATGCCGAGAGCATGAGCGATGACAACAGCGAGCTGGAAAACGTCTTCATCGCCGAGGCAGGTGACAGCAATGCCGCCAGCACGCCCGACAGCGAACCGAGCCAGTCGGTGGTGCGCGCCGAGCGTGCCTTCCAGGAAGTTAGCCCCGAGACCGGCAGTCGTTATCTGGTGTTGAGCGACGGCACGCGCTACGGCGTGGAGCCCGGCAAGGCGATCGCCCAGCGACTGGGCTTTGATCGCTACGGCGTGCGCATCACCGAGGGCCAGGACGCCGCGGCTCTCAAGGAGGACATCGAGCTTGCGACCACGGCGCAGCTCTGGGCTTCCGATCTTCCGGAGGCCAAGGCCCAGCTGCAGTGGCGCATCTCGCTGCCGTTGATGGTGCCGATCCTGATGCTGATCGGCCTGCCGCTGGCACGCGTCAATCCGCGTCAGGGGCGTTTCGCGCGTCTGCTGCCGGCCATCTTCGTGCATATCACCTACCTCAGTCTGTTGATCGCGGCGCAGAATGCCGTCGCATCCGAGAAGTACCCGGCCGCCATTGGCCTGTGGCCCATTCACGGCGTCTATCTGGCGCTCGGCATCTGGCTGAGCTGGCGCGACAACCGCGGAGGTGGCCGCTGATGCTGCTTGATCGTCTCGACCGTTACATCGCCCGCAATGTGCTGGTGGCCATGCTGGTGGTGCAGGTACTGATTCTCGGGCTCGACCTGATGATTACCTACATCAATGATCTGGGGGATGTGAAAGGCGACTACGGCGCCTTTGAAGTGCTCCTCTATCTGCTGATGCGTCTGCCGTCGCGCTTCTACGAATTCGTGCCGGTTGGCGTACTGCTGGGCGCCCTGATCGGGCTGGGCAGCATGGCCTCGAGCAATGAGCTGACCATCATGCGCGCCGCCGGTCGTTCACTGACACGCATTCTGTGGGGCGTGATGAAGCCGCTGGGGCTGGTCATCGCCATCACCATGGCGGTCGGTGAATACGTCGCCCCCGTCACCGAACTGCAGGCCGACGCCTGGCGCGCCGAGAAGCAGCAGGGCGCAGGCGCCGTCTATGCCGAGGGTGGCGGCTGGCAGCGCGAGGGCAACGACTACTACCGATTCGGCTCGATTCGCAGCGATGATGTGGTGCTCAACGTCACCCGCTATCGCTTCGATGACGAGCGCCACCTGACCCAGGCGCTCTACGCCAAGCGCGCCGTCTGGCAGGATGATGGCTGGACGCTGGAGGCAGTGCAGACCACCACCTTCGAGTCCCAGGATGGCGAGCCGAGCGCCACCACGGTAGCTCAGCAGGAGACCCGCGAGTGGGATACCCAGCTGACGCCGGACCTGCTCAAGCTGGTCATCAGCGACCCCAAGCAGCAGTCAGCCTCCGACCTGTGGCGCTATTCCCGCTATCTGCAGGACCAGGGGCTGTCGGCCAACCAGCCACTGCTCTACTTCTGGCAGAAGATTCTGCAGCCGCTGACACTGGCGGCGCTGGTACTGGTGGCCGCCTCCTTCGTCTTCGGGCCCTTGCGCACGGTGGCGGCGGGGACCCGGGTCTTCTACGGCATCGTGGTCGGCCTGCTGTTCAAGTATCTGCAGGACCTGCTCGCCCCGGCCTCGGTGGTGTTCGGCTTCGCGCCCATCTGGGCGGTGCTGGCACCGATGCTGGCCTGTTACGTGATCGGCCTGCTGCTGATCCGGCGCAGTGGCTAGGGGCGCCCCGCACTCTCGCCGCCGTCTCGACCCGCAGGGAGCGCGCCCTGCGGGCCTGATGCGGCGTCTGGGTGGCGTGGTCTATGACGCCTTCCTCGTGATGGCGTTGTTGATCGTGCTGGGCTTCATCGGGGTTGCCGTCAATGGTGGTGAGGCCAATCAGTCGCCGCTGTTCCGCAGTCTGTTGCTGGTGGCGATGTTCGCCTTCTTCGGCGGCTGCTGGAGCCGCAGTGGCATGACGCTGGGCATGCAGGCCTGGCGACTGCGCATCGAGACGCCACAGGGTCATGTCCCGACGCTGCAGCAGTGCCTGATACGCTTCGTGGTTGCCGGGCTGTCATTGGGCGCCTGCGGGCTGGGGTACGTCTGGCAGCTGTGGGACCCTGAGCAGCGCAGCTGGCAGGACATCGCCTCCGGCACCCGCGTGGTGGTGCTGCCCAAGCCGCGGCGCGAGTGAGGCACCGTCAGGGATCCTCTGGCGCATGCGCCGTGCAGGAAAGCAGCGAGCTCATCCAGAAGTGATCTCAGCCAGACGTGATCTCAATCAGATAAAAAAACGCCCCGGCAGTCATCGACTGGCGGGGCGTTGTGTTTTCCGCGAGTGCAGGGGGTGATCAGACGCCCAGCAGGCCATCCAGGCGCGTGATGATGCGCTCCACGCTGGCGCGTGACACCACCAGGCTGTCTTCCTGTGCCGCCGTCTCGGGCAACTCGCGCGGCAGGTCGATCACCGCGGTGCCCATGCCTTCCAGGCGCACACCCTCGCGATAACGCACGAAGGACAGCTGGCCGATCGGACGCTGGCCATCGTGATCGAGGCGCGCCAGACGCGTGAAGGCGCTGACGGTATCGAGCACCGGCGCGCTGGTCAGCGGCAGATGTGTCAGGCGCCATGCCAGCCAGCCATCGATGTCGATGGCTTCGTCACGCAGGGTGGCGAACCAGTGGCGCGCCTGATCCAGGCGGTAGCGAGCACGGCCCTGCTTGTCGAGCCACAGCACGTCGGCGCTGGCCTGACGCGGGCTTTCCAGCTCGCCCGGCAGGTACAGCCAGGATTCGGTCAGGCGCTGCAGGGCGCCCGGCAGCGGCTCATCCAGGGTGCGCTCGTTCAGGGAGTCCAGCGCCGCGCTCAGGTCGCCCTGTTCCGCGCTCTCGCCGGTGTTGGAGTAACCGACGTTGTAGCGCCAGACGCGGTCGGAAATTTCCTGGGTGACCACGTGGTCATGGGGCAGAGCGATATGGCTCATCAGTTCACGCGCGTTGCAATGCTCATCCACCAAGCCTTCACGGCGGGCTTCACGATAGAGATTGCGCAGCAGCGGGGTCAGCGGCAGACGGTGGTGGTCACCGAAGCAGCTGCCGGCGTCGCGGACGGCGTCCAGATCAAGTGGCAGGTGGGACGTGGCGTGATGATCGGCGGTGGCGAGTTGTACTGACATGATATCGGGCTCCTTGCGGATTGGCGTTCGGAAATCGGCAGATAGGGCAACAGCAGACGGATTCAGGCCGGTCACGGCTTCAGCATGGCGCCCATCATCGGCATGCCGATGCGGGTCATGGCCATGAGGAGGCGGAGCGACGGAATCTCTTGCAGTGTCCTGTTCATGTTCTTTCCTGATTGCCTGGCGGGGCGTGGCAGTCATTTGCCTTCATCGTGACGCGGCGCTTCCCGTGAGCGAGGAGCTGGGCTGCGTTCAGCTGGGCTGCGTTCGAGTGACCCGCCTGAGTGATCGGCTAGCGATGACTCATTATGTTTTGGTGCGATTGTTTTTCGAATTGCATAAAAAATCGTTATACATACTAGCGGTCTCGTGTGAAATCGCAACCCTACCTTTCTGTCAGCCACGAGCCATCATTCTTTATACGGCGCTGGCTTTCCCCACGGCAATCGCTTTGTGAGGCTGATGTGGCCTGCTTATGACATCGTGTGTTCCGCAACCGCAAACCGGCCAGAAATCGCCTCGCTAAGTATTTGATATAACGTGTGAATGAGAATTTTTTGCAGTCAGGTGTTGCGCATGTTTCTGCGAATCATTTACATTTGTCTCACTTGGAGTGAGCGAGGTGAGCCATGTACGTCTGTCTGTGCAAAGGTGTGTCAGACCACAAGATCCGCGAAGTCGTGGAACAGGGAGCGCGCAGCTTCCGCGAAGTCCGTGAGCAGACCGGCTGCGCGACCCAGTGCGGCAAATGTGCCTGCATGGCCAAGACCATCACTCGCGAAGCGGTCGCGCGTGAAATGATGCCGGCAGAGGGTCTCGCCTACGCGGTGTGATGCAGGCTCGAGCCGAGGCTCGCCTGCCGGCGACTGACACTCCAGTCGCCGCACTGTCCATTGCTGCGTGATCCGTTCTCGTCGACTCCCGGCAAGTGCTCGCCTGCCTGACGCCCGCCACCTGGTCTCAAGACCGGGCGGCGGGCGTTTTCGTATGGGCGCCAGGCAATCCGGTGTCGGTCGCCACATGACAACGCGGATACCAATCCTTCCCATTTGCGCCTAAAAGTCGATAACTTGTTGGTATGTCTCGAAAAATTCATGTTTTTGCGCCATACTTGCCGCACATGATCGATAGGGCACGCCTGACGTGCCCGCGCTGCGGCTGATGCATGCCGTCATCAGGCGCAGCACAGAACCTGACGCAAGCAGCAACCCTGACAAGAGAGGAATGGCGACATGAAAGGCGATCCCAAGATCATCGAGCATCTCAACACCATACTGGCCAACGAACTGGTCGCCATAAATCAGTACTTCCTGCATGCGCGCATGTACAAGGACTGGGGCCTCAAGCGCCTGGCCAAGTGGGAATACGACGAGTCCATCGAAGAGATGCGTCACGCCGACACCCTGATCGAGCGCATCCTGTTCCTGGAAGGTCTGCCCAACCTGCAGGACCTCGGCAAGCTGCGCATCGGCGAGAACACCAAGGAAATGCTCGAGTGTGATCTGGCGCTGGAGCACCAGGCACATGGCGATCTGAAGGAAGCGATCGCCTACGCCGAGCAGGTTCGCGATTACACCTCGCGTGATCTGTTCCGCAAGATCCTCGACGACGAGGAAGAGCACATCGATCACCTGGAGACCGAGCTGGGCCTGATCGAGAAAGTCGGCATCGAGCTCTACCTGCAGAAGCAGATCCACCACGAGATCGACTGATTCCGTGGCGGCTCGCTGAGCCGTGCCGAAGACAAAACGCCCCCGCTGCCGATGGCAGCGGGGGCGTTTTGTCTTCAGTGGCGCAGAACCGGCTTACTTGCCCAGTTCATTGACCAGCAGCGCTTCGACAGCCGCGATGCGGGCGTCGAGGCTCGCCTTGTCGGCGGCCAGCACCGTGATGTGGCCGATCTTGCGCCCCGCACGCGGCGCCTTGCCGTAGTCGTGCAGACGCGCGCCGGGGATGGAGAGCACGGCGTCACGTTCCGGCATGCGGCCGATGATGTTGAGCATCGCGCAGGGCGTGAGCAGTGCGGTCTCGCCCAGCGGCATGCCGGCGACGGCACGCAGGTGATTCTCGAACTGGCTGGTGACAGCGCCTTCGATGCTCCAGTGACCCGAGTTATGCACGCGCGGTGCGATCTCGTTGGCCAGCAGGCGCTCGCTGCCATCGGCGTCCTTGACGACGAAGAATTCGAAGGCCATCACGCCGACATAGTCGAGCTCGTGCATCACCTTGAAGGCAGCCGCCTCGGCTTCGGCCTGCAGGCCGTGGGAGTCGAGCGGCGTGGAGCAGTGCAGGATGCCGCTGCGATGTTCATTGCGCGACAGCGGCCAGGCGCGCGTCTCGCCATCGCGACCGCGTACCGCGATCACCGAGACTTCGTGATCGAAGGCGATGAAGCCTTCCAGGATCAGCGGCACGCTACCGAGTTCGGCGAAGGTGTCGGCGACGTCGGCCATCTCGCGCAGCACCTTCTGGCCCTTGCCGTCATAGCCCAGCGTGCGTGTCTTGAGCACGGCGGGCAGACCGATGGTCGCGACGCCCGCTTCAAGGTCCGCCTGGCTGTCGACCAGCGCCAGCGGCGGCACCTCGATGCCAAGACGCATGAACAGCGACTTCTCGCTCCAGCGGTCACGCGCGGTATCCAGGGCGCCAGCCGGCGGGAAGGTCGGGCGCTCGGCTGCCAGACGCGCGACGGCGTCCGCCGGCACGTTCTCGAACTCGAAGGTGATGGCATCAGACGCCGCCACCAGCTGCGTCAGGGCCGCATCATCCTGCCAATCGGCGCAGAGATGATGGCCGTGGACGCGACCGCAGGGCGAATCCGAAGGATCAAGGAAGGTGAAGCGGGCATTCAGGGCGGCGCCGGCCTGAGCCAACATGCGGCCCAGCTGACCGCCGCCGACGATACCGAAGCGGAACGGCTGGCTCATGGCTTACTCGCCTCCGTGGGACAGGCTGGGTGCGTCGGGGCGCGGGTCCGGATTGTCGAGCACACGGTCGGTCTGCTCGGCACGGAAGTTGATCAGCGCGGTGCGGATAGCCGGGTACTTGTTGGCCAGCTGGCTGGCGGCCAGCAGCGCGGCATTCACGGCACCGGCGCGGCCGATGGCCAGCGTGCCGGTGGGGATGCCGGCGGGCATCTGCACGATGGAGAGCAGGGAATCGACACCCGACAGCATGCTGGACTGCACCGGCACACCCAGCACCGGCAGCCAGGTCTTGGCGGCACACATGCCCGGCAGGTGCGCCGCGCCACCGGCACCGGCGATGATGACCTCGAGGCCACGCTCGGCAGCGGTATCGGCATAGTCGAACAGCAGGTCGGGCGTGCGATGGGCAGAGACGACCTTGACCTCGTGTTCGATCCCCAGCGCTTCCAGGGTTTCGACCGTATGGCACATGGTCGCCCAATCCGATTTTGATCCCATGATGACACCAACCAGTGCGCTCATGCTTCCTCCGCTCTTGACGTGGTATGAACCAGCTCACAGTGCCTGCCAGACGTGCCGGGCAGTGCGCTGTGTGGGCGTGGCCGAGCCGCGCGGGCAGATCATGCCCGCAAGCGGCTCAATGCGTATGTCTGGAAAAACAAGCGGCGCAGTATAGCACCGCGACCGACAGGCGGCATGTACCTGTCTGGTCGGTCAGGATGTGGGTGCGGCAAGGCCGCGGATCAGCAGGACCACGCCGAGACCAGCGCGAAGCGTGGCACCGGCTCGCCCTGGATCTCGACGTTCTCCATGAACATGCTCAGCGGACGCACCCACAGCCCGCATTCACCATAAAGAGCACGATAGACCACCAGCAGCTCTTCGGTCTCGCTGTGGCGACTGGTGCCGATCACTTCGTACTGCGCGCCCTTGTAGTGGCGGTAGAGGCCCGGCACGGGACGATTTTCCGGCAGCGGCGGCATGGCAGGCAGGTCAGTCATGGCGATTTCCTTGAGGGTGAAGCAAGAAGCGAGAAGCGAGAAGCGAGAAGCGGTGAAGCCAGCAGCGAGAAGCAGGCGTATCAGTCGGCAGCGTTCGGCGCATCAGCCACAGAGGTGTCATCAGCGACAGGCGTGGCCTTGGCACCGCGGCGTGCGATGCGCGCCAGCGCGCGGGCAGCGGCGGTGAAGCCGAAGCTGCCGGTGACGAAGGTGGCCGCGCCGAAGCCGCCGGCGCAATCCAGGCGCGTGGCGCTGTCGCCGGGCTTGGTGGCACACACCTCGCCGTCGGCACCGGGGTAGGTCAGCTGCTCGTCGGAATAGACGCACTCGACATCGAACCGGCGCTTCAGGTTGCGACTGAAATTGTAGTCGCGACGCAGCAGTGAGCGAACGCGCGCCAGCAGCGGGTCCTGCTCGGTGCGGGCGAGATCACCGATCTGGATGCGCGTCGGGTCGAGCTGGCCACCGGCGCCGCCCGTCACGGTCAGGCCCAGCTTGCGCCGCTTGCACCAGGCGATCAGCGCCGTCTTGGCGGGCACGCTGTCGATGGCGTCGATGACGTGATCGAGGTCGTCGTGGATCAGCTCGGCGAGGTTGTCCGGCGTGACGAAGGCCGAGATGGCGTGGATCTTCATCTGTGGCGCGATCAGCTGGCAGCGCTCGGCCAGCACCTCGACCTTGGGACGGCCGATCTGGCCATCCAGCGCATGCAGCTGACGATTGACGTTGGAGACGCAGACATCATCGAGATCGATCAGCGTCATCTCGCCGATGCCGGAGCGTGCCAATGCCTCGGCGCTCCAGCTGCCGACGCCGCCGACCCCGATCACCGCGACATGCGCGTGGCGGAAGTGGGCGAAGGCGTTGGCACCGTAGAGGCGACGGATGCCGCCGAAGCGGAAGTCGTAGTCGTCTTCTGCGGGGGCCTGGCTGGCAGCGCCGGCCGCAAAGAAGCTCTCCAGCATTCGTTCGCTGGCAGAGGGCGTGCTGGCGTGAGTCGACGGCTCGCCTGAGGGCTTGCGGTCAGGGCTCTGTTCTCCAGGGCTTTTGCTTTCAGAGCTTTTGCTTTCAGAGCTCTGCTGTTCTGGGCTCATGTCGGTCGAGTCCGGGGTGTCGGAAGAGGTGGTCATGCGCAGCTCGCGAATCTCGGGGGAACGGGTGGCAGTCGGCAGGGATGCGCTCAGTCAGCCGGGTCGCCGGCGGTCGCATCGAGCCAGTGTCTGGTCGGGCGCTCTGCCAGATGTTCAGCGTAGCGTTCGGGCAGATGGCCCAGCCAGCCGAAGCGCTCCATCAGTGCCGCGTAGGCGCCTTCTGGCGGACACGACAGGCTCAGCCAGCCACCCTCGGGGTGAGGAAGCTCAAGCCCGACAGCCGCCAGCAGCAGGCGGGGGCATTCCAGTGTCGTGGCGAAGTAGCGGTTGTAGTTGCCCTTGCCGTGCTTGGCGTCGCCGATGATCGGGTAGCCACGGCGTGACAGGTGACGGCGAATCTGGTGGCGGCGGCCGGTCAGCGGACGGGCCTCGACCAGCGAGAAGCGCGACTGCGGATAGCGATCGATGGCGATGGGCAGCTCGACCTGTGCCAGACGGCGCGTGTCGGTGATGGCTTCCTGCTCCGGCATCTCGGCCTTGGGCAGTTTGCCATCTTCCTTGCGCAGGCCGTAATCGAGGCGTTGCTGCTCGGGCGCGACACCGCGCACTATCGCCAGATAGCGCTTGCTGACCTGCTGCTCCTCGAAGGCGGTGCTCAGCTTGCGCGCCGCCTGGGGCGAGAGGCCGAACACCATCAGCCCTGATGTGGGGCGATCGAGGCGATGCACGGGGAAGACATGCTGGCCGATCTGGTCGCGCAGACGCTGAAGCAGAAACTCGGTCTCGTGCTTGTCGATGGGGCTGCGGTGCACCAGCAGGCCCGATGGCTTGTGAACCACCACCAGCACTTCATCCTGGAACAGGATGTCGAGTGGCTCGGCGGGTTCAGTCAGCTCAACCGGCTCGGCCGGCTCAGTCACCTCAGCAGACTTGGCCTCGAGAGGCGTGGGCGTGGCGTCCGCCATCGGCGCAGGTGTCTGAGGCGCCGTTGGCGCGTCGGAGTGCGGAGCATCAGGAGAAGAGGGCATGGGCATCACGGCAGCAGGAAGACGAAAGCCGACCATCGCAATGAGGGTCGGCGTGTATTGTCCGGCTTTCGCCGCTGGCTGTCATGTCCGCTGTGGCGTCGGGCGCGCGGATGGCTATGTCAGGGCCTGATCAGCAGACCGGCGGCTAGCCACTGCACCAGCAGGTTGATCGCCACGCCCGGGGCTTGCTCTGCCCCCACCTGCGGCGTCAGCAGCTCACCGAGTCGGCCGAAGCTCAGGCCCTCGTCTCCGGCCGCGAGGATGGCGCCGAGAGCCTGGCCCTCCAGCGGCTCGAGAGAGCGATAGTGCACCTCGGGCGCGCCAGCGGTGGGCTGGCGCCAGACGATCCAGGGCGTGGGCGTGTCGGACTCGACCGGTGCGCGTGGCGGCTCATCGTTGTCGATGGCCTTCCAGATGGCCGGCGTATCGAAGTGGAACGAGAAGCGCTTGAGGGACGGATGCGCTGCCAGGGCCAGCTCGGGCCACTCATCAAGGGCCAGCGTCTGCAGGGACTCGACACTCAGCGGGGCGCTGTCCACCGCATCCAGCGCCAGCCCCAATGCCCACTCGAAGGCGGCCATCTCGGTGACCAGGGAGCGCTCGGGTTCGCGCGCCGCGACGAAGGCCGGGAAATGCTGGCCGGCCCAGCGAATCGAATAATGACTCGGCGGGTGGGCCGCGAGGTAGTCACGACACAGCAGCCCGAAGGCGTCATCGCCGATCAGGGTGTGCACGGCCTCGAAATCCCCGCCGAAGACCTCGAACAGCCGCAGCCGATAGGCCATCGCGTAGATGTCGAGGCGCTCCTCGGCGCTGGCAAGCTGATCACTGATGACGGCCTCGGCCGCCGCGCTGCGGGTGTCAGGGCTCGGTGTCGCGAGGTAGGCGCCCGTGGTCTCCTGCAGTTGCATCAGGGCGCTGCGATCAGCACCGCCTGCGGGGCTCGCTTGCGTCATGCGCGCAGCCCTCCGTGGTCTGCCGTCTGATTCGCGCGCGTGGCATCCGTCAGCGGACGACTACTGCGGCGGCGCAGCTCGGCGTACTCCTGCATCAACTCCGACCAGGGCGGGAAGTTGTCGTCACGCTCGATCATGGTGGCGACATCGCCGAAGCGCTCCCGCGCGGCGTCATACAGCGACCACACGGTGTCCGGGACGGGCTGGTCGTGGGTGTCGATGCATAGCTCGCCGCCGGAGACTTCCTGCCGGATATGACCGGCCAGGTGGTGCTGCCAGACGCGCTCTGCCGGCATGGCGTCCAGATAGGTCAGCGGGTCGAAGCCATGGTTGTGGCTCGAGACGATGACGTTGTTCAGGTCGAGCAGGATCAGGCAGTCGGCGCGGCGGCTGACCTCGGCCAGAAACTCCCATTCGCTCATCTCGTCAGGGCGCCAGGTCAGATAGCTGGAGACATTTTCCAGCAATAACTGACGGCCGAGCGCGTTCTGGACCTGATCGATGCGTTCGGCCAGATGGTCAATGGTGGCATCGGTATAGGGCAGCGGCAGCAGGTCATGGAACTGATGCGCGCCGGTACGCGTCCAGCACAGGTGGTCGGAGACCCACAGCGGCTCGATGCGCTCGCACAAGGCGCGCAGCTCGCGCAGGTAACGGCTGTCGATGGGATGGCTGCCACCGATGGACAGCGAGACGCCATGCAGGGCGATGGGGTAGTGCTCTCGGACACGCTCGAGGTGATGCAGTGGCTTGCCGCCGGCACTCAGGCCACCGGATTCGCTGGCGCCGTGGCCCATGTAGTTCTCGCTGATGGCCTCGAACCAGTCGATGTCCGGCAGCGTCGTCAGAATCTCGTGATAGTACTCGGGGCGCAGGCCCAGCCCCTGACCAATGCCGGCGCTGGCGGGCGTGGGCAGGCGAGAGGTGACAGCTGTCGTCATGCGTGAGTCCTCTTCTGAGCTAAGGCAGAGGGTGCGGAAAAGGGCGAGGCAGATGGCGAGTCAGGAGGGCTGAAAGACACCCGCCAGGGGGCCCAGGAAGAAACAGAGCCAGACCCAGAATCAGGAACGGGAGGACGGTGTGCCGTCCTCCCGTCGGGAATTCGCCAGATGCGCCTGCCTCAGCAGGCGCATCTGATGCCTGAGGATCAACCCTCGACGACAGTACCACCTTCGCCGACACAGGATTCAGCGCTGGCAGTGTACGACCAGCCCTGGCCCTTGCAGGCATTGTGGCCCTTGCAGGCGCTGTTGGCGGTCGCGCATTCGGAGGTGCCCTTGCAGGAGTTGATGCCGGAGCACTTCACGGCATTGTCACCGGCGTGCACCGGCATCGAGGTCAGGGCGGCAGTGGAGAACAGCGCGGCGGCAGCGGCGGCGAAGGTAGCGGCAGTAACGGTCTTCTTCATGGTCATGATGGCTTCCTATCGGGCAGGGCCCGTATTTTTTGAATTATGGATCAGGAACATCGATGCACCCGCTTGCGTCAGACAGCTCGTTCAGGCGGGTCATGAAGTCATACGCCGTCAAAATAAAGTTGGATGCGGAAACGCCAAAAAAATCTGACATCATTGTTCACTATGCTTGGAAAGGCAGTCTTGCCGAATTAGTGAGCCTGCTTATGGTACGCTTTCGCCATCATCTGCCCGATTGCCGATACCCCTTCCTCTTGCTGGAGTTCCCCATGCCGGACCTACTTCGACGCCTGTGGCGCATACCGCGCTGGCGCTGGAGCATCGTGCTCGTTCTACTGTTGGGGGGCTGCAGTGCCGTCGCGATTCATCAGCTCGATGAGCGTTTCGGCCCCGCGTCACCGCGTGAGCGGGTGGTGTCACACGACAGTCTTGCCGGGCGTCAGTGGGAGGATGAGGTCAAGCCGGTGATCGAGACGCGCTGCGTGGTCTGTCATGGCTGCTACGACGCTCCCTGTCAGCTCAAGATGTCATCGGCCGCGGGGATCGATCGCGGCATGAATCCGGCGCCGGTCTACGATGGCACGCGCCTGCTGGCGGCCAATCTGACGCGCATGTTCGAAGACGCGGACACCACCGAGCAGTGGCGCAGCATGGACTTCTCGCCGGTGCTCAATGAGCGCTTCGACTCCCCGGCCGCCAATCTGGAGGGCAGTGTGCTGTTCCGTGCGCTCAGCCAGAAGCGCAAGGCGCCGCTGCCGGTGACGGAAGATGGCCTGCTGCCGGAAGACCGCTTCGACCTGTCGCTCAATCGCAGTCAGGTATGTGCCCCCGTCGAGGGCTACGACAAGTTCGCCGAAGACCATCCTGACTGGGGCATGCCCTACGCCCTGCCACAGGTCAGCGATGAAGAGCACCGCACGCTGGTGAACTGGCTGGCCAAGGGTGGCGCGATGACGGGCCCGGCACCGCTGCCCCAGGCGCTGATGCCGCACATCGAGCAGGCCGAGCGCTTCTTCAATGGCGACAGCCTCAAGCAGCGCCTGATGAATCGCTATATCTACGAGCACCTCTTCCTGAGTCATGTGTATTTCCCGGGCATCAATGGCGCGGACGGACGGCCGGTCTTCTTCAAGCTGGTGCGTTCCAGCACCCCGCCGGGCGAGCCGATCAAGCGCATCTCCACGCGCCGCCCCTACGATCCACCCTACGCCTCCTACACCGCCGATGAACGCGCGAGCATGCCCCACGATGACGCCGGGCGCCCGCGGGTCTATTACCGTCTGTGGCAGGAGCGCGCGACGATCCTGGCCAAGAATCATCTGCCCTATGCGCTCGATGATGCTCGCTTCAAGCGCTGGCAGGCGCTGTTCCTGACACCGGATTACCCGGTGGATGACCTGCCGGATTACGACCTCAAGACGGCCTCGAATCCTTTCCTGACCTTCGAGGCCATCCCGGCCGAGTCACGCTATCGCTTCATGCTGGATGAGTCGCAGAACACCATCATGGGCTTCATCAAGGGGCCGGTCTGTCGCGGGCAGGTTGCGGTGGATGTGATCAATGATCACTTCTGGGTCGGCTTCACTGACCCGAAGATGTTCAGTCACCCGGAAGTGGAACGCACCCTGGCCGAGGAAGGGAAGAATCTCAGCCTGCCCGCCGAGCAGAGCAGCAATGCGTTGCCGATCAGCTCATGGGTCAAGTTCGAGAGCAAACAGACCGCCTATCTCAAGGCCAAGCAGCGCCTGATGTCCCAGGCCTATCTCGATGGCGATCTGCGCCTGGATGAGCGGGTGCTGTGGGACGGCAGCGGCTGGACCGACGGCCCCGGCCAGGGGCGCAACCCCAACGCGGCCCTGACCATCTATCGTCACTTCGACAATGCGGCGGTGATGAAGGGGCTGGTCGGTGGCGTGCCCAAGACGGGCTGGATCATCGATTACCCGATGCTGGAGCGCATCCACTATCTGCTGGTCGCCGGCTTCGATGTCTATGGCAATCTCGGCCATCAGCTGGTCACCCGTCTGTACATGGACTTCCTGCGCATGGAAGGCGAGAACAACCTGCTGGTGCTGTTGCCGGCAGGCGAGCGCCAGGCGGTGCATGACAGCTGGTATCGCGACGTCAGCCCCGGCCTTGGCGAGCTGCTGTTCAAGAAGCCGCCGCAGTTCGATGCGCCCAGTGGCATCGTCTGGACACCGCAGGAGCTGTCATCGCCGGACCAGGCGCGCCTTGGGCTGATGCGGCGCATGCAGGAGCGCCTCGCGCCGGAACTCGGCCATGAGCGCAGCCTGAGCAATGTCGAGGACGAGCACGTGCGACATGAGCTGCAGGCCCTCGCTGCGGTGCAGGGAGTCTCGGCCAGCCTGATGCCGGAGGTGACGATCGTCGCGCTGGAGGAGGGCACTGATGACTCGCCGCGCCTTTACAGCGTGCTGCGCAATTCCGCCCACGCCAACATCACCAGCCTGTTCGATGAGGAGAAAAATCGCCGTCCTGAGGAAGACACTCTCGATGTCTTGCGGGGCGTGGCGGGCGATTACCCGAATGCCTTCTGGCGTCTGACGCCTGACACCCTGACGAGGCTGGCAGAGCGGGTGGCGGCACTCGAGACCGAAGAGGACTATCGCGCCCTGCAGGCGGATATCGGGGTGCGCCGGACTGACCCGCGCTTCTGGGAGTTCTCCGACAGCGTGCTGCGCACCAACTATGCTGATCGCCCTGTCGAAGCGGGCCTGCTGGACTATAACCGCCTCGAGAACCGCTGATCGCCAGCGAAGGCCGAGACAAGGCCTATTGTCATGACTGTCTGGGCTGCCAGGACTGTCAGGACGACTGACCTGACAGAAAGAAGAAGCCCGCCACGCAAATTGCGTGGCGGGCTTCTGTCTTGTGTGGTGCCGACATGGTGCCCTGGTGGCGGATCAGCGCAGTGTCGCTCAGCGTGATGTGCTGTCAGCAGGCGTCATCAGCGACCGCCCTGACACTCGCCTTCGGCCAGTTCGATCAGGCCATCCAGATGCAGGATATGCACCTCGCGGGCACGAATGTCGACCAGCCCCTGGGTCTGGAAGCGGGTCAGGATACGACTGATGGTTTCGACGGCCAGCCCCAGATAGTTGCCGATATCGGCGCGTGCCATCGAGAGGCGGAAGCTGTACGGCGAATAGCCACGGCGACGGAAGCGCTGTGACAGGTTGACCAGGAAACTCGCCAGCCGCTCATCGGCTGTCTTGCGCGACAGCAGCATCATCATGCGGCGATCTTCGTGCAACTCCTTGCTCAGGCTCTTGAACAGCTGGGTTCTCAGCTCCGGCATCTGCTCCGAGAGCGCATTGAGGCGGTCGAAGGGGATCTCGCAGACGGTGGTGGTCTCCAGCGCCACCGCGGTGCCGGGATAGCAATTGCTGTCGATAGCATCGAGCCCGGCCAGCTCGCTGGGCAGGTAGAAGCCGGTCAGCTGCTCCATGCCGCTGTTTTCATTGGTGATCTGCTTGAGACTTCCGGAGCGCACCGTGAAGACGCAATCGAAGGCATCGCCCTGGCTGAAGAGCACTTCCCCTTTTCTGAGTGGCGCGCGACGGCGGATGATGGCGTCAAACTGGTCGATATCTTCCATGTTCAGTGCCAGTGGCAGGCACAGTGAACTCAGCGAACAGGTTTGGCAGCGGGCTTCATGGGCGCGCAAGCGGTGTGATGCCTGTGCATTGGCCGTCATGGTGACTCTCCTGAGGAATGTCACCGCTACCCCTGGGGCAGGGCAGCGGAGGGGGCTTTCGGGCGCAACGAACGGTGGGGCGGGGCCTTGTCGCCCGCCGCTACCCTGCTCAGCCGATGTGATTCGAGCGGCCAGAGTCTGAGCGCTCATCGGCTGGCGCAGCGCAATTTCGTGGCGCCATAATATTAGATTTTATTAATTCATTATCCTGCCCAACCCATGGGCGTTGCAAGGTGTGTGAACTTTAGGCCTGGTTGGCCCTGCGTGACCATACCGCGACGACCTGCCTCAGCCAGCTGCGCCGAGCAGCAGAATCAGTGCGGCGGCCAGCGTCGCCAGTGCCAGTATGCCCCAGGCACGTGGTGCTGGTGTGTCAGGCTGACGTACGCCGTTGATGCGATGTTCCTGCATGGGGCCATCGCCTTCGCGCTCGTCGCTGTCAGCGCTTGCAGCGCGCGAAAGGCTGCCCAGGGCCAGCATGGCGAACAGCACCAGGCTGCCCAGCGTGAGGGCCAGCACCCAGAGATTCCAGAACAGGGGGAGTCCAGTTGTCTCCAGCAGATTCATGTCGTGTCTCCTGAGCGGTGTCCTGTCATGGGCCACGGCTGGCGATGTCGCTCGCGGGGGCGGCCTGCTGCAGGTAGGCGAGCAGCGCCGTGATTTCGGCAGTGCCACGCACGTCATTGGGGGCGGCGAGAATCTCATCTTCCGCGTAGGGCACGCCCAGGCCTTGCAGGGCTCGCATGCGTGCCGCGATGCCTTCACCGCTCAACGCCCGCTCGAACAGCCACGGGTAGGCGGGCATCGCTGAGCCCGGCACCTGACTGCGCGGGTCATTCAGATGCAGACGCTGCCAGGCATCGTCATGTTGCGCAGGCAGCTGGCTCAAATCCGTCCCCCAGCGCTCTACGCCCCACAGCGAGGGACGGTCGTAGTAGCGCGCCCGGGCGGTCGTCGCATCGCCGTGGCGCGCCGTATCGCCAGGTAGATCGCGCACCATGCGTGTGTGGCACTGCTGACAGCCCTCGCGTTGGTAGATGCGCTGGCCCTCCAGCGCCAGGGCGCTCAGCGGTTTGAGGTCTTCGGGGGCGCTGGCGAGGCTGGGGTGAGCCCCGAGCGGCACCAGCTGGGCGAGGGCGCCGAGGCTCATGGTGAGCAGGCATAGTGCCGTCATCAGGCCGGCGTGACGTTCGAGCAGGACATGTCTCATGCGTAATGCCCTCCCGAGGATGTGGCAGGGGGCGTGGTAGAGGGGGACGCAGAGTGCATGGCAGGTTCTGATGATGCCTTGTGCGAGCCGGAGCTCAGGCGCTGGCGCTCGTGAGCGGCTTGGCGTTCGCTCTTTTGATCAGCCAGGGTGCGCGTCACGTTGAGGAGCATCAGCAGCATGCCGAGCGCCCAGCAGGCGAGCCCGCCCAGCGAGATCATCATCGGCATGCGGGCCGCTTCCAGCACCTCGCTCAAGGTGTATAGCGGCCTGCCGTCATCTGCCAGCACATGCCACATGCTGCCTTGAAGCAGCGTGGTCGCCCAGCTGGCGGCAACGCACAGCAGGGTGCCGATGATGGCCAGCAGGGCGTGAGTCTTGAGCAGCGCGAGGGAGCGCATCGGGGGCAGCAGGTGATAGGCCATCACGATGGCGACTGTCGCGACCACCCCCAGGCTTGCTGCCGGCGACAGACTGTTGGCGGCACTGAAGGTCAGGGCATTGAGTGTCGGCAATGACAGCAGGCTGTATTCAAGAACCGCAAGGGCGAAGCTGACCAGCGCTGCCGCCAGCAGGCAGTTAAGCGGATCCCGGCGCAATGAGTGCCAATCCTCCTTGAGTGTCATCAGGCCATTGAGGCTGAGTGCCAGCCCCGGCGCCAGCAGCAGGAGGCCCATCGCCATGCCCAGCGTCTGGCTCCAGGCCGGCAGGGCGCTCGCGAACAGCAGCGGAGCGCCTCCCCATGTCACCAGCAGCACCAGCATCCAGAAGCTGGTGGTGGCCAGCCGGTGCGAGTAGAGCGGCAGCCGCGAGCGGCTCGTCACCATGTGATGGAGCAAGGCAATGAGGCCGAATGCGAACATGCCACCGGGGAGTGGCCCTGCCTGCCAGCGCTGAACCAGTGCCTCGAGGCTGCCCGTGAAGAGCGGTATCGATTCCAGCAGGCCGATCGGCACGCTGAGCGAGATCAGCACATGCTGTATCAACACCAGCATCAGGCCGGCGATGAAGTACCAGCAGGCCACCGGCAGGCGGCGCAGCGTGCGCTGTTCCAGCACCGTGAAGAAGACCCACGCCACGGCCAGCCAGACGAGGGTCATCAGGAGATCGACGAGCCAGGGCGCTTCGGCCATGTACTGGCCCGAGGAGTAGCCTGCGACAATCGCCAGTGCGCCGAGCGCGACCACGGCCTGCCAGCCGAGGAAGATGAAATGCATCAACTTGAGCGTGAAGGGGGGCAGTGCGATATCCGCTATCGCCGTCTCGGCGTCCGTGCGTGATTCGCGTTGCAGGACGCTGTGCATGGCGATGGAGTAGCCGCCGGCGATCACTGCCGAGCCGCCCAGACCGTAAAGCAGCAGGTGGTGCTGCAAGGGGGCGAGGCGGCCGTAACTCAGCCAGGCCACCTCCGGCCCCAGTGATGGCCACAGCCAGATGAGGTTGAGCCATACGGCCAGACAGAGGCTGAGCAGGCCCCAGATGACGGCCATGCGAGCGAAATCATGGCTTACGTGATGATGGTTCACGCGGGGATGACAGGCCGAAGCCTCAAGAGCTGTACGCATATCACGACCTCGTCGGCAGTGGGCGAAAGCGCAGTGCTGGTGGTGACGGTGCTGGAAGCGGCGCTGCGGGAGCGGCCAGGTCATCGACGCCCCTGTCAGGGCGGCAGGGCTGGCGCTGACCGATATCACGCGCGACCATGGCCGACTGACAGGCCATCCCTCGCGCTGGAATGCAGCGTTTACCCCTCATCGGTTCCAGCGTTGTCTGGCGCGAGCCGTACGAGATCAACAGGAGAATTTCGCTTGCCCGCCGTCACTTCATCATCGGACGAAGATGCCAATGCGTCCAATACGGCTGAGGTTCCCAGCCCTTACGCCGAGGAAGGCTTTCGTGTCGCCAGCCTGGCCGATGTCGCCGCGGAGCTTGCTGCTCGCCAGACCATGTCCGACGACGCGCTGGCCGCGCGAGGGCCGTGGCGAGGCTGGTTGGCGGAACTGGGCCCGCTTGAGATCCATGGGCAACCGGGGCGTGCCCTGCTGTTGCATGCGCATGGAGCCGGCGCCGGGCGTGAGACCGACTTCCATCAACAGTTCGGCGCTGCCTGCCTGATGCAGGGCATGGCGTGGCTGGCATTCGATTTCGGCTATCTCGTCAGGATGCGCTGTGAAGGCCGTCGCCGACCGCCGCCCCGGCTGCCTGGGCTGATCGAGGAGATGGCGCGCTGGTGTCAGGCGCTGATGGCGTGTGTGGCGGCCGTCGACTCCTTGCGATCGCTGCCCTGGCTGGTCGGCGGCAAGTCGATGGGCAGTCGTGTGGCCTCCCATCTGCTGGTGGAGTTGACCCGGGCGGCGCATGCGCCGTTGCCGGTCGGGTGGTACGCGCTAGGCTATCCGTTTCATCCCACGGGCAAGCCCGACAAGTTGCGCATCGACCATCTGCCGGATATCCCGATGGCCGGCGTGATCTGTCAGGGCAGCCGCGATCCCTTCGGAACTCGCGAGGAAGTGACGGCATATCCGTTGCCGGAAAGCCTGACATTGCATTGGCTGAATGATGGCGAACATGATTTCAAGCCACGAAAAGCGAGTGGCGAGACACGTGAAGGACTGATTTCGCGTGCGGCGCAGGCCTTGGCCAATCACCCGGCGCTGGGCGGAAAACGGCAGTGAATCGCCACCATGCGAGGGGCATTACCCTGGCCTTCGATGGCGACAGCGGCATGTCAGAATGATGACGCAACGCTGATGTTTACTGGCCTGCAGGCGATATGCAGCGGGAAAGTCCTGTCTTATCAATACTCTGTCGCGGACGATTGCTGAAATTGCGCGTAAAAAAAGTATTGACTCATGGGCCGGATTCCGTAGAATGCAGCGCCAACGAGACAGGGGTGGTTAGCTCAGTTGGTAGAGCACCAGCCTTACAAGCTGGGGGTCACTGGTTCGAACCCAGTACCACCCACCATTTGAAAAAAGTCATTGCTTTTCAAAGCGTTACTTGATTAAATGGCCTGGTTCGTTAGCAGAAGCAAGCGATTGTCGTGGACCGGTAGTTCAGTTGGTTAGAATGCCGGCCTGTCACGCCGGAGGTCGCGGGTTCGAGTCCCGTCCGGTCCGCCATTCTCGTTTGTCATGCGCCCGATGTTGAGTTGTTCTGAAGTGGACCGGTAGTTCAGTTGGTTAGAATGCCGGCCTGTCACGCCGGAGGTCGCGGGTTCGAGTCCCGTCCGGTCCGCCATCAGAATCGCGAGATATCACCGCTGCTTGCAGCAAAGATCGTTTGTGTTGGGTGATTAGCTCAGTTGGTTAGAGCACAAGCTTCACATGCTTGGGGTCACTGGTTCGAATCCAGTATCACCCACCAATGCGGACCGGTAGTTCAGTTGGTTAGAATGCCGGCCTGTCACGCCGGAGGTCGCGGGTTCGAGTCCCGTCCGGTCCGCCATTCGATCTCATAGAATTCGTGAAACCCGAGCTTTCGAGCTCGGGTTTTTGCGTTTCTGGCTGTCGGAAAGTCTTCAGTACTGGCCCGGCCCGCTTGCCTCCTGTTCTTGCCTCTTTCCTCTTCCTTTCTCTTCTCTCTTCTCGACCTGGTCATGTTCCAGGCTTGTCGGTCTTCCCTGGGCACATCACGACATTTCGTTCATTCCCGTTGATGGGTGTCCTGCGCGGTTGCTCACCTCTCTGATGTCATCACTGATGTCATTCGCAATGTGGCCTTTGGGAGTATTGAGCCCATGGCGCGATGCTCTACACTGGGATCACTCGTTTCATACGACCGTTTGCCATCTATCATCAGTCGTTGATGTCCTGACAACCTGTTACTGATGACCATGACTGAGTGAGTGTTGCTGATGAGAGTGGCGGCGGCGCGATATAACAATGATTGTCCGAGGTGCTCGAGACAGCCAAGGAGAGACCGCAATGACTGCCTATCCGAATATCTTCCGTCCGCTGACGTTGGGCCACATCACGCTCAAGAACCGTGTGCTGATGGGCTCGATGCACACGGGGCTTGAGGAGACTCCCGATGGCTTCGCGCGCCTGGCGGCGTTCTATCGTGAGCGTGCACGCCACGGGGTGGCGCTGATCGTCACGGGCGGTATCGCGCCGAATGCGGAAGGGGCTGTCATGCAGGGGGCCGCGAAGCTGACCACCCCGGAAGAGGCGGAGCACCATCGCGAGGTCACCGAGGCGGTGCACGCCGAGGATGGGCGCATCTGTCTGCAGATTCTGCATGCGGGGCGTTATGCCTACTCGCCGGATCAGGTCGCGCCCTCGGCGATTCAGGCGCCGATCAACCCCTTCACGCCACGTGCGCTGAGCACGTCAGATGTCAGGGAGCAGATCGCCGACTACGTGCGCTGCGCCAGCCTGGCCCGCGAGGCCGGCTATGACGGCGTCGAGGTGATGGGCTCGGAAGGCTATTTCATCAACCAGTTCATCTGTCGGCGCACCAATCAGCGCGAGGATGAGTATGGTGGCAGCTTCGAGAATCGCATCCGCCTGGCGGTGGAGGTCGTCGCCGGTATCCGTGCCGCGCTGGGCGAGGACTTCCTGATCATCTATCGCCTCTCGATGCTGGATCTGGTCGATGAGGGCAGCACCTGGGAGGAAGTGGTCGCGCTCGGCAAGGCCATCGAGGCGGCAGGGGCGAGCCTGATCAATACCGGCATCGGCTGGCATGAGGCGCGTGTGCCGACCATCGTCACCAGCGTGCCGCGCGCTGTCTTCACCGGGCTGACCCAGCGCATGAAGCAGGAACTCAGCCTGCCGCTGATCACCACCAATCGCATCAACATGCCCGAGGTTGCCGAGTCGGTGCTGGCTGAGGGCCATGCCGACATGGTGTCGATGGCGCGACCGTTCCTGGCGGACCCGCAATGGGTCAGCAAGGCCAGAGCGGACGATGCTGCCATCATCAATACCTGCATCGCCTGCAATCAGGCGTGTCTCGATCACACCTTCCAGATGAAGCTGACCTCGTGTCTGGTCAATCCGCGTGCCTGCCATGAAACCGAGATGGTGATCGAGCCTGCGCGACATGAGCGCCGCGTGGCAGTGGTGGGCGCAGGGCCTGCGGGACTGTCTGCCGCCGTGACGGCGGCCGAGCGTGGTCACGTGGTGGTGCTGTTCGAGGCGCAGTCCGAGGTGGGGGGCCAGTTCAATTTCGCGCGTCGTATTCCCGGCAAGGAAGAGTTCGACGAGACACTGCGTTACTTCAACGAGAAGCTGGTGCGTTGTGGGGTCGAGGTGCGCCTCAATACTCGCGCCACCGCCGAGATGCTGGCGGAATTCGATGCCGTGATTCTGGCCTCGGGCGTGAAGGCGCGGACGCCGGATATCGAGGGTGTCGAAGCCGGTATCGAGCGGGGTCAGGTGCTCAGCTATGCCGAGGCGATCAGTGCGCCGGAGCGGGTCGGGCGTCGCGTGGCATTGATCGGGGCGGGCGGGATCGGCTTCGATGTCGCGGAGCTGATGACTCACGTCGAGCCGTCGCCCTCGCTGGATGGTGAACTGTGGTGCGAAGAGTGGGGGGTGGATCTCTCGGTCAGCACGCCTGGCGGCCTCAAGGCACCCGTGGTGCCGCAGGCGCCTCGTGAGGTGTGGCTGCTGCAGCGCAAGACCTCCAAGCCCGGCAAGGGGCTGGGCAAGACCACTGGCTGGGTGCATCGCGCGACCCTCAAGCAGCGTGGCGTCAAGATGGTTGCCGGCTGTGAGTATCGCTCGATCGACAGTGAAGGCCTGACTGTCAGCCTCAATGGCGAAGAGCAGCATCTGGCGCTGGACAGCATCGTGCTGTGCGCCGGGCAGGATTCGGTGCTGGAACTCAAGGCGCCTCTGGAGGCGGCGGGGGTGGAGCTGCATATCATCGGTGGCGCCGACAAGGCGGCAGAGCTGGATGCCAAGCGCGCGATCGCGCAGGGCACCATGGCGGCCGCTGCCCTTTGAGTTGACCGCGATCACGCATGGGGATATTCAGCGTTGAGCTGAGCCTGACCACTGCCTAGACTGATGGAAGCCACCGCGGACGCCGTGCCTTTGCTGCATGTGCCTCCGTGGTGGCTTTGTCGTCTTCAGAGTTTGCCTCGGGCGCCGCGCCAGCGGCTCGATGCGCTCTGATCTCTACCTTGCCGCCACGATGGGATCTGCTCATGTCACCGCACGCTGCCGCCTCACGCCATGCCACCGCTGAGGCTCTGATGCCGGACACCGAGGACAGTCCTTTGCCGCCTCACAGGGAGGATGCTCGGACTTCATCATCGCTGGCCGCCTCCCCGCCGGTAGCCGAGACACTGGACAGCCTGCTGGATCTCTTCACGCCGCCAGCGGTCGAGCGCCTGGCGTGGCCGCTGGCCGATGAGGCCGGTGTGATCGTCGAGTGCCTGCGCGCCGACACGCTGGATAGCGAGATTTCCGGCAACAAGGCCTGGAAGTTGCGCCTGCCGCTGGCCAGGGCGTTGAGCGAGAAGCGGGGCATCATCAGCTGTGGGGGTGGATGGTCGAACCATCTGCATGCGCTGGCGGCGGCGGGCGCCAGATTGGGCATCGATACGCATGGCCTGGTGCGCGGGCATCCCGAAGCGCCGCTGACGCCCACGCTCGCCGATGCGCGCGACAATGGCATGCGCTTGAGTTTCGTCTCGCGAGCCGAGTACCGGCAGCGTGACCAGCCTGATTTTGCCAGGCGCCATGGCGAGGGGGTATGGATTCCCGAGGGTGGCGGTTGCGTGGAAGGCGTCGCCGGGCTGGCACCGTTGGCTCAGGCGCTGGCCGAGCCGGTGCCGGGCGAATCTGCGCCGCAGCTGGTGCTGCTGGCCTGTGGCAGCGGCACGACGCTTGCCGGAGTGCTGAGTGCGCTGGGCGAGCGCGATGGGCTGCGGGTCATCGGGGTGCCGACCATGAATCATGGCGATCAGCTCTATCATCGTGTGCGTCGCCTGCTGGCAGAGAGTGGTGGCAGCCAGCAGAAGACGCCGGAGTGGGGCCTGTGGCTGGGGGCGCAGGCCGGCGGCTTTGCCAAGGCGCCTGACTGGTTGATCCAGTTCATAGAGCGCTTCGAGGCCGAGACAGGTGTTGCGGTGGAGCCGGTCTATACCGCCAAGCTGTTTGCGGCGCTGGCGCATCATCTGGCCAATGGCCTGATCGCACGCGGTACGCGCATTCGCGTGCTGCACAGCGGGGGCTTGCAGGGGCGGCGAGGTTATCCGGCGTTGCAGGCCATCTGAGGGTGCTGGCGAGGCGAGTGTCATCTGGCTCGTCCCCTCTCGCGAGGTGCCCTCCGGTGGCTTGCGTGCAGCCTTCACCTGCCACTGGCGGCGGCGTGCAGCGCTGTTATGATGGAGTTTCTGCAGCGGCTCCTGCCATCCGGGAGCCGTGTCTGTTTCACCGGACAGGGTGATCCCCTGTCCCGCTCTGGAAATTCCCATGACGACTGACGCCATTGCCCCGACCCCCGCTGCGACCTCTGCTGCCGATGAAGCGTGCACTTCACGCTTTCTGGCCAGTGACAACACGTCCGGTATCTGTCCCGAGGCGATGGCGTACATGATGCAGGCCAATCGTAATGATGATCTCGCCTACGGCAATGACCGTTGGACACAGCAGGTTACCGACAGTTTCCGTCAGCTGTTCGAGACCGAGTGTGAGGTGTTCTTCGTCTTCAATGGCACCGCCGCCAACTCCCTGTCGCTGGCCCACCTGTGCCAGTCCTATCACAGCGTCATCTGCCACGAACTGGCCCATATCGAGACCGATGAATGCGGCGGGCCGGAGTTCTTCTCCAACGGTTCCAAGTTGCTCAACGCGCCGGGCCCCAACGGCAAGCTGACGCCGGAAGGCATCGAGCAGCTGGTCACCAAGCGCAGCGATATCCACTATCCGCGTCCGCGCGTGATCTCCCTGACCCAGTGCACCGAGGTCGGCACCGTCTACAGCCTGGAAGAGCTGCAGGCGATTCGTGAAGTGGCGGACCGTCATGATCTGCAGATCCATATGGATGGCGCCCGTTTCGCCAATGCCTGCGCCGCGCTGAATGTCTCACCGGCCGAGCTGACCTGGAAGGCGGGTGTGGACGTGCTGTGCTTCTCCGGCACCAAGAATGGTCTGGCCATGGGGGAGGCGGTGATCTTCTTCGATCGCAAGCTGGCACGCGATTTCGATTACCGCTGCAAGCAGGCCGGTCAGCTGGCCTCCAAGATGCGCTTCATCGCGGCGCCCTGGATGGGGCTGCTGGAAAATGATGTCTGGCTGAACAACGCCCGCCATGCGAACGGCATGGCACAGTATCTGGCCGAGCGTCTCGAGGCGCTGGAAGGCATCGAGCTGCTGTTCCCCAGCGAGGCCAACAGCGTGTTCGCCAGCTTCCCCGAGCATGTGCTGGTGGCACTGCGTGAGCGTGGCTGGACCTTCTATACCTTCATCGGTGCGGGTGGCGCGCGCTTCGTCTGCTCCTGGAACACCACCACCGAGTTGCTCGACGCCCTGCTCAAGGATATTCGCGACGTGCTGTGAGCCTCTTGATTCAGACAGTCCCGAAGGCGTGAGCGCCTCCCTCGAGATCCCCATCGCGCCGGCGGTGGGGATTTTTTTGTGGCCGGTTGTCCGGTCTTGTCAACGTCATGCGTGATTGAGGCAAGAGTCTGATCAGGTTGGTAGCCACTTCGTCGCCAGTCGTTGTTTTCATGGTCTTTGTGGTGAGTCAGGAGGCTGTATGAAGCGTGGCGGAGGTGGTCGGGAGTGAAGTGTGGGCGCGGCCATTCTTGCTCGACTGGCTGGTATGCAATGTCGTCTGGGCGTGAGAGTGACTGGCGTCAACCGTCAGTCTGTTCCTATGCTCAAGGTGTGCTGCGGTGCAACATGACATGAGTGAATCACCCGCGACAGCAGAAGCATTGGTCGAGTTTTCGCGTCTTTCGAAGCTTTCTTCAACGCGTTGTCAGGGGCGTTCAGGCGCCATCGTAGTGTCTGCTGACCCACTGGCTGCCGTAGATCCTGCGGTGCTTGGCAGAACTGGCTCCGCCGGCGGAAAGTTCGTTGAATGCATTCATTCACTGTATTGGACACCAGCACCCTATATCGACCTATGCTGATAAACACGCCGAGGCAGTCGTCCTGCGTACGCTATCTAGGCTGAGCGGACGAACGAATTTTGCGGTCTTACCTGAGTGGGCCCGGCGATGGTCCCAGCGACTGATGTCGCGACAAGGAGGCTTCCATGAGCATCTTCGATCACGTGCAGAGCCGCTACGAGCGGATTCAGCAAGAAGAGATGAGTCTCCAGGAGTACCTGGAGTTGTGCCGGCAGGACACTACTGCCTACGCCAGCGCTGCCGAGCGCATGCTGGCGGCCATCGGTGAACCGGAGGTCATCGATACCGCCAAGGACCCCAGTCTTTCCCGTATCTTTTCCAACAAGCTGATCCGCCGTTATCCAAGCTTTGCCGAGTTCTATGGCATGGAAGAGGCTATCGAGCAGATCGTTTCCTACTTCCGGCATGCGGCGCAGGGACTGGAGGAGCGCAAGCAGATCCTGTATCTGCTCGGCCCGGTGGGCGGCGGCAAGTCGTCTCTGGCGGAGCGTCTCAAGCTGCTGATGGAGCAGATTCCCTTCTATGCCATCAAGGGCTCGCCGGTCTTCGAGTCTCCGCTGGGGCTGTTCTCGCCGGAGGAAGATGGCGAGCTGATCGAGAAGGAGTACGGCATTCCCCAGCGCTGCATGCGCAGTGCCATGTCACCGTGGGCCGCCAAGCGCCTCAAGGAATATGGCGGTGATATCAGCAAGTTCCGCGTGGTCAAGCTCTATCCCTCGCGCCTCAATCAGATCGGTATCTCCAAGACCGAGCCGGGCGATGACAATAACCAGGACATTTCCGCGCTGGTCGGCAAGGTCGATATCCGTCAGCTGGAGCTCTATGCCCAGGACGACCCGGATGCCTACAGCTTCTCCGGCGGGCTGTGCAAGGCCAACCAGGGGCTGATGGAATTCGTCGAGATGTTCAAGGCGCCGATCAAGGTGCTGCACCCGCTGCTGACTGCGACTCAGGAGGGCAATTACAATCCGACGGAAGGCATGGGCGCGATTCCCTTCGATGGCGTGGTGCTGGCGCACTCCAACGAGAGCGAGTGGCAGGCATTCCGCAACAATCGCAACAATGAGGCCTTCCTCGATCGCGTCTACATCGTCAAGGTGCCTTATTGCCTGCGCGCCTCCGAGGAGGTCAAGATCTACGCCAAGCTGCTGGAGCATTCGTCGCTGAATCAGGCGCCCTGTGCCCCGGATACGCTGCGCATGCTGTCCCAGTTCATCGTGCTGTCGCGTCTGCGTGAGCCGGAGAATTCCAGCGTCTACTCGAAGATGCGCATCTATGATGGCGAGAACCTCAAGGATACCGATCCGCGCGCCAAGTCGATCCAGGAATACCGCGACAGCGCCGGTGTCGACGAGGGGATGGATGGGCTCTCGACACGCTTTGCCTTCAAGATTCTCTCCAAGGTCTTCAACTTCGATGCCAGTGAGGTCGCGGCCAATCCGGTCCATCTGCTCTACGTGCTGGAGCAGCGCCTCGATCAGGAGCAGTTGCCCAAGGAAACCCACGAGCGCTACCTGCGCTATATCAAGGAATACCTGGCGCCCCGCTACGTCGATTTCATCGGCAAGGAGATCCAGACCGCCTATCTCGAGTCCTATTCCGAGTATGGGCAGAACATCTTCGATCGCTATGTGACCTATGCCGACTTCTGGATCCAGGAGCAGGAGTATCGCGATCCCGAGACCGGCGAACTGCTGGACCGTCAGTCACTCAACGAGGAGCTGGAGAAGATCGAGAAGCCCGCGGGCATCTCCAACCCGAAGGATTTCCGTCACGAGGTGGTCAACTTCGTGCTGCGCGCACGGGCGCAGAACAACGGTACCAACCCGAGCTGGCAGTCCTACGAGAAGCTGCGTGCGGTGATCGAGAAGAAGATGTTCGCCAATACCGAAGAGCTGCTGCCGGTCATCTCCTTCAATGCCAAGGCCTCGGCATCCGACCAGCGCAAGCACGAGGACTTCGTGGCGCGCATGGTGGATCGCGGCTACACCGAGAAGCAGGTGCGCCTGTTGTCCGAATGGTATCTGCGCGTACGCAAGTCGCAGTAAGCCCTGCCGACTGACGACAGGCCTGCCGGCGGGCACGATTGCCGCCGGCACTTGCCATCCGGCCATCCGCTGAGGGCGGGGCCGGCAAGGAGGGCGAATGAGTTATTTCATTGATCGACGCAGCAATGCACGCAACAAGAGTGCAGTGAATCGACAGCGCTTCATTCGGCGCTATCGCAGTCATATCAAGCGGGCGGTGGAGGATGCCGTCAATCGGCGCTCCATCACCGACATGGAGCGCGGCGAGGAAGTCTCCATTCCGACGCGTGA
This sequence comes from Cobetia sp. 29-18-1, assembly GCF_029846405.1. Classification (NCBI taxonomy): domain Bacteria; kingdom Pseudomonadati; phylum Pseudomonadota; class Gammaproteobacteria; order Oceanospirillales; family Halomonadaceae; genus Cobetia; species Cobetia sp. 29-18-1. Next base: position 114,603 of record NZ_JARWKS010000001.1, read on the forward strand.
CATTTCCGAGCCGGTCTTCCAGCACGGTCAGGGCGGCAAGCGGCGTGTGATCAATCCCGGCAACAAGGAATTTGTCGAAGGGGACCGCATGCGCCGTCCCAGCGGCGGTGGTGGGGGAGGCGGCAGTGGCGAGGGCCAGGCCTCCAATCAGGGCGAGGGGGAAGACGACTTTGCCTTCACCCTGTCGCGTGAGGAATTTCTCGAGTTCGTCTTCGACGGGCTGGAACTGCCGCATCTGGAGCGCAAGCAGATCGCGGACATGGAAGAGGTGCGCCCGGTGCGCGCGGGGATCGCGCGTGACGGCACACCGGCACGTATCAACATCGTGCGCTCGATGCGTTCAGCACAGGCGCGGCGCATCGCGATGCGTTCCCCGATCAAGCGGGCGCTGAAGGAAGCTGTCGAAGCGCTGGAGCAGGAGGAGCGCAAGGACCCGGTGCTGCGCAACAAGGTGCGCATCAGTGAGCTCAAGGCGGAAATCGAGCGGCTCGAGGCCCGCCTCAAGGCGGTACCGTTCCTCGATACCTATGACCTGCGCTACAACCACCTCATCAATCAGCCGATGCCGTCCAACAAGGCGGTGATGTTCTGCGTGATGGATGTCTCGGGGTCGATGACCCAGGCGCACAAGGACATCGGCAAGCGTTTCTTCCTGTTGCTGTATCTGTTCCTGGAGCGCAACTACGAGAAGGTCGAGCTGGTCTTCATCCGTCACCACACCGCTGCCAAGGAAGTCGACGAGGAGGAGTTCTTCTACTCCCGCGAGACCGGCGGCACTATCGTGTCCAGTGCCCTCACGCTGCTCGATGAGGTGATCGAATCGCGCTATCCGGCCGGTGAGTGGAATCTCTACGTGGCGCAGGCCTCGGATGGCGACAACTGGGACGACGATTCCACCAACTGTCGCGAACTGATGATCAAGAAACTGATGCCGCGCCTGCAGTACTACGCCTATGTGGAGATCACGCCGCATGCCCATCAGGCGCTATGGGAGGAGTACGAGCGGGTCGAGGCGGAATTTCCGGAGCGCTTTGCCATGCAGCAGATCGTCGAGGCAGGCGATATCTACCCGGTGTTCCGCGAGCTGTTCAAGCGCCGCATCAGCGCCTGATCACATCATGCGACGTGCCCGGCTGTCGCGCCGGGTCAGGAGGCCTCATGAGTCATGGTCTTGATGGCGGTCTTGATGACCGAATGAGCAAGCGCATCGATAGCCGGCTGGAAGACACCCAGCCGGCCAGCGGGTCGGATTGGACCTTCGAATTGCTCGAGCATTTCGAAAGCGAGATCGCGCGCATCGCCGCGCAGTACAAGCTGGATATCTACCCCAACCAGATCGAGGTGATCACGTCCGAGCAGATGATGGATGCCTACGCCAGCATCGGCATGCCGGTCGGCTACCATCACTGGTCGTTCGGCAAGCAGTTCCTGTCGGTGGAGCAGGCATATCGACGAGGGCAGATGGGGCTGGCCTATGAGCTGGTGATCAATTCCGACCCGTGCATCGCCTATCTGATGGAAGAGAACACCCTGATGATGCAGATTCTGGTCATGGCGCATGCCTGCTATGGCCACAACAGCTTCTTCAAGGGCAATTATCTGTTCCGCACCTGGACGGATGCCTCGGCGATCATCGACTACCTCGTCTTCGCGCGGAAATACGTGTCCGAGTGCGAGGAGCGTCATGGCGTGGACGCCGTCGAGCAGCTGCTCGACGCCTGCCATGCGCTGCAGAACTATGGCGTGGATCGCTACAAGCGTCCTTCGGCCATCTCGCCGGAAGAGGAGGTCCAGCGTCAGCAGGAGCGTGAGGCCTATTTGCAGGCCCAGGTGAATGCGCTGTGGACCACGATTCCCCAGGCGGGCGAAGAGGATGAGGTGGTCGATGAGGTCAATGACCCCCTCGGTCTGCATCGCCGCGGCCGCTATCCGCCGGAACCGCAGGAGAACCTGCTCTATTTCATCGAGAAGAATGCCCCGTTGCTGGAGCCCTGGCAGCGCGAGCTGGTGCGTATCGTGCGCAAGCTGGCGCAGTACTTCTACCCGCAGCGCCAGACGCAGGTGATGAACGAGGGCTGGGCGTGTTTCTGGCACTACACCATCATGAATCAGCTCTACGATGAGGGGTTGATCGGCGAGGGCGTGATTCTCGAGTTCCTGCAGTCGCATACCTCGGTGGTGCAGCAGCCCGGCTTCGATCACCCGCATTACAACGGCATCAATCCCTATGCGCTGGGCTTCGCGATGTTCACCGATATCAAGCGTATCTGTGAGCACCCCGACGATGAGGATCGTGAGTGGTTCCCGGATATCGCCGGCAGCGACTGGCTGGAAACGGTGCACTTCGCGATGCGCAACTTCAAGGATGAGTCCTTCATCCAGCAATTCCTGTCGCCCAAGGTGATCCGGGATCTCAAGCTGTTCTCGCTGGTCGATGATGACAGCGATGAGCATCTCGTCATTGACGCCATTCACGACAGTCGTGGTTACAAGCGCATTCGCGAGGCGCTGTGCGTGCAGTACGCACTGAGCCACCGTGAGCCGAATATCCAGGTGTGGGCCGCCAACATTCGCGGTGATCGCTCACTGACCCTGCGCCATGTGCAGGATGATCGCCGCCCGCTGGCGCGCAGCGTCTACCCCGTGATGCGCTATCTGCATCAGCTGTGGGGCTTCCCTGTCCATCTGGAGTCGATGGAGATCGATGAGGTGGCAAGGCGCTACCAGTGGCCACTGCCGGAGGACGCCAATCCCGGCTGACAGGGCTTCAGGTGACGCTCATGGCGGATCGAGGGGGTGTCGAGGGATGCCTGACCTGACCGGCGCGCAATCGGCATAAGGCAGGCATGAAAAAACCGCCGTGAGGACACCCTCGCGGCGGTTTTCTTGTCTCAAACGGCTCTCGTGCTCGTGCTTTCAGCCAGAGGGTTCCGGTTGCGCACCTCAGGCCGGGCGCTTGGTCCAGGACTGACACCAGCCCTTCGGCTCGACGCTATGGCTTGGGAAAAGCTGGCAGCCTTCGTTCTCGGGCTTGTAGAACATGCAGTTGGCGCAGTCTGAACCCGGCTTGAAGGCGGGGTGGTCCTTGGCTTCACTGGCGACTTCCACGTAGTTGAGCGCCTTGGCTTGCGGATTGGAGGTATCCAGCCGCGGCAGGTCGGCGGCAAGGGCGCGGGGTGAGAGTATGGCGGCGCCCAGCGGCAGGGCAGCGAGCCCCAGCAGGCTGTTGCGCATGAAGTTACGGCGGCTCTGATTGGCCATGGTCGGATTCCTTCTCATCAATGGAGCACAACCGTCGGGATGTGCTGCGGTCACGGCTCGCCTGTCAGGAGGCGCTTGCATGTTAGTCGTTGCAGTGTCGCAGGTGCCACCGGTGCCTTGATGGGCGCTCTGTGTGGCATTGCTGACCGCTTGCTGGCATTCATGGATGCAGGTGGCATGCCAGATGCTGAACATGTGGTCAGGTTCTGCGCCATCGGTGTTCGGGCAGATTTGTCAGGAGGTCTCTGCTCGCCGATGGTGCGTCAAGCGGGTGCTGCCTGCTTATTGTGGCTTGAGTTGGGGCAACCGTCAGCCTCGCTGGCAGAACTCTGGCATGATGGAATCGACGCAGGAACGTGAATGACGTCGCTGTGGCCCGCGAGCCATGGCGAAATGATGGGTGCATGCCTTGCCGAGGTAACTGCAACGACAAGAAGGAAATGGCGGGATGCTGGATGTGATGGACAATATTCGCTCGGCCGGCCGCAAGCTGTGGCGGGGCTTCGGGATCAGCGTGGTGTTTGCACTGGTAGGGGGTGGGCTCTGGTGGTGGCAGGAGCGCGACTACCAGCAGTTCTACGTCTGGCAGGGCGTACCGCAGGCGCGTGCACTGGATTGGAAGACGCTGGCGCGCGGCTTGCGCAGCGATGCCTATCTGGTGGGCTGGTCTGATCTGCGCGCCAACCCGTTGTGGGTGACATGGCGGCTCGAGAATACTCAAGGGTCGCGGCTGGGGGAGCGTCCTGACGAGTTCGAGCGCGACTGGCGCTCGCTATGGCCCGTCACGCCGGATAGCTATCGCAACAGTGGCTACGACCGTGGACACCTGGCGCCCAACTACGCCATCGGCAAGATCTACGGCGTCAAGGCGCAGCATCAGACCTTTCGCATGACGAATATCTCGCCACAGACACCGGCGCTCAATCGCAAGCTCTGGCAACGTCTGGAAGCCGCCATCATGGACAGCATCCTGCCGCGCGAAGGCGCGCTGTGGATCACGGCAGGGCCGGTCTTCAGCGGCAGTATCGAGCGGCTGCCCAATCTGATCGAGATTCCCGATGCCTTCTACAAGATCATCATCTCGCCCGGCTCGGGTCGGCAGGCACCGCGCGCGCTGGCATTTCTCTTCCCGCAGCAGGTGAGGGGAGATGAACCGCTGGACCGTTTTCTGGTCAGCATCGATCGCATCGAGTCTCTGACAGGGCTGGACTTCTTCCATGAGCTCCCCGATGACGTCGAGCAGCGCCTCGAGGCGCAGGTCGTGCGCGATGGCTGGCAGGTCGACAGTTTCAGTCGTACGCCATCACGTTATTGAGCGTATAGCCAAGGTCCGACTGACAGGAACGTACTGAAGGAGTTCGGCGGACAGGTGCCGACTGAAGGGGGGCAGCTGAAAAGAGTTATCCACAATGTCAGGCGTAGTAATGGGTGTGGACAAGTTGCGCATGAGGCGGTCGGTATTTTCTTCGCGACATGCGAAAGACAACGCAGGGCGCTGTGGGTCTGAGCAAAACAAGAGGGTGAGTCAGTCAGGATATAGCGAGGGGGAGTATCGCGATGTGGGCAGCAGGCGCTGCGAGGATGCATCGGATATCAACTTGATGGTGCCCAGAAGAGGACTTGAACCTCCACGTCCATACGGACACTAGCACCTGAAGCTAGCGCGTCTACCAATTCCGCCATCTGGGCATCAAGTTGTGTGCTGAAGTCTCAAGAGCTGAGTCTTGCAGCTGAACGAGCATGAAATCCTTGGTAGTGGATGCCATGTTCCCTGTTCGAGTGCGCATCGTGGTGCCCAGAAGAGGACTTGAACCTCCACATCCTTACGGATACTAGCACCTGAAGCTAGCGCGTCTACCAATTCCGCCATCTGGGCGAAGCGCGATACAGGGGTCGTTCGTTATGAGTCTGACGTCCGTGGTGCCCAGGAGAGGACTTGAACCTCCACATCCTTACGGATACTAGCACCTGAAGCTAGCGCGTCTACCAATTCCGCCACCTGGGCAGACATCAGAACTCGTTTCGGTCCGAAGACCCGGATCAGCAGTCAAGTTGTTGAAACTTAAATGCTTTACCCGTTTTCTGGTATCCATCTTAACGTGTGTCACGCCAACATGAAACCTGAAATTGGTGCCCAGAAGAGGACTTGAACCTCCACGTCCATACGGACACTAGCACCTGAAGCTAGCGCGTCTACCAATTCCGCCATCTGGGCAAGTGGTGCCGAATAATACGGATGTACTGCGGGAATGCAAGCTTTTTCTTTCATGTCCTGCTGAGCGAGCCGCAGAAAGCCTCTCTCGCTTCATGAGGACAGACAGGGGACAGACAGAGGGCAGAGAGAGGACAGAGAGAGAACAGACAGGTGAAGCTCATCAATTGGCGAGCTTTCAGACTTGAGAGTCTGGCCTCGGGCCGCCATTGAGAGCACTGAATGGCCCCTCCGCCGTGATGAGTGGCGGGGAATGGTTGGGTCGGCCCAAGGGTAGAGGCTATAATGCGCGGATGAGAGACAACCTGTCATTCCGTGCCGCGATCGCTGCCCGTCTCGAATTCATCGTCAAGGAATCCTGATTAATGACCCAATGGACGCTCAGCGACGACCCGCACGCGGAACGCGAAGCCCATAAGTACGACAAGCCCATCCCCAGCCGAGAGTTCTTGCTCGACAAGCTGGAAGAGTATGGCAAGCCCATTACCCACGAGAACATGAGCCGCATGCTCGGTTTCGAGGACGAGGAGCAGCAGGAAGCTGTGCGCCGTCGCCTCAATGCCATGGAGCGTGATGGTCAGGTGCTGCGCAATCGTCGCGGTGCCTATGCCCTGATCGACAAGCTGGACCTGATCCGTGGCCGCGTCGTCGGTCACCGCGATGGCTTCGGCTTCCTGGCGCGCGAAGATGGCGTCAAGCCGGACCTCGCCGTGCCGCCGCGCCAGATGCGTCGCGTCTTCCATGGCGATCAGGTGCTGGCTCGCGTCAGCGGCCGTGATCGTCGTGGCCGCGACGAGATCACCATCGTCGAGGTGCTGGCGCGCAATACCCAGACCCTGGTTGGCATCTATCGTCAGTCCGAGCCGGACTTCGGTGTGCTGATTCCCGAGAACTCGCGCATCGCGCAGGAAGTCATCATCCCCAACCGCGTGTCCAATGGTGCCAAGGACGGTCAGGTGGTGTCCGTGCGCATCACTCAGCAGCCCGCCACACGCGTGCAGCCGGTGGGTGAAGTGGTCGAGGTGCTCGGTGAGCGCATGGACCCGGGCATGGAAATCGATATCGCGATCCGTTCCCACGATATCCCCAGTGAATTCCCGCCGGAAGTCGAAGACCAGATCTCGACCATCTCCGCCGAGGTGCTGGAAGAAGACAAGAAGGGCCGCATCGATCTGCGCGAGACGCCGCTGGTCACCATCGATGGCGAAGACGCTAAGGACTTCGATGACGCCGTCTGTGCCTGGCAGGACGACAATGGCAACTGGAAGCTGCTGGTCGCCATCGCCGATGTCTCCCACTACGTGCGTGGCGGCAGCCCGCTGGATCAGGAAGGCTATGTGCGCGGCAACTCGGTGTATTTCCCGGGTCAGGTCGTGCCGATGCTGCCGGAACTGCTCTCCAACGGTCTGTGCTCGCTCAACCCGCATGTCGATCGTCTGACGCTGGTCTGTGAGCTGACCATCTCTGCCAGCAGTGGCGAGATGCTCGACTATCGCTTCTTCGAAGCCGTGATTCGCTCGCATGCTCGCCTGACCTACGAGAAGGTCGGCACCATGCTGACCGACCCGGAAAGTGAGGAAGGTCAGGCACTGTGCCAGCAGTACAATGAACTGCTGCCGTCGCTGCACAACCTGCACGCGCTGTACGGCGTGCTGCGCAAGGCGCGTGACAAGCGCGGTGCCATCGACTTCGAGACCACCGAAACGCAGATCCTGTTCAACGATGAGCGCAAGATCGAGCAGATCGTGCCGCGTACCCGCAACGACGCGCACAAGCTGATCGAGGAATGCATGCTGGCGGCCAACGTCGCGACGGCACGCTTCCTGGATGAGCACGATCTCCCGGCCCTCTATCGTGTCCACAAGCAGCCGGCACCGGAGCGTCTGAACAACCTGCGCGCCTTCCTGGGTGAGCTGGGTCTGACGCTGGAAGGTGGCGACGAGCCGGCACCCAAGGACTTCCAGGCACTGCGTGCCTCGATCGCCGAGCGTCCGGACCTCGACATCATCCAGACCGTGATGTTGCGCAGCATGACCCAAGCGGTCTACTCGCCGCAGAACGAAGGTCACTTCGGTCTGGCCTACGATGCCTACGCGCACTTCACCTCGCCGATCCGTCGCTATCCGGATCTGCTGGTGCACCGTGCGATTCGCTCCGTCATCCGTGGCCCGCGCAAGACCGACACCGTGCTGCGCGCCGAAGATGCCGTGACCGAGCGCCCGACCAAGTGGTGCCCGTACACCTTCGAGCAGATGCTCGAGCTGGGTGAGCACTGCTCGATGACCGAGCGCCGCGCCGATGAGGCGACGCGTGACGTCAACGACTGGCTCAAGTGCGAGTTCATGAAGGACAAGGTCGGGGAAGTGCTGGAAGGCACCGTCGCGGCAGTCACCCAGTTCGGCCTGTTCGTGCGTCTGGATGCCTACTACGTCGAAGGCCTGCTGCACATCTCCTCGCTGCCGTCCGACTACTATCACTACGAGGCCGAGAAGCATCGCCTCAAGGGTGAGCGTGCCGGCGTCAGCTATGGTCTCGGCGATGGCGTCACCGTCCAGGTGGCCCGTGTCGATATGGATGAGCGCAAGATCGACTTCATGCTCAGCGACCCGACGCCGCGTCCCAAGCGCAAGCCGCGCAAGGCTCGCAGCAGCGAGGGCGACAAGCCGGCAGCCGGCAAGAGCGGTTCCGCTGCCAGCAAGGAAGCCGCCGCCAAGGGACGTCCCGGCAAGCGTGAGCGCGAACGCCTCAAGTCCCTGACCGAGGAAGTCAGTCAGGAAGGCAATGGCAGCGCGGCTGCGGCCGAAAAGCCGGCAGGTGAGCGTCCGTCGCGCAAACCGCGCGGTGAGCGCAATGATCGCTCGGGCCGTGGAGAGCGCAAGGCCGCCGCTGGCAATGAGCAGCAGCCCGCCGCCGAGGCGCCCGCTGCGGCGCGTCCGGCCGTGCCGAGTGGTCCGGAAGCCGCCGACAGCCCGTTCGCGCCGGTCGCGCCGATGGGTGCCGCAGGCAAGGACGACCCGTCGCGCAAGCGGGGTTCGCGCTCGCGCGGACGTCGCGGTAACGGCCGCAGCTGATTTCGGCTCGGCTCCTCGCGCGTCACTGCATCAGCCCCGGCTCCGGTCGGGGCTGATGCGTTGGGCAGTCGTCAGGCTGCACGATTTCAAGGCTGTCGCGTCGGCGGCAGCTCAGTTTCCGTCAATGTGACAGGGCCCGTCGGGTCATCAGTCAGGAAGGCACAATGAGTCAGGACAAGGGGCGCAAGCCCGGCCGCGGCAAGCCCGCCGGCGAGCGTGCTAGTCACGCCAGAAGTGAGCATTCCCGAGGTGAGCGCAGCGGCGCTCAGCGTCACGAGCGTGGCGGGGCACGCAAGGGTGGCGCTCGCGCCGCCGCGGCGAAGATTCCCGGTGGCCTGGAAGCCGTCTATGGCGTGCACGCCGTGGAAGCCTTGCTGGCACGTGACCGCGCACCCAGCGAGCTGTGGGTGCAGGCGGGCGAGGCCGAGCTGCGCCTGAGCGAGATCATCGAGCAGGCGCGTGCCGCCGGCTCGCGCGTCACCCTCAAGGGGCGCGAGGAACTGGATGCACTGGCCGTCGGCGGTGGCGCCCATCAGGGGCTGGTCGCGCTGTGTGCGCCGCTGGCCACCGAGAACGAGACCGGCCTCAAGCTGCGTCTCGATGGCTGGTCCCACGCAGAAGCTCCGCTGTTTCTGGTGCTGGACTCCGTCACGGATCCGCACAACCTCGGTGCCTGCCTGCGCAGTGCCGATGCCGCGGGCGCCCATGGTGTCATCGTGCCCAAGGACAAGTCGGCCTCACTGAACGCGACCGTGCGCAAGGTGGCCTGTGGGGCCGCGGAAGTGGTGCCGGTCTATCAGGTCACTAACCTGGCCCGCACGCTGGACGCCATGAAGGAAGCCGGTGTCTGGGTGCTGGGCACGGCGGGCGAAGCCGAATCCATGGCCTTCGAAGCCGATTTCACCGGCCCGGTCGCCATCGTGATGGGTGCCGAGGGCAAGGGCATGCGTCGTCTGACCCGCGAGCACTGCGACAGCCTGATCAAGCTGCCGATGGCGGGCAGCGTCTCCAGCCTCAATGTCTCGGTTGCCGCGGGCATCTGCTTGTTCGAGGCCGTGCGTCAGCGCCGCGGCTGAGGCAATTGTCGGCAGGGGATAGTCAGGAAGGCAGGCAGGCAGGGTAGAGGCAAGAGAGTGGCAAGAGAGAGACGGCCGGCGGAACGGGCTGGCTGTCTTTCACGGGCCGCTTGCCAAGCCCTTGACTCCTCTCTACAATACTGCGGTTCTGTGAAGTGCAGTCTGCAGTGAATGCGCGGCATGGGGGCATCTGTCCTCGCCCGCGCGCGTCTTTCGTGGCCTTCGGGTCTGAATGGCACAACCGTAGTAATCACTCCACTCCTTGCTTCCCGGCCCGAGACGCGCCGTGGGGGCTGTCAAACCGAAAGGAGCCAAGCCATGCGTCACTACGAGATCGTGTTCATGGTCCACCCGGACCAGAGCGAACAGGTTCCGGCCATGATCGAGCGTTACACCTCCATCGTGACCGAAGCCGGCGGTACTGTGCATCGTCTGGAAGATTGGGGTCGCCGTCACCTGGCCTACCCGATCAACAAGATCCACAAGGCCCACTACGTGCTGATGAACGTCGAAACTACCGGTGAGGTGGTTGAAGAACTCGAAACCATCTTCCGTTTCAACGACGCCGTCATCCGTAACCTGGTTGTGCGTTCAAAGGAAGCGGCCATCGAGCCGTCTCCGATGATGAAGCCGGCTGAAGAGAAGCGTCCGCGTCGCGAAGACAAGCGTGACGAATCCGAAGCTCAAGACGCTAACTGATACCGCACCCCCAGGAGGTCATTGCAATGGCACGTTTTTTCCGTCGTCGCAAGTTCTGCCGCTTCACCGCTGAAGGCGTGAAGCAGATCGACTACAAGGACATCGAAGTCCTGAAGTCTTACATCACCGAGACCGGCAAGATCGTCCCGAGCCGTATCACTGGCACCAAGGCACGCTACCAGCGTCAGCTGGCGACTGCCATCAAGCGTGCTCGCTACCTGGCTCTGCTGCCGTACAGCGACAGCCACCAGTAAGGCGACACCATGATGCTGGCACTGGCACGCTGGGCCATGCGCGGCCCCCTGCAATGCATCGCGATTGCATTGCTGACGGGAATCGTGCCCTGGTTCTTCTGGTTCAGTGCCGCCATCAGTGCGCTGGTCACGCTTCGGCGTGGCCTTGCGCCTGCCGCACCCGTAGTCATCGCCGCCGCCGTTCCGGCCGGTTGGTGGTGGGTACAAGGCGATCCGGTGCCTCTGGCAACCGTATTGCTGGTCACCCTGATGGCAACCCTGTTGCGCGCTCGCGTGCGATGGGGTGAGGCGCTGATAGGCGCCAGCCTGACGGCGGCACTGATGGTGCAGTCCGGGATATTCCTGCCACCAGGCGGAGCCGGTCCACTGCTTGAGAGCATTCGCAAGAATGCCCCTGAGCTTGACGCACGCTTGAACGACTTTGCCGCTCAAGGTGTGCCGACTGAACAGCTCGCAGGGCTGGTCATCGGTGGTATTACCGGGTTGGTGGTCCTGCTGGCCGCCACGGGATGTCTGGCCCTGGCGCGCAGTTGGCAGTCCGGGCTCTACAATCCGGGTGGGTTTCGCAGCGAATTCCATGCCTTTCGGCTGAGTTTGCCCGAAATCCTGATACTGGCAGCCTGCGGGATCATTGGCGTACTGCTCAATGTGCCTGCAGTGCTCCTGCTGATCTGGATACCGCTGCTGGTGGCGGGCATTGCCCTGGTACATGGTTACATCGGGTTAAAGGGGATGAGCGGGTTATGGCTCGTCGGCGTCTATTTCATGATGCTGACCACCTGGCCCACGATTCTGATTTTGCTGCTGTTGGCGCTTGTGGACGTCTTTGCGGATTTTCGCGCACGTCTCGCCGGCAGTCATCGATAAGAGGTTTACGAGATGCAAGTCATTCTGCTCGACAAGATTGGCAAGCTGGGCAACCTGGGTGACCAGGTTTCCGTCAAGGCTGGCTTCGGTCGCAACTACCTGCTGCCGTACGGCCTGGCAGTTCCGGCCACTGCTGAAAACCAGGCAGCTTTCGAAGCTCAGCGCGCTGAGCTGGAAGCACAGGTTGCAGAGCGCAAGACCGAAGCTGAAGCGCGTGCCGCTCAGCTGAACGAAATCGAACTGTCCCTGGTCGCCAAAGCTGGCGAAGAAGGCAAGCTGTTCGGTTCCATCGGTCCGCGTGATCTGGCCGAAGCTATCGCCCAGTCTGGCATCGACATCGCCAAGAGCGAAGTCCGCATGCCGGAAGGCCCGCTGCGCAACACTGGCGAATACGACATCGTGCTGCAGCTGCACGCTGAAGTGACTGCCACTGTCCGTGTGGTCGTGGTCGGCGAGTAATCGCTGATTTGCAGTGGCTGGCCGGTGATCCGGTGTAGCGACTGCTGCGGTACCCAAGCCGCCTTTGCATCCTCGATGCGAAGGCGGTTTTTTCATGGGCGCGATTTGTCATCGGCGTGGCATTTGCCTCGTCGCCGGCGAGGCGATGACGCACAAAATCCGGTAGAATGCCTGCCCCCGTCAGGAAGAGGCTTCGGCGTGGGCGCGGCGGTTGGCAGGCTTGCGTCAATGCGTGAAACTAGAAGCCCCCGCGGGCATGTCAGTCATCAGCAGGAGTCAGCCAGGCATGAGCGAGATTCAGGATCAGGATCGCGAGACGGCAGCGCTCAAGGTGCCGCCCAATTCGCTGGAGGCCGAGCAGTCGGTGCTTGGCGGCTTGATGCTGGACAACAGCGCCTGGGATACCGTCTCCGAGCGGCTGGTGGCCGACGACTTCTATCGCTATGAGCACCGACTCATCTACAACGCCATGTCTCAGCTGGTCGGCGGCAGCCGCCCGCTGGATGTGGTGACGCTGTCCGAGCTGCTGGAAAGTCGTGACCAGCTCGAGTCGGTCGGCGGGCTGGCGACCCTCGCCGAGCTTGCGCGCAACACGCCCTCGGCCAGCAACATCAAGGCCTATGCCGACATCGTTCGCGAGCGCGCCACGCTGCGCAAGCTCATCCAGGCGGCCAACCAGATCGCCGAGAGCTCCTTCAGCCCGCAGGGCCGTGATGCCGATGAGCTGGTCAACGAGGCCGAGCGCCTGGTGTTCCAGATCAGCGAGTCGCGGCCCAAGAGCGGCGGCCCCAAGGGCATGAGTCAGCTGCTGACCGGCGCGGTGGACCGCATCGATGAGCTGTTCAACCTCAAGGGCCAGATGACGGGCCTGTCGACCGGCTTCCGTGATCTCGATGACATGACCTCCGGCCTGCAGCCGTCGGATCTGGTGATCATTGCCGGCCGTCCCTCGATGGGCAAGACCACCTTCGCCATGAACCTGGTCGAGCATGCCGTGGTCTCCGGCGACAAGCCGGTCGCCGTGTTCTCGATGGAGATGCCCGCCGAATCGCTGATGTTGCGCATGATCTCCTCGCTGGGCCGCATCGATCAGACCAAGGTGCGTACCGGCCAGCTGGAAGACGAGGACTGGCCGCGTCTGACCTCGGCGGTCAACCTGCTCAAGGACAAGCAGCTGTTCGTCGATGACACCGCGGCGCTGTCGCCCAACGAGATGCGCTCGCGCTGTCGACGCATGGCGCGTGAGCACGGCGGCATCGGCCTGATCATGATCGATTACCTTCAGCTGATGCAGGTGCCGGGGCTTTCCGAGAACCGTACTGCCGAGATCTCCGAGATCTCACGCTCGCTGAAGGGCCTGGCCAAGGAATTCGCCTGCCCGGTCGTGGCGCTCTCGCAGCTGAACCGCTCGCTTGAGCAGCGCCCCAACAAGCGCCCGGTGATGTCGGATCTGCGTGAATCCGGCGCCATCGAGCAGGATGCCGATGTCATCGCCTTCGTCTACCGTGATGAGGTCTACAACAAGGACAATCCCGACAACAAGGGACTGGCCGAGCTGATCATCGGCAAGCAGCGTAACGGCCCCATCGGTACCGTTCACATGGCCTTCATCGGCAAGTACACCCGTTTCGAGGACCTGGCGCCCGACAGTTATGGCCAGGCCTTCGCTGAATAACGTGATGCGTACGCGCGTCAATCATGTACCCGGGCGGCGGCATCGCCGTTGCCTCGCAAGACCCGCACTGACGGGGAGGAGATAGCATGGCAGGTGGATTTGGGCGCGGACGCGCACGTACCCCCAAGCTGCAGGGCCGCGGCACGCTGGAGAGCCTGGAGCGTGAAGGGCCCTTCAAGGAATGGCTGGGCATGCCGGACCTCTACCGCTTCACGCTGGTCGTGGAAGGTGAGAGCTACAGCTACCAGACCGAAGACAGCGAAGTGCCGGTGGTGGCCGGTGATATGGTCGTCTTCCGCTACAAGGAGACCAAGGCGGGCAAGTGGATCGACCGCAACTCCCTCGGCAAGGCCATCGACCCCAACTCGCTGTAAGCGTCACCTTGGCGCTTGAGGACCACGCCATGCCGGCTGCCAGGCCGGCATGGCGTGATCCTGTTTTGATCGAGATAGGCGGTACGTCGAGATAGTCGACACATCGAGATAGTCGATCTGACGTCTGGCATCCCCTCTGTCGGATGAGGCGCCTCATGCGCCGCGTGGCACCTTTGTCATCCCTCTGTCATATCAGCATGTTCAGATTCTGACATGCTCCCATCCCCGTCCCTGCAAGCCGCTCATGGCCAGCCTGTCGTCGAATCCTGTCATGCACTGGAGGCGTTGCTGCGTCTGCGCCAGGTGAGCATGCATTTCCAGCCCATCGTGTCATCCAATGGCCGTGAGGTCTTCGCCTATGAGGCGCTGGCGCGCGGGAGTGCCGCAGGGCCACTGGCCTCACCGCTGACGATGTTCTCGGCGGCGCGGGAGCACGGCCGACTGGTGGAGCTCGACAGCCTGTGTCGCGAGCGTGCGCTCGAGCAGTGGTCGACGCTGGGGCTGACGGAGCGGCTGTTCATCAACGTGTCTCCCGATGTGCTGCTGGATGGCGCCCACTCGCCCGGCCTGACGCGTCGCCTGCTGCGGCGCTTCGGCCTGCGTCCGCATCAGGTGGTGATCGAGCTGACCGAGCAGACGCCGGGGCTGGATTCGGCGCTGATGCGGGAAGCCGTCAGCCATTATCAATCGATGGGCTTCGCCATCGCGCTGGATGACCTCGGGGAGGGTTATGCCAGCCTCAAGCTGTGGTCGTCGGTGCAGCCGGACTTCGTCAAGATCGACCGTCACTTCATCAGTGGCATCCATGCCGACCCGCTCAAGCGGCGCTTCGTGCGCTCGATCATCGATATCGCCCACGGCAGTGGCAGTCAGGTGATCGCCGAGGGAATCGAGCATGAGGCGGAAATGGAGTGCGTGCGCCAGCTGGGGGCCGACTATCTGCAGGGCTGGTTGTTCGCGCCGGCCGAGGCCGACCCGCTTGGCCAGCGCGCTGCGCTCGACCGGCATCTGCGCCATCTGAGTCGCAGGCTGCAGCAGCGCCCGCCGCCTGGCCGCAGCATCGGCAGCCTGGCGCGCGCCGTGACGCCAGTGCAGCAGGATGTCACCGTCAATGAGGTCGCCCAGCGTCTGCATGCCGAGCAGGAGGTGATGTCGCTGGCCGTGGTGGACGAGCAACAACGACCGGTGGGCCTGATCATCCGCCATCGCCTGCTGGGGCTGCTGAGCCAGCGCTTCGGGCCGGAGCTGCATGCGCGTCGCCTGATCCACGAGGTCATGCAGTCCAGCCCGCTGCGCGTCGAGGCAGATGAGACGCTGGAGCGCGTCTCGGCCAAGGTGACCGGCCGCGAAGGCAGCGATCGCGATGAGGACTTCATCATCACGCGGGGCGGGCGCTATCAGGGGCTGGGGCGCACCCTGGATCTGCTGCGCATCATCACGGAGCTGCAGGTGGCGAGCGCCGAGGAGGCCAACCCATTGACGCGCCTGCCAGGCAACGGGCCAATCGAGCGTCAGTTGCTCGAGTGCGTGGCTGGCGAGGGCTTGGGCGAGGACTTGCGAGAGGACTTGCGAGAGGACCGCAACGCGCGCTGTGCCGAATGGGTGGCGATCTATCTGGATCTCGACAACTTCAAGCCCTTCAATGACCGCTTCGGCCACGCGCAGGGCGACCGCATGTTGCTGGCGCTGGCGACGGTATTGCGCGATGCGCTGCAGGAGGGTGACTTTCTCGGTCATGTCGGCGGCGATGATTTCGTGATGACGTTGTGCATGACCGAATCTCACCGGGCACTGCGCCTGACAGCGCTCGAGCAACGCCTGGCCGGCCTGCAATCGGCATTCCAGCATGCGGTCGCCAGCCTGTATCCGGCCGATGTGCTGGCAGCGGGAGGCTTCCAGGGCCACGACCGCTTCGGCACCACGCGCTTCTTTCCGCTGACGCGACTGTCACTGGTGGCGCTGCATGGTCTTGCCGGGTGCGAGACGACCCGGATCGCCGCGCGCTGGAGCGAGCTCAAGAGCGAGGCCAAGGCGCGGGACTCCGGGCGTGTCATCGAGGCGTGTGCCTCACCAGTGCAGTGATCTCCGCCTGCGAGTCACTCAATCGTCATCCGCCTGCCCCATGACTGTCATCGCTGGCCATCAGTCTGGCGTGAAGCCTTGAAGTCCATCCTGAAGTGTCGGGCTGCTGGGAGTCTGAGTCGCCCAGCCCCTGTTTTCACGGGCTATCCTTGTACCACGTCGTCGTCTTACGGCCTTACCATGCGCAGTCCCCTGGATGCGCAGGAGTCTTTACATGTCCAGAACCGCCAGCATCTTCACGCCGTCCGCCATCTTTACCAGCAATCTGCAATCCTTGATGGCCGAATACCCTGCACTGGAGGCACGCGTGATCAGTCATGCCGCCAGTCGTTTCTATCAGGTCCAGCTGGTGCTGGAAGCCGCCGGCGAGGAAGAGGAGGAGCGCTGTGAGCTGCTGATGAAGCGCGGCAAGCCGATGCTGTTCCGCTCGCTGGAGGATGTCTACAGCGAGCTCAAGCGGGGCGGGATGTCACGGGCGTGGCTGGTCTCGCAGGTCGCCAATGACGAGATGATCGGCCGCCCGCCGCAGTATCACCAATCCTTGAGCTCGCGTATCCCGTTGAGCTTCTGAGTCCGCGCTACTGGCTCAGGTGTGTTTTTGAGGCACCCAGCGGCCAATGCGTTCGCGATGGCGGGCGAAAAAGCGGTAACTCAAGTCCAGCAGCGGGCGCAGGCCCGGCAGCAGCGACAGGCGCACCAAGCGCCGATAGCCGAGTACCGCATAGAGTGCTCGGCTGGCATCCATGCCGACATACCACTCCCCGCGTGCGTCCTGCACATGCAGACGTCCCATCATGGTCTCGAAGCTCAAGCCCAGCGCCTGAGGTGAGAAATCTGGTGCACGGATGTCCACCGTTCTGACCCGCTCCCGCCCGGGATGCCTGGCCAGCCAGGCGACCTCGCGCTGGCACAGGGGGCACTTGCCATCGTGGTAGAGCGTGACCGGTGCGCTGGCTTGCCAGATGCGACTCATGAGGATTCCTTGTCGGTGATGAGACTGGAGGGCGCGGCGTAGTAACCGACGCGATGGGCATCACTGCCATAGTCCGCGGCGCTGTCGAGGCGAGCCAGGAAGGCGTCAGCCTGTTGCAGCAGGGCTTCGCGCTTGTCGTCCTTCATGCGTCGCCAGCTTCCGTAGACCAGTGACATGCGCGGATTGCGTGACAACGCCTCGCGATGGCGCTCGATGAAGTGCCAGTAGAGACTGTTGAACGGGCAGGCTTGCGGGCCGGTGACCTTCTTCGGCGAGTACTGGCACCTGGCGCAGTGATTGGACATGCGGTCGATGTACTTGCCCGAGGCACAGTAGGGCTTGGAGCCCATCAGGCCGCCATCGGCATGCAGCACCATGCCCAGCGTATTGGGCAGCTCGACCCACTCACAGGCGTCCACATAGACCGCCAGATACCAGTCGCATAGCGCCTCGGGCTTCACGCCGCACAGCAGCGCGAAGTTGCCCGTGACCATCAGGCGGCGAATATGGTGGGCGTAGGCATGCTCGCGGGTGCTGGCGATGGCCTGATCCAGACAGCGCATGCCGCTGTCTCCCGTCCAGAAGAATTCCGGCAGGTTGCGGCTGGCTTCCAGCCGGTTCTCGCGCTTGTAGCCGGGCATGCGCGTCCAGTAGATGCCGCGCACATATTCGCGCCAGCCGAGTATCTGACGAATGAACCCCTCCGCCGAATTGATCGGCACCTCGCCACGCCGCCAGGCGGTGTCCACGGCGCTGCAGACCTCCTGCGGGCTCAAGAGGCCGATATTGAGCGCGGCAGACAGGCGTGAATGGAACAGGAAGGGGGCGCTGTCCTCGATGGCATCCTGATAGCGGCCGAAGTCCGCCAGGCAGTGATCGAGAAAATGCGCGAGGTCAGAGCGGGCCTGGGCGCGGGTGACGGCCCAGTTGAAGTTCTCGAGGCTGCCGAAGTGGCGCTCCTTGTCACTGGCCTGCTCCCCGAAGCGCGCCGCGACCAGCGCCAGTACCTCGCGGGTCGTCGCATCTTCGTGATGGGCATGCACCGGCGGCGGTGGGGCGTGGAAGTCGTCTGGAATCGGTTCGCGGTTGTCGTGGTCGTGGTTGAACTTGCCGCCGGCGGGTTCGCTGCCTTCCATCAGCAGGTCCGTGTCACGGCGTTGCTCGCGATAGAAGTACTCCATGCGCAGTTGCTTGCGGCCCTCGGCCCAGCCGGCGAAGGCTGCCGGTGTGGTGAAGAAGCGTGTGTCCTCGAGGACTTCCCAACGCACGCTGCCGGCATTGCGTCGCGCCAGAAAGTCGTCCAGCAGACGCCACTCGCCGGGGCGGGTCACCAGCACGCCATCACATTGATACAGGGCGGCCAGACGCTCTGCCTCGCTGGCCAGACGCTGGAGGTTGTCCGGGTCCTCCAGTCGGCTTTCATGTACCTGCCAGCCACACTCCCTGAGTTCCTGGGCGTGATGGCGCATCGCGGTCAGCATCATCGCGATCTTGTGCGGGTGATGCGGCACGTAGCGGCCTTCCTCCTCGACCTCGCAGAAGGCGATCACGCTGTCGGCGGGTGCCTGCTTGAGGCTTGCCAGCTCATGGCTGAGCTGGTCGCCGAGGATCAGCACCAATGGCCGCGCGAAGTCATGACGCGTCGCCAGGCGCAGAGTAGCGGGGGTGGGATCGGGCACGAGGACTCCGGAGGGGTTGTGACAATAATTGTCTTAAAGCTATACAAATAGTGATGATAGTATAACTTCATCCCTCACGCACAGGGCGAGCTGGTAATATGACTGCGCTGTCGTGAAGTTGGCTGCGCTGCGGTGAAAGTGGATACGCTGCCGCTTTACCTCTCTTCTTGCCCCTAGTCAGGAGTCCATCATCCATGAGTACCCCGCGTTTTGGCGTCATGCTGGTCAATCTCGGCACCCCCGATGCCCCGACCCCCAAGGCGGTGCGCCGTTACCTCGCGGAGTTTCTCGGTGATGTGCGCGTGATCGACCTGCCGCGTCTGCTCTGGCTGCCGATTCTGCATGGCCTGGTGTTGACGACGCGTCCCAAGAAGGTGGCCGAGGCCTACGCCTCGGTGTGGACGGAAGACGGCTCGCCGCTGATGGCCATCGGCAAGCGGCAGCGCGCCGCGCTGGAAGCACGCCTGGCCGAGTCACTGGGCGAGGACATTCCCGTCGAACTGGCGATGACCTACGGCAAGCCGACCATGGAAGAGGTGGGGCGCAAGCTCGCCAGCCGCGGTGCCGACCGCATGCTGATCCTGCCGCTCTATCCGCAGTTCTCGCGCACGACTACCGCCGCGGTCTTCGATCGCCTGGCGCGCGCCCTCAAGCCGTGTCCGCATCTGCCGGAGCTGCGTTTCGTGCGCGACTATCACGACCACCCGGATTACATCGCGGCGCTGGCCGCCAGCGTGCGTGAGCACTGGGAGAAGGAAGGTCGGCGCGGCAAGCGCCTGCTGATGAGCTATCACGGCATTCCCAAGCGCTATGCCACCGCAGGCGACCCCTACCCGACGCAATGCGAGCGCACCAGCCAGTTGCTGGCCGAGGCGCTGGGGCTTGGTGACGATGAGTGGGCGATGACCTATCAGTCACGCTTCGGCAAGGCCGAGTGGCTCAAGCCGTACACCGATGAAACGCTGAAGGCGTGGGGCGGTGAAGGGCTGGAAAGCGTCGATGTCATCTCGCCGGCCTTCGCGGCTGACTGTCTCGAGACGCTGGAAGAGCTGGAGGAAGAGAACCGCGGCTACTTCACCGAATCCGGTGGTGGCGACTTCCGCTACATCCCGGCGCTCAATGACCGCAGTGACCATATCGACCTGCTCGAGGCGCTGTGTCGCCAGCATACTCGGGGCTGGTAACGAGCAGGCCCGTCATACTGCCTTTGCCCGAGAAATGAAAACGCCCCACCAGTCATCACTGGTGGGGCGTTTTCATGTTGCTGGCCTGCTGTTCGTGAATCCGCTCCTGCGAATCAGCGCTCGTGAATCCGCTCTCGTGGCTTGGCCCCGCTTGATGAGGGCCTGCCTGGCGAGAGCCGAGTGACGATCACGGCAGGCGGGATTCGCTGGCCTCGGCGTTGACCTCGTCCGGCTCCTCGGCGACTTCGAGTCGCTCCGGCACGTTGCGTGTGCGGCTGTCCGCCACCAGCTTCTGGTGCAGCGCCGCCTTGGACAGCAGGTGAGCGGTCACGGGAGCGGTGATGAACAGGAAGATGGACACCAGCATTTCCTGAAAGCTGAAGTGGCCGGTGGTGGCGCGGAAATAGATCATCGACGCCATCAGCACGCAGCCGACCCCCAGCGTGGTGGTCTTGCTGGGGCCGTGCAGGCGCATGTAGAAGTCCTTGAGGTGCGTCAGTCCCAGAGAGCCGATGAAGGCAAACAGGCCGCCGGCAACCAGGAAGAAGGCGATCACGCCTTCGAGGACAGGATAGAACCAGGTGGGCATGGGGAGTCTCCGCTCAGGTCATTCGATGATGTCGCCGCGCAGCAGGTACTTGCAGACTGCCACGGTGCTGACGAAACCGAGCATGGCGATCAACAGCGCCGCCTCGAAGTAGGACTTGCTGTTGAGCTGGATGCCGAACAGCACGATCAGGGCGATGGAGTTCACGTACATGGTGTCCACCGCCAGAATGCGGTCCGGCAGGTCCGGCCCGATGGCGAGCCGGAAGACGTTGAGCACCAGCGAGGCGGCGAACAGCGCGATGCTGATCCACAGGGCGATGTCTAGCATTCGAAGATCTCCTTGAGCGGACGCTCGTAGCGCTGGCGGATCTCGTCGATCAACTCCTGCTCATCCTCGACATCCAGCGCATGGATGATCAGATGGCGACCATCCAGCGTCAGATAGGCCGAGACCGTGCCCGGCGTCAGCGTGATGGTGCTCGACAGCAGGGTGATCGGGAACTTCTCCTCAAGCTCCAGCGGGTAGCGCACGAAGGCTGGACGGAACTTGGCGCGCGGATTGAGGATCAGGTAGGACACCTGCAGGTTGGCGATGATGATGTCCATGATCACGCGCAGGAAATAGCTGATCAGCCGCCAGGGCTTCTGGAGGTCGGGCTGCGGCTCCCAGAAGCGGTAGGTCAGGATGGGAATCGCGATGGCCAGCACTGCTCCGAGCAGGATCTGACCGGGCGCGACGCTGTTCTGCAGCATCAGCCAGACGATCAGCAGCAGTACCGACAGCATCGGCGTGGGCAAGAGACGGGAACGCGGCTTGATCATGAGACATCTCCCTTCAGCGGCGATGCGGTTTCCGGTGCCGCGTCCTTGCCGAGCAAGGATTCAAGATAGGGGGCCGGGTTGGACAGCTGCTCGGCGGTGGCCTTGGTCCAGTTCGCCAGCGGCCCCGCGAAGATGACCAGCATCAGCGCGGCCGAGATCAGCCCGCCAGTGGCGATGGCACGGGCTACGCCGATGCGCTCGCCGCTGGGTTCGGCCTTGCTGGTGCGCCAGAACACGCTGGAACCGGCGCGTGAGCAGGCGACCAGCGAGCACAGACCGGCCAGCAGCAGCAGCGGCCACAGCCAGATCTGCTGCTCCGGCGTCGCCGAGGCGAGAATCAGCGCCTTGCCGATGGCGCCCGAGAACGGCGGCAGCCCGGCGGCGGCGGCGGTGCCGATCAGGAAGAGGCCGCCCAGCAGGCCTGCCTGCAGCAGCGGGCGCGAGCGCACGATGCGTGCCCCGGCCTTGCCGCGCTGACCGGCGACCACGTCGACCAGCAGGAAGAGCCCGCCGGTGACCAGCGTCGAGTGGATCAGGTAGAACAGCAGCGCGCTGTCTGCCTCGATCGTGTTCATGCCCAGCGCCGTCAGCAGCGTGCCTACCGACACCATCACCAGATAGGCCACCAGGGTGCGCAGATCACGCGCGGAGAGCACGCCCAGCATTGCCACCACCAGGGTGGCGAGTCCTGCCCACCACAGCCAGTCACGACCGAGGTCCGCCAGTGCGCCAGCGTTGTCGGTGAAGATCAGCGAGTAGACGCGCAGGATGGAGTAGATGCCGACCTTGGTCATGATCGCGAACAGCGCCGCCACCGGTGCCGAGGCCGCGGCATAGGCGCGTGGCAGCCAGAAGTACAGCGGCAGCATCGCCGCCTTGAGGCCGAACACCACCAGCAACAGCAGGCCACCGGCTTCCATCAGACCGGCACGGCCCGGGTCCAGCGTAGTGACGATGACCGCCATGTCGGCCATGTTCAGGGTGCCGGTCACGCCGTACAGGATACCCAGCGCGATCAGGAAGAATGCCGAGCCCATCAGGTTCAGCACCACATAGTGCAGCGCCGACAGCGTGCGTGCCTTGCTGCCGCCATGCAGCAGCAGGGCATAGGAGGCGATCAACAGCACCTCGAAGAACACGAACAGGTTGAACAGATCGCCGGTCAGGAAGGCGCCGTTGATGCCCATCAGCTGCAGCAGGAACAGGCCATGGAAGTTGGAGCCGGTCTCATCGATGCCCGCCGTGGCGTACAGACAGGCCAGCAGGCCCAGCAGCGAGCTGAGCAGCACCATGGTCGCCGACAGGCGATCCAGCACCAGCACGATCCCGAACGGCGGCTGCCAGTCGCCCAGCGCGTAGTAGCGGATGGTGCCATCACCGGCCTGCACCACCAGCGCGATGGCGATGGCCACCATCAATGCCTGGGCCACCAGGCTGACCGTGCGACGCAGGGTCGGTGAGGTGGCGCGACTCAGCAGCAGGCCCGCCCCCACCAGCAGCGGCAGGACAATCGGAAGGACAATCAGGTGTTGCAGCATCACTTGGTGTCCTCTTTCTCTTTCGAATCATCCAGGCGATTGCCGTTGACGTGGTCACTGCCCAGGTCGCCGCGCGCGCGCATCGCCAGAATGACCACGAAGGCCGTCATGGCGAAGCCGATCACGATGGCGGTCAGCACCAGCGCCTGAGGCAGCGGGTCAGCTGCTGGTGAGCCGGCACCGACCACGGCTGGGTTGCCGTGCATCGCAAGGCCACCCATGGAGAACAGGAACAGGTTGACGGCGTAGGACAGCAGCGTCAGGCCGACCACGACGGGGAAGGTGCGGCCACGCAGGGTGAGGTAGACACCGCAGGCGGCCAGCAGGCCGGTGGTAGTGGCGTAGAGGGCTTCCATCACATCTTCTCCTTGGTCGGGCGATGCGGAGTCGTCAGCTTGCCCAGATTGGCGAGAATCATCAGGGTCGCGCCGACCACGGTCAGGTAGACGCCGAGGTCGAACAGCAGCGCGGTGGCCAGCTCGATTTCCCCGATGACGGGCAGGGTGAAGTGGCCGAAGGAGGATGTCAGGAACGGATAGCCGAACACCCAGCTGCCGGCGCCGGTCAGGCCTGCGATCAACACCCCGGCCGCCGCGACGGGCTGATAGGGGAAGCGCAGCCAGCGCTGCGTCCAGTCCACGCCTCGCGCGATGTAGAGCAGGATGATGGCGACCGCCGTCACCAGACCGGCGATGAAGCCGCCGCCCGGCGCATTGTGGCCACGCAGGAAGATGTAGACCGAGACCAGCAGTGCCAGCGGCAGCAGCGTCTGGGAGACGGTGGCCAGGATCATCGGATGGCGATCCGGCGACCAGCCACGGCCATCCAGGTCACTGGACGGCATGAACAGGCGCAGACGGTTGAGCAGCTTGAAGATTGCCAGACCCGCGATGCCCAGTACGGTGATCTCACCCAGCGTATCGAAGCCACGGAAGTCGACCAGAATCACGTTGACCACGTTATGGCCACCGCCGCCGGAGACCGCATTGGCCATGAAGAAGTCGGAGATCGACTCCACCGGGCGGGTCAGGATGGCGAAGTTGAGGCTCGCCACCACCACGCCGAAGGCACTGGCCAGCAGCACGTCGCGCATGATGCGGCGTGCGCTGGATTCCTTGGGCGTGCGCTGGGGCAGGAAGAACAGCGCCAGCATCAGCAGGATCATCGTCACCACCTCGACCGCCAGCTGGGTCAGTGCCAGGTCCGGTGCGGCGAAGCGCGCGAAGGCCAGCGAGGTCATCAGGCCGACCACGGACAGCATCAGCAGCGAGATCAGACGCTTGCGGTGGGTGATCGCGGTACCGAGGCCGGCCAGGCCGGTGATCACGGCGCCGGTCAGCAGCATGCCATCGAAGGGCTGTTGCTCAAGCTCCCCACCCAGTTGCGGCACGGCCAGCAGCCCGATGCCGACGAACAGCAGCGCGGTCAGCAGCAGCCACAGCATGTAGCGCTGCAGCGAGCCATTCTCGAAGCTGTCCATGCTGCGCTCGGAAAGCTTGACGAGACGCTGCACGTTGGCCTCGAACACCAGCAGGGCATTGCGCGCGCGGAACTGACGCTGGAAGGAATAGAGATGATGGCGCAGGGCATAGACGGCGACGCCGCCCGCCAGCGCGATACCGCTCATCAGCAGCGGCAGATTGAAGCCGTGCCAGATGGCGAGGCTGAAGTCCGGTACCGGTCCGGCCAGCACGCTGGCGGAGGCACTGACCAGCAGGTCCTTGATCACCAGCGACGGCAGGATGCCGACCAGCAGACAGATCAGCACCAGCACCTCGATGGGCAGCTTCATGTAGCGCGGCGGCTCATGCGGGGTCTTGGGCAGATCCTTCGGCTCGCCATTGAAGAAGACGTCGTGGATGAAGCGCAGTGAGTAGGCCACCGACAGGATGCCACCGAGGGTCGCCAGCGCCGGAATCAGCCACGACAGGCCGCCCAGCAGCTGGGCATCGAGGCTCTCGGCGAAGAACATCTCCTTGGACAGGAAGCCGTTGAGCAGCGGCACACCGGCCATCGAGGCCGAGGCGACCATCGCCAGCACCGTGGTATGCGGCATGTAGCGATACAGGCCGTTGAGCTTGCGGATGTCACGCGTGCCGCACTCGTGATCGACGATGCCGGCGGCCATGAACAGCGAGGCCTTGAAGGTGGCGTGGTTGATGATGTGCAGCAGACCCGCGACGGCGGCCATCTGGCTGTTGAAGCCGAACAGTAGCGTGATCAGGCCCAGGTGACTGATGGTCGAGAAGGCCAGTACGCCCTTGAGGTCCTGCTTCATCAGCGCGAACCAGGCGCCATACAGCAGGGTGGCCAGGCCGGTCAGGCTGACGATGTAGAACCACAGGTCTGTCCCCGCGAGCACCGGGTGCATGCGCGCCAGCAGGAAGACACCGGCCTTGACCATGGTGGCGGAGTGCAGGAAGGCGGACACCGGCGTCGGCGCCGACATCGCATGGGGCAGCCAGAACTGGAACGGGAACTGGGCCGACTTGGTGAAGGCGCCCAGCAGCACCAGCACCAGCGCGACCGGATAGAGCTCGTGGGAGCGGATCTGGTCCGCCGCGGCCAGCACGTCATCGAACTGGTAGCTGCCGACGATATGCCCGATGACCAGGATACCGGCCAGCAGTGCCAGACCCCCGGCGCCGGTGACGGTCAGGGCCATGCGGGCGCCCTTGCGCGCCTCGCTCAGCTGGTACCAGTAACCGATCAGCAGGAAGGAGCTCAGGCTGGTCAGCTCCCAGAACACCCACATCAGCAGCAGGTTGTCTGCCATCACGATGCCGAGCATCGCGGTCATGAACAGCATCAGGAAGCTGTAGAGGCGTGCCAGCGAATCCTCGCCCGACAGGTAATAGCGGGAATAGAGAATGATCAGCAGGCCAATGCCGAGAATCAGCAGCACGAACAGCCCCGACAGACCATCGAAGCGCAGCGACAGGTTGAGTCCCAGCTCCGCGATCCAGGGCAGATGGAACTGGGGCACCATGCCCGAGAAGACGTCTCCAAGGTGGAAGACGGCGATACCGAGTGCTATGGCAGGCGCCACCGCGGTCAGCCAGGCAAGGCGTGCACGGGGCAGATTTCTGGCCATCAAGGGCACCAGGGCACCGAGTAACGGCAATAGCACGATCAACAGCAGGGTCATGGAAGACTCGCTCCAGTCGTTGTTGTAGTACGTAGTCCGTCATTCGTGGGCAGCGCAGACACAGGCTCAGGGCCGGACTGCCAGCTTCGAGATCGGGAGGCGGAGTTTCGGCCACTGGGTGCCGACAGAATAGGCGAGCGCACTACAGGTTGCCGCGATGAAGTGCCGGACACACGAGACTCTGTCAGGAAGACGTTCTCATGGGGCCATGCGAGACACGACATGCGTCACGCGGCAGCAAGGGTTGGCAGTGGCTGGCTCAGGCTGCACGGAGGATCTGGCGCGGGTTCAGCGCGTCAATCGCTCCGGGCATGACGTTACCGTCGCAAGGGGCGGATCCGTCAGGAAGGGGAGTCGCACGGCACGGGGTGCCAGCATCCAGGATGGGATGAGGTCCGCAGCGCGTCCCCGGCTGCCCGCAACGGGCAGACGGCGAATATGCCGGGTTGGTGCGGTCATGTCATGTCTTGCGAGCATGGCCGTATTCCTCCTGAAGCCCCTGGATGACAAGTGTGTGTTCGAGTGGAGACACTTGCGCGATCTTGTTGAAAACATTGATGGAACGTGACCTAACCTCTCGAATGTATCACGCACTTGCACCCCTCGCCAGCGCATGCCCGACCCGCCGGAACGCGACATGTACCGTGTGAAGTGTTGTACAAGATGTCGGTTTTCTTGTACAAATATTGCACGCCATACGTTCCACGGAGTCATCATGCACGAGGTCGCCAGCATGAATTCGGGCAACGCACCGGAAACCTCTCTGGTGTGGTTGCGTCACGACCTGCGGCTGGAAGACAACCCGCTGTTCGCGCTGCCCCTGTCACGTCGCCCGCATCAGATGCTGGTGATGTATGTCTTCGACCGTCGCTGGCTGACGCCGAGCGACGGCTTGCCGCGCTTGGGACCAGCGCGTCTGCGCCTGCTGTGGCAGAGCCTGATGAATCTGCGAGGCATGCTGCTGCGCCGCGGCAGCGACCTGCTGGTGCGCGTCGGGGACCCCGTCGAGGAAGTGCTGACGCAGGTCGCCCAGCATGATGTCCAGTGTCTGGAAGTCAGCCTCGCCGCCGCGCCGGAAGACAGCCGCGCCCTGCAGCAGCTCTCACGGCGTCTGCCGGCCTCGACCCGGCTCCACTGTCATCCTGCTGACCAGATCGCCTTCGACAGCCAGCTGCTGGATGGCCCACTGCTTGATCGCCTGCTGCCGGGCAGATTCCCCCGCGAAGAGACGGCGCGCCTGCGTGTGGCGCATGAAGCGTCTCGCGTGGTAGATGAGCGGGCGGCTCCCTCCAGTGATCTCAAACTGCGTGACACAGCCTCTGCTGATATAGGCGTATCAGGCGATCATGACACCCTGGCGACCTGCGCCGCGCTTGCCTCGCAGGTGCTGCGCGCCAGTGGTGGCGATGACTCTGGCGTGGCGGATTTGATGCTGCCGCCTTCCGCTGTGCTCACGCCGGTACCCGGTGCCTTGCAGGCCCGCCCCCAGCGTGAGGCTCTGTCTCAACGCGAGGCTTTGCCGACAGGGCTGAACGATGAGCAGTGGCGCGCGCTATGCGAGGCGCAGTCGCCCTTGCAGGGACTGCCCTATTCCCTGCCGCCGTGGCCCGATTCTGCCTCGCGTGGCTTTCCGCCGCTGGATGCCATCTGTGGCTCGGCGCAAGCCTGGCAGCCGGCGACTGCCAGGCTTGCGGAGCTGCAGGGCGGCGAGGAGCCAGCCCGCGTTCACCTGTCGACCTTGCTGTGGGGCAAGGCCTGGGCGAAGGGAGATGGCGGCAAGAGCGATGACGACTCGATCGAAGGGGCGTCCTATCAGCGATCGCACTCTGTCGATGCCGAAGGCACCGGTGTGCCGGCGGGGCTGGCACCCCAGCGGGAGGCGGGGAAGACGCTGGACGATATGCAATTGATGGCGCGCCCGGCGGATGCATGGCCACTGGCAGCGTGGCTGGCGCTGGGTTGCATCAGTCCGCGCCGCATCCTGCAGGTGCTGGATACGCGCCGCCGCGAGGCGGGTGATGAGGCGATCAATCAGCAGCTGCTGGCCATCGTGCTGCAGCGCGAGTGCTGGCAGCGCATGCTGCGTGACAAGGATGAGGAGGCTCGCGCGGCCTGGTATGGCGCTGCGTTGCGGGAAGACGTCGCAAATGACGCCGCCTTTGCGCGCTGGAGCGAAGGGCGAACCGGCGATGCCCGGGCCGACAAGGCCATGCAGGTGCTGGTACGTGAAGGCTGGTTGCCGTGGTCCGAGCGCAAGTATCTGGCCGGTGCCTGGCTGGAGGGCGGCGGCGACTGGCGGTTGGGCGCGCGCTGGTTCGAGCGTTGCCTGCTTGATTACGACGCCGCCATCCACTGGGGCGAATGGCGGCATCTGGCGGGCTTCGATGTGTGATCGGACGGTGTCGATATCACGCGAGTCGTCTAGGAAGATCCAGGCCCTGGTGGCACCTCATCTATGACCTGCTTTTATGACCTGGCGCTCTTCAGCCCAGACGGGCCAATAGCGCCGTGACGGCCGTCTCGACGCGCAGGATGCGCTCGCCCAGATGCACCCCTTCAAAGCCTGCCGCCATGAATTTCTCGACCTCATAGTCCACGAAGCCGCCTTCCGGGCCGATGGCCAGAATCACCGGCTCGCGGACGGCGCGTGGGCACTCATCCGGCATGCCCGGATGGGCGATGATGCCGCGCGGAGGCGTGCCTGATGCTGGCGTCATCAGTGCCGGCAGGCGGTCTTCCACGAAGGGTTTGAACAGTTTCTCGTGGGTCACTGTCGGCATGATGGTGTCACGCGCCTGCTCCAGTCCCAGCACCAGATGCTGGCGAATCTTGTCTTCCTTGAGCTCCGGCGACTGCCAATAACTCTTCTCGACCCGTCGCGTATGCAGCAGGGTGATGTGCTTCACGCCCAATGCCGTGACGTGTTCCAGCGAGCGTGCCAGCATGCGCGGGCGCGGCAGCGCCAGCAGCAGATGCACGTCGAGTGGCGCCGGCGGCTGACGGTCCAGCGTCAGGCTGAATTCGGCGCTGTCCGCGTCCAGTCGCTCCAGGCGGCCACGGCCGATCAGGCCACCCTCCACCCCCAGCGTCATCTCGTCGCCGACGCTGGCACGATGCACCTCACGCAGATGGCGCAGGCGGCGTGGGTCCGTGACACGTGCGTTGTCCTGAGCGGTCAGGTCGTCAGCGCCGAGCAAAATCAGATTCATGGCAATACCGGGGCAGTGGAGGGCGGGATGCATCGCTTACAGACAGCGGCAAGCGGGCGTTATTCTAGCATGTCGTGCATGCTGACCCGACGGGGACGGCGTTGGCATGGCGTCAATGGCTGACGCGTGGAGACGCCTTTTCTTGCAGTCCCCCCCCTTGAGTGCACAATGAAGAAAAATCGACAGGAGCCTGACACGTGCGAGTGATCCGCAAATATGCCAATCGGCGCCTATACGACACCGAGCAGAGCCGCTACGTGACCCTGGAAGACCTGCGCAGCCTGGTGCTGGCGGAAGAGGTCTTCAAGGTTGAGGACGCCAAGAGCGGTGAGGACCTCACGCGCACCATCCTGCTGACCATCATCATCGAGCAGGAGCAGGGCGAGGGCGAGGCCGAGGTCTTCTCCAACGAGCTGCTGGAGCAGTTCATCCGCATCTATGCGATGGCCAAGCCGTTGCCGCTGGCCGGTTATCTGGAGCAGGGCACGCGCCTGATGATGGAGCAGCAGCAGCGCATGCAGGAGCAGTGGTCCCAGGCCATGCGTCACTCGCCGATGGAAATGATGCGCGAGGTCGCCGAAGAGAACCTGCGCTTCTGGCAGCAGGCCATGGGCGCTGGCATGGGTGCTGGCAAGAGCGCCTCACGCTCACAGCCGAGCGATGCGGATGCGGCGCCTGATGAGTCGGACACGCCGCCGGACGATGAGCGGCGCTGAGTGTGACGCCGTGTCAGATCCAGCTTTCACAGAAATTCATCGTGATGTGAAAAGGGGCGCCCCGAGCAGGGCGCCTTTCTGCCATAATGCGCAGCCTGATATTTCCTCGGTAGCTCGCGCCATGCGGGTAGCCCTGATCCTCACTGGCTCATGAAGGTTGAAAAGATGAAGGTCCTGATCATCGGCGGCGGTGGCCGCGAACATGCGCTGGCCTGGAAGGCCGCCCAGTCATCCCGTGTCGAGGAGGTCTTCGTGGCGCCCGGCAATGCGGGCACGGCGCGCGAGTCCAAGCTGACCAATCTGGCGATTGCCGCTGACGATCTCGATGCGCTGGTCGCCTTCGCGCGTGACAACGCCATCGAGCTGACCATCGTCGGCCCGGAAGCGCCGCTGGTGATCGGCGTGGTCGATCGCTTCCGTGAAGCGGGGCTCAAGTGCTTCGGCCCGACGGCCGGTGCCGCCCAGCTGGAAGGCTCCAAGGCCTTCACCAAGGACTTCCTGGCGCGTCATGCCATCCCGACCGGCGACTACGCGACCTTCGCGGAGGTCGATGCGGCGCTTGAATACCTGGCGGCCCATCCGGCGCCGATCGTCATCAAGGCCGATGGCCTGGCGGCCGGCAAGGGCGTCGTGGTCGCGATGAGCGACGAGGAAGCCCGCGCCGCGGTGCGTGACATGCTCGAGGACAACGCCTTCGGCGATGCCGGCGCACGCGTGGTGATCGAGGAATTCCTCGACGGCGAGGAAGCCAGCTTCATCGTGATGGTCGACGGCGAGAACGTGCTGCCGATGGCCACCAGTCAGGATCACAAGCGCGTCGGCGAAGGCGATACCGGCCCCAACACCGGCGGCATGGGGGCCTACTCTCCGGCGCCGGTGGTGACGGCTGACGTTCACCAGCGCGTGATGGACGAGATCATCCTGCCCACCGTGCGTGGCATGGCGGCTGAAGGCCATCCCTATACCGGCTTCCTGTATGCCGGCCTGATGATCGATGCCCAGGGCGCGCCGAAGATCATCGAATACAACTGCCGCTTCGGTGACCCGGAAACCCAGCCGATCATGGTGCGTCTGAAGTCCGATCTGGTCGCGCTGTGTCTGGCCGCCGAAGACGGGCGTCTCGACACCCAGACCTGCGAGTGGGATTCCCGCGCGGCGGTCGGCGTGGTGCTGGCAGCTGGCGGCTACCCGGCCAGCTACCGCAAGGGCGATGTCATCAGCGGCTTCGACGCTGCCGAAGCGACCGGCTGCAAGGTCTTCCATGCCGGCACCGCCGAGCAGGACGGCCAGGTCGTCACCAGCGGTGGTCGCGTGCTGTGCGTCACCGCACTGGGCGACAGCGTCGCGGCGGCCACCGAGCGTGCCTATGAAGGCGTCGATGCCATCAGCTGGCAGGACATGCTGGTGCGTCGCGACATCGCCTGGCGTGCCATCGCTCGCGAGCGCGGCGATAACTGAAAGCGCTGAGTCGCACGGGCCACCACCCCGCGACATGCCTGCTTCACGACAAGACCCGGCCCCAGGCCGGGTCTTGTCGTTGGGGCGTCTCTCGACGCCCTGAGCGCCTACGACCATCGTGTCGGGGTCTGGTCATGTCGGTGTCGGGCATGCGATAACCCTAGTCATCCTATATTCCTTCTTGAGGCTGACCGGCGTCGAAAGATGGCGTCGCCGTCCGCCCTGAACCCTTTTCCTGTCTCGCCGACAAGGAGTCTGCATGGACCGTATCCGGCTTGAATTTCCGGTTTCCCGCCTGGTACATCGCCACCCGATGACGATTCGGGTCAGCGACATCAACTATGGCCAGCACCTGGGTCACGACAGCGTGGTCAGCCTGGCGCACGAGGCGCGGGGCCAGGCCTGGCAGGCGCTGGGCTTCCCCGAATGGAACATCGATGGGCTGATGAGCATCGTCGCGGATCTCGCCGTGCAGTATCAGGGTGAGGGCCGGCTGGGCGACGCCCTCGTGGTGGAAACGGCCATCGACAGCGTGTCCGGCAAGGGGCTTGGTGTCCATCACCGCCTGCTGCGTATCAGCGATGACACGGTACTGGCGACGCTGCGCGTCGGGCTGGTGTTCGCTGGCGAGCAGGGGCTGGCGGAGCCGAGCGCGCGCGCCAGTGTCGCCATCGAGCAGGCTGTCTCTGCCATGTCGTCCCGGGTAGCCAACTGATGTCGCGGGAATATCCGATCATCGCCGTGACGGGGTCTTCCGGCGCGGGCACCACCACGGTCATGCGCACCTTCGAGCGCATGTTCTCGCGTGAGGCGATTCATGCCGCCTACGTGGATGGGGATGCCTTTCACCGTTATACCCGTGACGAGCTGGTGCGCATGTTTCAGGAGGCGCCGGAGCGCAAGCGCGAGCTGTCTCACTTCGCGGTCGAGGCCAACCAGCTGGATCGTCTGGAAGCGCTGTTCGTCGAATATGGCGAGCAGGGCTCCGGCACGCATCGCCACTACATCCATGCCGAAGACAAGCGCATGATCGAGGCCGGCTACAAGGTCGGCACCTTCACCGAATGGCAGTCGCTGCCGGATTGTACGGACCTGCTGTTCTACGAGGGGCTGCATGGTGGGCTGGTGACGCCGGAGCATGACATCGCGCGTCATGTCGATCTGCTGATCGGGGTGGCACCGACCATGAATCTGGAGTGGATCCAGAAGATCGATCGTGACACCAAGCTGCGCGGGCACTCCCAGGAAGCGGTGGTGGACACCATCCTGAGCCGCATGGATGACTACGTGCGCTATATCCAGCCGCAGTTCTCACGCACGCACATCAACTTCCAGCGCGTGCCGACGGTGGATACCTCCAACCCCTTCGAGCCGCAGGATATCCCGACGGATGCCGAGTCGATGGTCGTGATCCACTTCCGCGATCCCGGCAGTGTCGACTTCCCGTTCCTGCTCGCGATGATCCAGGGGTCATTCATGTCGCGCCCGCATACGCTGGTGGTGCCCGGCGCGTTGATGGCACTGGCCATCGAGCTGATCATCACGCCGCTGGTCAAGAGCCTGCTGGCGCAGCGGCGGTTCCGCTAGCGGGAGACATGAAGGGGGCTGGGCTTGGGGTGGCTCAGTACTTGCGGCCCTTGAGGCGTGGCAGGATGCCTTTCTTCCAGACGCGCAGGGCGCGATTCAGGCGGCCGCTGCGGATCAGCAGGCGTGCCTCGCGGGTGCTCAGCGGCAGGCCGAGAGTGCGTTGCTTGAGCTTCAGCGAGTGACGCAGGTCGAAGCGGCGCATCATGCGCGCGAGGGTGGCCGTGCCCGGCAGGCGCGGCAGGCGCGGCAGGCGGACGGCAGAGGTGAAGTCGATCAGGACCGGCACGCCATCGCGCAGCACGACGTTGGAGCCACGGATGTCGTTGTGGGCCATCTGACGCTGATGGAGTTGCTGCACGACGAGAATCAGCTGCTGACTGAGGCGGGCATCCGTCACGTCATCCAGGGCGGCGTCACTCAGCAACGGCCCAGGGATGTACTCCATCGCCAGCGACAGCGGTGACAGGCGCGCCACGGCGCGGGGGGCGTGTGTCCAGTCGCCCAGACGCTCGAGCATCTTCAGCTCGTGGCGTACCAGCCAGCGTGCCACCAATGCCGCCGGCGTGCCGGCATAGCAGCGGTAATCCTTGCATACCACCGGCTGGCCATTGAGGTGCGTGATATAGACCTCGGCCTTGAGAAAGCCCTTGGCACGCTGCAGGAACTCGCCCGGGGCCTGCTCGCCGTCAACACGCGTGACCCTGGGCGCGGCACGCAGTGCCGCCCGCGCCTTCTCGGCGCGCGTAGGCTCAGCGCGATCAACGGCGGGGGCGCCGACAGTGGCCGGTCGTGTCTCGCCGTGAGAACCAAGGCCGGCCTCCAGTTCGTGGTTGGCCTTGCGCAGGGAAGAATCTTGGCGAGTGAACACGGGCATGACGGGCGGCTTCTCGTTAGCGGGATAACAATGATTATCCTACTGTTTCCCTCATTCGCCCACTGGCAGCGGTGAATCAGTCTGTTTCCCTAAAGGCGACATTGCTCTGTCCGCCAACTGGCCCGCGTTTTCCTGCGTCGGCCCTTGGCCTGTTGCCCGGCTGACGCTACGCTGGCAGGCCACGCTGCCGTGGGCAGCCCCACTTCAAGGGAGAAGGTGTCATGGACTGTCTGTTCTGCAAGATCATCAACCGCGAGATTCCCGCCGATATCGTCTATGAGGATGATGAGGTGCTGGCCTTCAATGACATCAATCCGCAGGCGCCGACCCATGTGTTGATCATCCCCAAGCAGCACATTGCCACGCTCAACGATATCGAGGAGCATCAGCTGGCCACGGTAGGGCGCCTGCAGTACACCGCCGCCAGACTGGCGAAGGACTACGGTTTTGCCGAGGGCGGTTATCGCGTGGTGATGAACTGCAATGAAGATGGCGGCCAGACGGTCTATCATATTCATATGCACCTGATGGGTGGTCGCCGCTTCACATGGCCGGCTGGCTGAGCCGGCATAGAGCAGGCGCCTGTACCGGCGGTTCGCGGGCAGGTAGCGGCTAGCGATAACAAGCGCGCGGCACACAGGCGCATACCGGCAATGTCGTGAAAACGGCATTGCCGGTTTTTCATTGGGAAAGCCACGGCGCAAGGTAGCCGGTCAGGCCTCGCTCGGCGACACTCTGCCCCTTACCGTTGCGGGCAGGCTTGCGTAAGATGGCCTCATTGCTCACGCCGTGCAGGAGTCTTCCCATGCCGCATTCCGATGCCATTTCGGCGCAACGTCATCATAGCCGCGCCGATCAGTTGATCCATCAGTTCGACACCGTACTGCGTACCCTGGTGCCACATGCCGCCCAGCCGTCGCGACCCTCTCCGGCGGGCGACATCCATGACGAAGCGATCAGCGACGAAGAGCGTCAGCACGCCGCTGGCCTGATGCGCATCAATCACACCGGCGAGGTGTGTGCCCAGGCGCTCTATCAGGGCCAGGGTTTCACGGCGCGTCTGCCCGAAACGCGCACGCAGATGGAGCTGGCCGCCCAGGAAGAGATCGATCATCTGGCCTGGTGCGATGCACGACTCGTCGAGCTGGATGCCAATACCAGCCTGCTCAATCCGCTGTTCTACATGACGAGCTTCGCGCTCGGGGCAGCGGCCGGTGCCATCAACGACAAGGTCAGCCTCGGGTTCGTGGCCGCGACCGAAGAGCTGGTCGGCGAGCACCTGTCGAAGCACCAGCAGACGCTGCCCGAGGGTGATCAGCGTTCACGTGCCTTGTTGCGCCAGATGGAAATCGACGAAGCCCATCATGAGCAGTGGGCGTTGGAAGCCGGTGGTCATCGCTTCCCGGGGCCGCTGAAGAGCGCGATGCGCCTGATGTCCAAGGTGATGACGGCCAGCGTCTATCGAGTGTGATGGTCAGGCGCCGGAGCCTGCCTTGGCAGCTTCAGGACGCTGCAACGCAAAAGGCCGCCCCATGGGGCGGCCTTTGCGTTTTTGGCGAACGTCGTGATGATCAATACGAGACGATCATTGCGAGTCGGCCAATGTGAGACGCTCAGCGGTCTCTGGCGTCAGGGCTTATTCCTTGACCTGGTACTCACCGTCCAGTGTCTCAGTGCTGCTGCCGTCTTCACGCGTGGCATCACGCGAGTAGTTCTGTCGACCGTTGGCCTTGTCCTGGGCCTCCTGCATGCGCTGCTGCATCTCGCTCATGCGCTTTTTCATGCGACGGCGGATGAAGGGCAGCATGATGATGCCGAGTACCATCATCACCAGCGCTGCGAACAGGCTGAAGATCATGACCACGCCACCGATCAGCCAGGCGGCGACCAGCTTGAGGCCGGACAGGCCATTGGAGGGGCGTTGGTTGCCTGCATTGGCCTGCCATTGGCGAGCCTGGTTCCACAGAGTGTTGTGCTGTTGGCCTTGCATGTGTCTTCTCCACGATAGAGCCGGGCCGTCAGGCCGGGCGAGGATGACCCGATAGGTGAAAGTGGGTGGTCGGGGATATCGGGTCAGGAAACAGGGGTATTGCCCTCCCGGCGCAACGGGCATTCGTGCTCTGGGCCGGGGGATGGGTAAGTGGGGCTCGATGCGACGCACTTTTGCATGAGGCGCTTGATGGCATCGGGCGGCCGGTTGACTCGTTCAGCATCGAAGTTGGCATCGTTGCCGTCAAGTGGCTTCGGCGTTGATCCAGCGCTGGATGTCGGGTTCAGTCCCTGAACCACTTCAAGGCACGGCGGCTGGTCAAGCGGGTCGATCAGTTCACGGCCGGTAATCCGGATTCATGGATACGCTGGCGGCGAGGTTGAAAGCGTTGCCCGGCAGCGGCATGTTCAATGTCATTCGTTGCGGCCTGCCTTGCGCATCGTGCCCGTGAATCTGGATGGCGTGCGCAGCGACTTCGACGCTCTGTACACTCTTGATGCCGTCGACAGCGGCAAAATTCAAGGTCTGGCGCATGCTGTCGCCATCGATGGCCTTGTCGCCGGGCGCGGAATCACTCTGGCGCAGCGCTTCGCTGATGAATTCTCCATCGGCGAGATTGATGGCCAGTTCCATCTGCCACCCATTATGTCCCCAGCCCGTGAACTGAACATGATCGTCGCGGATATCCATCGTGCTGAATTCCATCATGCCCTTGCGACTGGCGTGGATCATCATCTGCGTGAGCAGCTCTGGCGCGAGCCCCTGGGTAGACGCGGCGTCAGAGATATCTGTCGCAGGCTTTCCGGCTGTGCGGGTGGCGGCCGTGTCCAGCGTGCTATCCCCGGCATCATCGCCGAGCGTGGCGTGCGCCTTGCCGTCATCTGAGTGCTCGCTGGTCGAGGGCCCATTTGCAGAGAGTCCGGCGGTCGAGAGTTCTGCCGCCGACAGCTGATGGCGCACCGGCAGGTCCTCGATGCCGTTGGCATAGGCGGGAGCCGAGCCC
The DNA here is from genome assembly GCF_029846405.1 of Cobetia sp. 29-18-1. Classification (NCBI taxonomy): domain Bacteria; kingdom Pseudomonadati; phylum Pseudomonadota; class Gammaproteobacteria; order Oceanospirillales; family Halomonadaceae; genus Cobetia; species Cobetia sp. 29-18-1. The sequence continues at coordinate 151,363 of NZ_JARWKS010000001.1, forward strand.
AGCATCAGGCCGAGTGCGCTGACGCCCAGGCCGTGTCGCCAGTGCTGGACTGCGCGGCTGGCGAGCCAGAAGCGTGACGGGGCGGCGCCTGCGGCCGAGGATGGCGGCTGTCGGGATGCGGAGTCTGATTCACGAACGGGAGCAATACGGGACGCGGCTGATGGGGACATGACACCCTCCTCAAGGATGGCTGGGCATGGCGCTCACTGTGGGCCAGGCGACCTTGCGCGACGCTGAGACGTGAATTCATCTGAGGTTCATTGCCTCCTGTCAGTCTCTGCATCACAGGGTCAGTGGTTGCTCTCGCGTTGGTCCGCGTTGTTCCAACGCAGGTTTGATTGCACATTCCGTTGCTAAATTGAGCGCCACGCGCAAGCGCCCGCCTTGGGCGCACACCAGCCCCGCCGTCATCCACGAGGTTCCTCTTCATGCAGACTCCCCACAAGGCTCAGCCAGACGCCCGTGCAGCGCGTGGCAGTCAATGGCGGCAACGCTATGTCTGGCTGTGCCTCGGGCTCGGGAGCCTGCTGGTCGGTGCGCTGGCACTGCCGCCGCATGCGCTGTGTGACAGCGAGCGCTGGCGCAGCCTGCACGACGAAGTCGCCGCCGGACGCGTCATCTCGTTGTCCGAGCTGCTCGATAGCCTCGAGCGCGACTGGCTGGGTCAGGTGGTCGAGGTGGAACTCGAAGAGACGCATGGCGAGCTGATCTACGAGGTCGAGATGCTCGGGCCACAGGGCCAGATGGCCAGATTCACCGTGCGTGCCTCGGATGGCAGTCTGCGTGAGGTGCGCGGCGTCAATCTGGATGCCATGCGTCGCGCTGGCAGCGGTTCCTTGTCCGAGCCCCTGACCAGGCCCTTGCCCGAGACGGACGACACGCCCCTCGTGACTGACGGCGCCAATGCCGAGGTCGAGAGTCAGTAGGACGAGGCAGGCAGTGGCCAGGCCAGGCAGTGCCAGCGCAGGCCGTGACAAGGGCGCCGAGGGTGCCTGGCGGCCCTGAGGAACGGTATGCTAGTGCCATTGTCCATTGCGCCACCGGTAGAACGCCGCTTGCGTCAGGAGCCCGAGAATCGATGAAGATATTGCTGGTTGAAGATGACATGCCGTTGGCCGAAGCGCTGATGGCGCGCCTGGGGGAAGCCGATGTACTGGTCGAGCATGCCACCACCGGGGGAGACGCCGACTTTTTGATCCAGACCGAGAGCTACGATGCCGTAGTGCTGGATCTCGGCCTGCCGGACGGTGATGGCACGCGCTGGCTGGCCCAGTGGCGGGAAGCCGGTATCGAGGTGCCGGTGCTGGTGCTGACCGCGCGCGAGCGCTGGTCTGACAAGGCCGCCGGCTTCTCCGCCGGCGCCGATGATTACGTCACCAAGCCCTTCGAGACCGCCGAGGTCATCTTCCGTCTGCGCGCCCTGGTGCGTCGCTCTCGCGGCCATGCCCACCCCGTGCTCAAGCTGGGTGATCTGGCCTGCGACACCCACGGCGGTACCGTCAGCCTGGCGGGGCGCCCCGTGTCGCTGACCGCCCAGGAAACGCGCCTGCTGATGCACCTGATGCACGCCGTGCCCGGTGTGGTCAGCCGTTCTGAACTGGTCGAGCATGTCTATGACCGCGACCACGAACCCGATTCCAACGTCATCGACGTGCAGATCAGCCGTCTGCGCCGCAAGCTGGGTGCCGAGCGCATCGAGACGCTGCGCGGGCGTGGCTATCGTCTGCGTGATCCGGACGCCGAGACACAGACGCCGGCGGATGGCAGCGACGCATGAAGCCACTGTCCGTCGGCCGCCGCTTGCTGGGCGGCTCGCTGGTCATTGCCTTGATCGTCATGCCGCTGACCGGGCTCGGTCTGGCCTGGAGCTTCCGTGACGCCGTGACTACCGCCTTCGACCAGCGCCTGCTGTCGCTGTCGAAGGTGCTGATCGCCGCCATCCAGTTCGACCGCGAGAAGGGCCGCCCCGGCCTGACCCGCTCGCTGGGCGACCCGCGCTTCGATCAGGCCTATTCGGGCTGGTACTGGCAGATTTCCGATCGCAACGGCAATGTGCTGACGTCGCGCTCGCTGTGGGACCAACGCCTGCCGCCGCTGGAAGACATGGACAAGGGCGTCATCATCAGCCGTGACCTCAAGGGCCCGCGCCATCAGGTGCTGCGCTCCCTCGAGCGCGATATCCGCCTGCCCGGTCGCAACCAGCCACTGCACGTGATGGTGGCGGCCAGCCGTAGCGAGGTCGACGCCGAGGTCGCGCGCTTCGAGTGGCTGCTGGCGGGTGCACTGGTCGCGCTGGCATCGCTTTTGGTGTGCGGCTCTGCCGCGCAGATCAGCTGGGGGCTGGCGCCTCTGCGGCGCCTGCGGGCTCGCCTCAAGAAGGTCGCCGATGGCGAGGCGGAGCGGCTGGAAGAGACCCGTCTGCCGCCGGAGCTGACAGAGCTGACTCGCGCCATCAATGCCGTGCTCGAGCGAGATCAGCGCTTGATCGAGCGCGGGCGCGCGGCGGCCGGCAATCTGGCGCATGCGCTCAAGACGCCGGTCAGCGTGCTCAAGGCCCAGTCCGAGCGCTTCGACGGCGAGGACCGCGCGCGGATCGACGCCGAGCTCAAACGCATCGATGAAGCCGTGCGCCACCACCTGGCGCGTGCCAGTGCCGCCGGTGGCGCGCATCTCAGCGGGCGCATCAGCCTGCGTGAGGCGGCGGGGCCGGTCTTCGAGGGACTCGGGCGCTTGGCGAGCCGGCGTGGCATCACGCTCAGTCTGGCGCTGGAGGACGACGCCAGCGTGCGGGTCGACCCGCAGGATCTGCAGGAAATGGTCGGCAACCTGCTCGAGAACGCCTTGCAGTGGGCTCGCCAGCAGGTGCGCGTCAGCAGCGAGACCCGCGATGGCGGCGTGCTGTTGATCATCGAGGACGATGGCCCCGGCATGAATGAAGAAGAGGGCGCCGCCGCGCTGGGGCGTGGGGCGCGCCTTGATGAGGGGCGCTCCGGTTCCGGTCTGGGGCTGGCGATCGTCGATGATCTGATGGCGCTCTATGGGGGCGAGCTGGCACTGGAGCGCTCCAGTCTGGGCGGCCTGGCGGCACGCGTCTGGCTGCCGAGCTCCCCGCTGGTCGGTGCGCAGCCGACGGAATGACAGGGTGCCGCCTCGCTTATCGGCGCTCTTGTCTTGATAGCCAGGCACTATCGTAGCCATCCCGAGAGATGATTGGGCGCGGCCAGGGCGACACCGTATTCTGACGGTGTCCGGCTGGCAGCCGGACGGGCTTCGTTTCTGAGTCTCGTCTGCCGCGCCCTGCGGTGATGACGAACTGGCGCTCCTTCGGGAGCGCTTTTTTTTGGCTGTCATTCACCACGCCATGCCTGATCGGCGATGCTCAAGGCGCCGATTGAACGCTGGCGGGGCTAACGGTCACGCTCAGGATCGCATAGGCTGTCAGAGAGTAAGCATCCGTTGCCGGGCGTCAGGAGGTGGTGATGAAGGACATGACAATGTGTGCTCAGCATGGCGATCTGGAGGGCCTGGCACAGGCATTGGCCGCTCCTGATGCGCACGAGCGAGTCAATGACGTGGATTATCGTGGGCGCTCGCCATTGCTGGTCGCGGTGCAGGCCAATCAGCCGGAAGCGGTGGAGGCTCTGCTGGCCGCCGGCGCCGATTGCGAGCAGACCGATGCCCTGCACGACACGCCCCTGCTGGCCGCGGCCGCACTCGGCTATGGCCACTGTCTGAGCCGGCTGCTGGCGCATGGCGCCTCGGCGACGGTGCTCAATCGCTTCTCTTCCACTGCGCTGATGTCGGCCAGTGAGCGTGGCCATGCCGATATCTGCCGTCAGCTGCTCGAGGAGACCGATGTCGACGTCAATCACCAGAATACGCTCGGCTGGACGGCACTGATCGAGGCTGTGTTGCTGGGGGATGGCGGCGTTGACTATCAAAGGGTCGTCGAGCAGCTGCTGGCCCACGGTGCCGACGTCAATCTGGCGGACGCCGAAGGTGTCACGCCGCTGGCGCATGCGCGCTGGCGCCAGTTCGAGGCGCTGAGCGAGAGGCTGGAAGCGGCCGGCGGACATGAGCAGGGCGTGGCCCATGACGTGAGCGACGACGTCCAGGCCCGTACCTCGACACCGCGTCGTGCATGATGGCGCCGACCACAAGGAGGCATCGCATGGCGTTGACCTTGGGACTGATCATCATCGGCATCGCCTTGCTGCTGCTCGGCGGCTATCGCTGGCAGCAGGCGCAGTCCTTCGCCCGCAACAGCGCGCAGGTAATGGGCGAGGTCATCAACCACGACCGCACGCTGCACGTCGAAGGGCGTGGCCCGATCCATCTGCCCAAGGGCGGCAAACTCAGCGAGGATGAGGCCCTGGCGATGGCGGGCCTGCCGCCGGGCGGGCGCTTCAATATCGAGTCGATCCAGTATGCGCCCGTGGTGCGCTATCAGGATCAGCGTGATGGCTGGCACGAGATCATCTCGCCGCTGGCGGTGCCCTCGCCGACACCCGCCGTGGGGGAGAGCGTGGCGCTGGTCTATCGCCTCGACGCCCCGCATGAGGCCAGCCTGCCGGGGACGCGCGGCTGGCTGATCGGGGTGCCGTTGATTCTCGGCTTCGCACTGTGCGCCGTCGGCCTGCGTCTGCTGTTGCGGGGTGGTGGTGGATGAGTGATTCAGGGGGCGGCGCGACCCGCCGTTATGGTGTCGGCATGCTGGTGCTGTGCTGGGCGCTGATTCTCGCCATGCTGGTGTGGTGGTTCCAGGGTCAGCTTGATGAGCGCACCCGGCCCAATGCCTCGCTGGCTGGCCAGTCGCTGTCGTCCGGAGAGCCACTGACGCTGTCGCGCAATCGCTCCGGGCACTTCGTGGCCCCCGGCACGATCAATGATCAGCCGGTCACCTTCCTGCTCGATACCGGCGCCACCTATGTCTCGGTGTCCGAAGCGCTGGCCGAGCGCCTGCAGCTGCCACGCGGGCGGGATGCGCGCTTCACCACCGCCAATGGCGTCAGTCACGGCGCCCTGACCACACTGGATACCGTCAGTCTGGCGGGACTCAGCCAGCGCGAGGTGCGCGGGGCCATCGTGCCGGGCATGCACGATGAGGTGGTGCTGCTGGGAATGAGTTTCCTGGGGGAGTTCGATATCAACATGCGCGGTCAGCAGATGACGCTGACGCCGGTGGATGGCGCTGGCGGCGGCCGATAACGCCAGTGGCTGACACTAAGGGCTGACAGGGCTGACAGGGCTGACAGGGCTGACAGGGCTGACAGGGCTGGCAAGAAGCGCAGCTGACACTCCACCGCTCTGCCAGCAGGCCCCGCAAACGACAACGCCCCGCTCATGATCTCCATGAGCGGGGCGTTTCACGTCTGGCGTGTCAGAGCAGGTGCTCAGTCTTTCCTGGGCGGCTCGACATGGCCACCGAAGCCGAAGCGCATCGCCGACAGCAGGCGGTTGGCGTAGGTGTTTTCCTTGCGCGAGCTGAAGCGCGAGAACAGCGCATTGGCCAGCACCGGCACCGCGACACCCTGTTCGACGGCGGCATCGACGGTCCAGCGGCCTTCGCCACTGTCGGAGACGGCACCGCTGTAGTGGTCCAGACGCTCATCACCGGCCAGTGCCTGGGCGGTCAGGTCGAGCAGCCAGGAAGACACCACGCTGCCACGACGCCACACCTCGGCGATATCGGCCAGATTGAGGTCGAAGCGCTGATCTTCCGGCAGGGCGTCGGAGCCCTTGCTCTGCATCAGCTCGAAGCCCTCGGCATAAGCCTGCATCAGGCCGTACTCGATGCCGTTGTGGACCATCTTCACGTAGTGACCGGCACCGACCGGACCGGCGTGGATGTAGCCGCGCTCGGCGCGCTCGTCCGGGGCGTTGCGGCCCTTGGTGCGCTCGAGATCGCCATAGCCCGGGGCGAGGGTATCGAACAGCGGCTCGAGATGCTCGAACACGGCCTTCTCGGCGCCGATCATCATGCAGTAGCCGCGCTCCAGGCCCCACACGCCGCCGGAAGTGCCCACATCGACGTAGTTCAGGCCCTTCAGCTTGAGGGCCGTGGCACGGCGGATGTCGTCCTTGTAGAAGGTGTTGCCGCCATCGATGATGGTGTCGCCGGCTTCCATCAGCTCGGCAAGCGTGGCGATGGTCTGCTCGGTGATCTCGCCAGCCGGCAGCATGACCCAGACGGCGCGCGGCGCCTCGAGCTGCTGAACCAGTTCCACGAGGCTATCGACGTGCGTCGCACCGTCGGCGACCAGTGACTGGGCGATTGCCGCGTCACGATCATGGGCGACCACTTCGTGGCCATTGCGCATCAAGCGACGAGCGATATTGCCGCCCATGCGGCCGAGTCCGATGATACCGAGTTGCATGTTCGTTCCTTTCACGTGAAGCCGGGGAGAGTCGGGACGGCGCGAAGCCTACCCTGTGCGGGCGCTGGACGCAAAAACGGGCCATATCAATGACATGGCCCGTTGGGGTGCTCAGCAGAGGCAGGCGTCAGTCGCGTGCCTGTCTCTGGGAGGGGGAGTGATCAGTGATCAATCCCAGCTCAGGGCACCGCCGACCTGATATTCGGTGACGCGCGTCTCGAAGAAGTTCTTCTCCTTGCGCAGGTCGATGATCTCGGACATCCACGGGAACGGGTTCTTGGCGCCCGGGAACTGCTCCTTGAGGCCCAGCTGCGCGAGGCGACGGTTGCAGATGAAGTGGAGGTATTCCTCCATGATGGCCGCGTTCATGCCCAGTACGCCGCGCGGCATGGTGTCACGCGCGTATTCGATCTCGAGCTGGGTGCCTTCCAGAATCATCTGGGTGACTTCGTCCTGGAATTCGGCGGTCCACAGGTGCGGGTTCTCGACCTTGATCTGGTTGATCACGTCGATGCCGAAGTTCAGGTGCATGGACTCGTCACGCAGGATGTACTGGAACTGCTCGGCGACGCCGGTCATCTTGTTGCGACGACCCATGGACAGGATCTGGGAGAAGCCGCAGTAGAAGAAGATGCCTTCGGTGACGGCGTAGAAGCCGATCAGGTTGCGCAGGAATTCCTGGTCCGCTTCCGGTGTGCCGGTGTGGAAGTCGGCACGTGCCAGCGCCTGGGTGTGCTTGAGGCTCCAGGCGGACTTGCGCGCCACGGAGTCCACTTCACGGTACATGTTGAAGACTTCGCCTTCGTCCATGCCCAGTGACTCGATGCAGTACTGGTAGGCGTGGGTGTGGATCGCCTCTTCGAAGGCCTGACGCAGCAGGTACTGGCGGCACTCCGGGTTGGTGATGTTCTTGTAGACGGCCAGCACCAGGTTGTTGGCGACCAGCGAGTCGGCAGTGGAGAAGTAACCCAGCGAGCGCATCACGATCAGGCGCTCGTCTTCGGTCAGGCCGTCCTGGCTCTTCCACAACGCGATGTCCGCGTTCATATTCACTTCCTGCGGCATCCAGTGGTTCGCGGAGCCGTCGAGGTACTTCTGCCATGCCCAGTCGTACTTGAAGGGCACCAGCTGGTTGACGTCGGCGCGCGCATTGATCATGCGCTTCTCGTCGACCTGAATGCGCTGGGCACCCATTTCCAGTTCTTCCAGACCCTTGGCCACGTCGAGATCGTCCAGCGCCTGCTGGGCGCGGGCGATGCGCTCGGCATCGCTGATCGCGTAGCCTTCGCTGTTCTCGCTCGCGACGACAGCGTCAGCCGCCGGGGCAGCGGCGGGAGCTTCGGCCTGCGGCGCCGGTTTGGCCGTCGCCGGCTTCTCGGCAGCGGGGGCTTCGTCTTCGTGGAAATCGTCCCAGTTCAACATGTTGCGTTCCTCGTGTTCGGTGATGGTCACGCGGGCAGTCAGCGTGACGAAAAGGCAGGGGCGGTGCGTTCTACGACGCGAGCGCCATCGAGTGGCGTGGCTCCTGGAGGGAGTCAGGCCCGGGCTTGTTTCGAGGGAATGTCAGGAGGCAGTGATTGTTGGTGGCGGCACAAGACCGAGCGGGGCTCGGTCTTGTGGATTTGCCGCAGTCCGCCTGCAAGGTGTGTCCTGGCAGGCGGTGAGTCAGCGTCAGCGGACTCGGGTCTGGCGCAATCGCTTACTGACAGGCCTCACAGCCCAACTCATCGATGTTGCTGGCGGAGGGGGCACGCTGGCCGCTCTTGCCCTGCAGGAAGTCTTCGATGCCGCGCGGTTCCAGCTTGGCTTCCGGTGCCGGGGTCGGCGCGGGAGCCGGTGCCGGAGTCGGTGCATTGCCGACGGCGTTGTGCTTGCTGCGATCGACGGTGGATTTCTCCACGGCGGTCGCACCCAGAGCACGGAGGTAATAGGTGGTCTTGAGGCCACGGAACCATGCCATGCGGTAGGTCACGTCCAGCTTCTTGCCGGACACGCCCTGGATGTACAGGTTCAGGGACTGGGCCTGATCGATCCACTTCTGACGACGCGAGGCGGCTTCGACGATCCACTTCGGCTCGACTTCGAAGGCGTTGGCGTACAGCGCCTTGAGGTCTTCCGGGATGCGCTCGATCGGCTGCACGCTGCCGTCGTAGTACTTGAGGTCGTTGATCATGACCTCGTCCCACAGGCCGCGCGCCTTGAGGTCGTTGACCATGTAGGCGTTGACCACGGTGAACTCGCCAGACAGGTTCGATTTGACGAACAGGTTCTGGTAGGTCGGTTCGATGGACTGCGAGACGCCACAGATGTTGGAGATCGTCGCGGTCGGCGCGATCGCCATCACGTTGGAGTTGCGCATGCCCTGGGTGCGGACCTTCTCGCGGATGTAGTCCCAGTCCTGAGTCTGGCTTTCGTCCATCTCGATGTAGTCGGCGCCACGCTCGGTCTTGAGCTTCTCGATGGAATCGATCGGCAGGATGCCCTGGCTCCACAGCGAACCGTCGAAGCTTTCGTAACGACCACGCTCGGCGGCCAGATCACTGGAAGCTTCGATGGCGTGATAGCTGACGAGTTCCATGGATTCGTCGGCGAAGGTCACGGCTTCTTCGGAGGCATAGGCGATGGACTGCGCGTAGAGCGCGTCCTGGAAGCCCATGATACCGAGGCCGACCGGGCGGTGACGCATGTTGGAGCGACGCGCTTGCGGTACGGCGTAGTAGTTGATGTCGATGACGTTGTCGAGCATGCGCACGGCGGTACGCACCGACTTCTTGAGCTTGTCGCCATCCAGCTTGCCGTCGATGACGTGCTGCGCCAGGTTGATCGAGCCCAGATTGCAGACCGCGATCTCGTCCTCGGAGGTGTTGAGGGTGATCTCGGTACACAGGTTGGACGAGTGCACGACACCGGCGTGCTGCTGCGGGCTGCGCAGGTTGCACGGGTCCTTGAAGGTGATCCACGGGTGGCCGGTCTCGAACAGCATGGAGAGCATCTTGCGCCATAGATCACGCGCCTTGACGCGCTTGAACAGCTTCAGCTGGCCCTGACGGGTCATCTCCTCGTACTGCTCGTAACGCGCCTGGAAGGCCGCGCCGTAGAGGTCGTGAAGGTCCGGGCAGTCGGACGGCGAGAACAGGGTCCACTCGGTGTCATCGAAGACACGCTTCATGAACAGGTCCGGCACCCAGTTGGCGGTGTTCATGTCGTGGGTACGACGACGGTCATCACCGGTGTTCTTGCGCAGGTCGAGGAATTCCTCGACGTCCATGTGCCAGGTTTCCAGATAGGCACAGACGGCGCCCTTGCGCTTGCCACCCTGATTGACGGCAACGGCGGTGTCGTTGACGACCTTCAGGAAGGGCACGACGCCCTGGGACTTGCCGTTGGTGCCCTTGATGTAGGACCCCAGCGCACGCACCGGCGTCCAGTCATTGCCGAGACCACCTGCCCACTTGGAGAGCATGGCGTTGTCGCGGATGGCGCCGTAGATGCCATCGAGGGCGTCCGGCACGGTGGTCAGGTAGCAGCTGGACAGCTGGCTGCGACGGGTACCGGCGTTGAACAGCGTCGGCGTGGAAGCCATGTAGTCGAAGCTGGACAGCAGCTCGTAGAACTCGATGGCACGGCCTTCGCGGTCTTCCTCGTTCAGGGACAGGCCCATGGCGACACGCATGAACATGACCTGCGGCAGCTCATAGCGCACGTCGTTCTGGTGCAGGAAGTAGCGGTCGTACAGGGTCTGCAGGCCGAGATAGGTGAACTGGTTGTCACGCGTGTGATCGATGGCCGCGCCGAGACGCTCCAGATCGAAGGTGGCCAGTTGCTCGTCCAGCTGCTCGAAGGCGATACCGCTCTCGATGTAGGCCTTGAAGGCGACCGGGTAGTGGTCCTTCATCTCGCCGAAGGTGGCCTCGTCAGCGACCTTGAGGAAGCTCAGGGCTTCGCGGCGCAGGTTGTCCTGCAGCAGGCGGGCGGTGACGTAGGTGTAGTTCGGGTCCTTCTCGACCAGCGTACGCGCGGTCATCATCAGCGCGGTGGACACGCCATCGACCGGCACGCCGTCGTACAGATTCTTCAGGGAGTCATCGACGATCTTCTGGGCATCGACGTTGGAAAGCTCGGCGCAGGCATCGAAGACGAGGGTCTCGATACGGCCCAGATCCAGCGGACGCACGCTGCCGTCGAGGTGCGTGACGTTGATGGTCGGGTGCGGCTTGGCGATGCCGTCGCTCTGGGCGCTGCGGGCACGAGCGTGCTCATCGCGGTACAGCACATAGGCACGGGCGACCTTGTGCTCGCCGGAACGCATCAGCGCCAGCTCGACCTGATCCTGGATGTCTTCGATGTGCAGGGTGCCACCGTCAGGCATGCGACGCTGGAAGGCGTCGGTGATCTGGCTGGTCAGCTGCTGAACCAGGTCGCGGATGCGCGAGCTGGACTCGACCTGATCGCCTTCCACGGCGATGAACGCCTTGGAGAGAGCGACGGAGATCTTGCTGGCGTCGAAGGCCGCAACATCGCCATTGCGCTTGATGACGCGCAGGCGCTGGGGGGCAGTCACGTCGACTGTCGCCTGATCGGTGCTGAAAGTGGAATCCATGACGCCTTCCTGAATCGTCTGAAGGTGAATCGTTGCCCGTTAGGGCTCGAGGGCAATTCGTATCGGGGCGCAGGCTGGAAATTCCTGCCTGCGCCCGGGGATATTCTGTCGTCGTCAGCCTTGTCGTCGAGAAACTCGATCAGGCTCAGGCGGGGCAAGCGGCGCCCGGGCTGAGCCTGATAGCGTTCATGAGACACGGTTCCAGCAGCCTTGCGTGACTGCCTTCCCATACGCTGATTCATGCTTTCGGGGCTTGACAATCGTCGCCATGATCTATGGGTGTCGACGTCGCCAAAACCCTACATATGGGGCGTGAGCTGATTTTGGACACAAGATAGTGTTGTTTGGTGGGGCGTGCAAGTGGATAACTTGTGGGTAAGGTGTGGTTGAAAATCCGGCCTTGCCGCTGGGGGATGTCAAGAGTTCAGGTGTTAAATTTTCTGCGCTCCGTCAATGCAGATGGTGCCTGCGCTGCTGGCGCGTAAACGCCCAAATTGGCGTATCATTCGTGACAAATCACCCTGAAAAGGTTACGACGTGGCACAGGAAAGTAACTGCTTGTGAGCTGCTGGCCACGTTGACCCAACGATGCGGATGGAATGCCCTTGGATACCAATGCGCAAGAACATGTATTGATTGTTGAGGATGACGAGCGTCTGGCGACATTGACGCGCGAATACCTCGAAGCCAACAACTTCCGCGTGAGCGTCGAGAATGACGGCGCGCGGGCGGTGGACCTGATCATCAGTCTGCGCCCCGACATCGTGATTCTGGACCTGATGCTGCCGGGCGAGGATGGCCTGTCCATCTGTCGTCGCGTGCGGCCTCAGTTCGCCGGGCCGATCCTGATGCTGACGGCGCGTACCGATGACATGGATCAGGTGCTGGGTCTGGAGATGGGTGCCGACGATTACGTGCCCAAGCCGGTGCAGCCGCGTGTCCTGCTGGCACGCATGCGGGCCTTGCTGCGCCGCGCCGATGGCCCCGAAGTGGCCGCCGGAGAGACGCGCCTGGTGTTCAATGATCTCGAGATCGACAACGCCACCCGTGAGGCATGGTTGGCGCGTGAGCGCATCGAACTGACCAGTGCCGAGTTCGACCTGCTGTGGCTGCTGTCCTCGAATGCGGGACGCGTGCTGACGCGCGAGGAAATCTTCTCTGCGCTGCGCGGCATAAAGTACGACGGCCAGGACCGCTCCATCGACGTGCGTGTCTCGCGCATCCGCCCCAAGATTGGCGATGACCCCAATCATCCTGAGCGGATCAAGACGGTGCGCAGCAAGGGATACCTGTTCGTCAAGGACCTCTAGACGATGCGCCGGGCTCTCTCTGACAGCATCTTCCTGCGTGTCTATGTCGCCTTGCTGGTGGCATTGGTGCTCACGCTGGGCATCGCGCTGGGTGGCTTTCAACTGACCAACATGGTCCGGCTGGAGGCCTACCAGACGCGTCTGGGCGCGGCGCCGATGCGCCTGCTGGTGAGCCAGATCGCGGCCACGCCGGAGGCTGAGCGCGGGGCCTTCCTCAATCGGACCGCCCGCCTGCTGGATGGGCGGTTGTTGCTGGCACCGGCGGCGATCTTTGACCTCAGCTGGTGGGAGCAGCGCCGCCTTGAGGCCGGGCGGCCGCTGGTGCGGCCGCATGATGACGCCGGCTGGCAGCTGCTGATGGCGGTGCCGGGCGAAGAGAGAGTGCTGGAATTCCGGTTGCTGCATCTCGCGGAGCGGCAGTTGCGCGGGTTGATGGTGTCGCTGCATGACACCCTGCAGCCCATGAATGCCGAGCAGCGCAGCGACTTGCTGGCCCAGCTGCAGCAGGCCTCGGGTCTGTCCTTCGCGCTGCTGCCGGACATTCCGCAGAATCTCGATGCGCAGCAGGCCAGTCGCCTGGAGGCCGGTCGAGTGGTGCTCAACGTGGCCAGTCACGGTCAGGCGATGGCGCTCTATACTCGTCTGGGGGACCGCGCCATGCTCAAGGTCGGGCCCATCCGTGGCTTCGAGACGACACCGCCGGCCTTGATCATCGCCATGATACTGGCGGTCATCAGTCTGCTGGGCGGCGTCATCTATCTGGTGGTGCGTTCACTGGAGGCGCGCCTGACGCGTCTGGAAAAGGCCGCGACCCGCATCGCGGGCGGCTATCTCGATACGCGGGTGCGCATCGAGTCCAATGACTTTCTCGGGCGTCTCGGCATGGCCTTCAATGGCATGGCCGAGCGGGTGCAGGGGTTGCTGGGCGCGCAGCAGGACATGATTCGGGCGGTCTCACATGAATTGCGCACGCCGGTGGCGCGTATCCGCTTCGCGCTGCAGATGATCGAGGACATGGTCGATGATGATTTCGTCCAGCGTCAGATAAAGGGCGCAGACGGCGACATCGAGGAACTCGACAAGCTGATCGACGAGATCCTGACCTACGCACGCCTCAACAATGCCGCCGGTATCCAGCTGGACCTCGGCATGGTGGATTGCCGCGAGATCGCGGAGCAGGTCTGCGAGACGCTGGCGCCGCTGCACCCTGAGTTGCTGCTGAGCATCGAGGGCGAGGCGCTGGAGGTCGAGGCCGAGGCACGCTATCTGCAGCGGGCGCTGCAGAATCTGGTCTCCAATGCCTGCCGGCACGCGGATTCCCGTGTGCTGGTGCGCATTACCAGTGACCCGCAGGTGGTCAGGCTCGACGTCGAGGACGATGGCCCCGGCATCAACGAGGAAGATCGCAAGAAGGTCTTCAAGCCCTTCGCGCGCCTGGATGATTCGCGTACGCGTGCCTCCGGCGGCTACGGGCTGGGGCTTTCCATCGTGCAGAAGATCCTGCATTCCCACGGCGGCAGTGTGGTGGTGGACAAGGGCAGGTCGCTCAAGGGCGCGCGCTTCAGTCTGTTGCTGCCACTGACCTCCAGCCAGCTGGAACGCAAGGCGCCTGTGCCCTTGCCGCCGGTAAAGCCGCCGTCACTCCAGGACGAGCACGCCACCTGATCACGACCGTTCGAGGAATCGGCCATGCGGCAACCTTCCTTGTCACTGCATCCTGACTTGATCGGCGCGTGGCGGCTCGAGCGTTTCTGGTATGCCTGGCCGGATGGACGCGAGCTGGAGCCGCTGGGCGAGTGCAAGGGACAGCTGCATTACATGGCCAATGGCTATATGAGTGTGCAGCTGGTGTCCTGTGAGCGTCAGCCTCTGGGGATGGCGCCGACGGATGATCAGCTGGTCGCCGCCTTTCGTGAGGGCTTTGCCTACTGTGGGCGCTGGCAGTGGGACAGTGAGCGGGAGGAGGTCTGCCATCATCTGTCGCTGGCCACGATCGCCGATTGGGATGAGGTGACGCTTGTGCGGCGCGTCACGCTCGAGGGAGACCGCCTGCTGCTGGGGACCGATGCGCCGAATCTGCAGCTGCCCGAAGGGGGATTTCTGACCTGGCTGGAGTGGCATCGCTTGGCGACTGTGTGAAGTGATTGTCGAAAAGGCTTGACGTGATCATGGGTTAGCGTGCAATGTAGCCCCTGTTGGATAGCAAGACGCACCACTCAGTCGCCTGTGCTGCTCGGTAAATCGCCTTGAGCGCCCCGAGAAGCCTCGCTGATTTGATGCATGGTTTTGCTTTGCCCACGCTCTTCGGGTAATGCCCGTTATTTCAAACATGCTAATCAGAGAGGAATTTCTCATGGCTACAGGTACAGTTAAGTGGTTCAACGACGCTAAAGGTTTTGGTTTCATCGCTCCGGCTGACGGTGGTGACGATCTGTTCGTTCACTTCTCCGAAGTCCAGGCTGATGGCTTCAAGACCCTGCAGGACGGCCAGCAGGTCTCCTTCGACGTGACCCAGGGCCAGAAAGGCCTGCAGGCAGCCAACGTCAAGGCTATCGACTGATCATCACTCATTGCGGAATGCTTTCCGCTTGAGATGATAGACGTCAAGAACCGCCCCAGCTCATGCTGGGGCGGTTCTGTTTGTGCTGAAGAAAAAGTCTTGCGCGCAAGCCGTAGTGATATGGCGCGAACAAGCAGTGATCAGCAGATACACGAAAGCCCCACCAATCGATGCCTTGCGGCCTGTCGAGTGGTGGGGCTTTCGTGTATCCATTCCTCGTAAGCGCTGAGGCCCGGGTATCAGGCAGGCTTCACGCCACTCAGCACCTCGAATGATGTCTCACGGGCGGTACGCAGGAAGTCGTCCATCCACGGCGTGCCGAGCAGATCTTCTCTGACGGCGGCGTAAAGCGTCGCCCAGACACCGTCGCCCAGCGACAGGCCACGCACGTAATCGCGCGTCAGATACTCGGCCAGCGCCCAGTTGGGGAGCGCCGTGACGCCGCGGCCGCTGGCGACCAGCTGCATCATCATCACCGTCATCTCGGCGCTGCGGATCTCGCGCGGGCTCACGTTGGCCGGTTCGAGGAACTGGGTGAAGACGTCCAGGCGATCATGCTCGACCGGATAGATGATCAAGGTCTCGTCGCACAGGTCCTGCGGCTCCACATGGCCCTTGATGGCCAGTGCATGCTGGCGTGCCACGGCCAGCATGACCTCATAGCGGAACAGCGGAATGTACTGGATGCCGGTCATCTCCACCGGGTTGGCGGTGATGACCAGGTCCAGCTGCTCGCGGCCCAATGCCTGCAGGGGAGCGAAGCTGTGGCCCGAGGGGATATCGACTTCAATCTCCGGCCAGTGATCGCGGAAGCGATCCACTGTCGGCATCAGCCACTGAAAGCAGCTATGGCACTCGATGGCCATGTGCAGCCGGCCCTGCTCGCTACCCGCCATGCGAGCAATGTCGCGCTCAGCCATGCGGAACTGCGGCAGTACCTGCTCTGCCAGCGACAACAGGCGCTGTCCGGCGCGGGTGAACTCCACGGGGCGCGTCTTGCGGATGAACAGCGGCGCGCCCAGGCGCTCCTCGAGGTCCTTCAGCTGATGGGACAGGGCGGACTGGGTGAGGTGGACACGCTCCGCGGCTTCGACCAGCGAGCCAGCATCACGCAGGGCCAGCAGGGTACGCAGATGGCGCAATTCAAGCATGATGAATGGTGCTCATGTTGAGAGGTTGAGTGAGAAAGGTACGTTGTGAACGGCAAGTTGAGACAGGCCAGCTGAGACAGGCAAGCCGAGAACGATAAGTTGAAAGTTCTGGCGCAAGCCGCGCGCGGGTCAATCACTCCCGCGTGACTGGATCAGTGGGAGAGTGGCAGCGGGATTTTCTCCCCGCCAAGCCACCATCGTGACGCGCGGCTGCCCGAGGGCGCTCATGACACTGTCTCATATTCATGGCGATTCGCGTATCACTCGGGGCGTGCGGAACACGAAGGGCGCCGGAGTCAGGCGCCAGGAGGGTGTCATGCAAGGCCGGCAGGGCACGCGCCTTGTACCCTCAGTGCATTCCCATCCCCACAAGCCTCACTGCGCTTGATAGACTTTGGCAGGGTGCGCCAGGAAGGCCGCCGTCTCCGCCTTGAAGTCCAGCCATGCCGCAGTGTCTCATCATCAGAGTCCTGCGCTGCATCTTGTCGTCCGACATGCCCAGGGAGGGTTCATCATGTCACGTCATTGCTGTCGTCTTTTTGCCATTTCCCGTGCGTTGCCCCATAGGTGGGCCGCGAGTCTCACGCCAGGGATGATCGCTGCCGGTCGAGCGGGCTTGCGCCTGTCGCCCCTGGCGGTGCCCATGCTGCTGGCGGGATGTACCTCCCTGCCGTGGAGTCAGGATGCCACGACAGGGACGGATGCTGGCCAACCGCCGCTCAAGGTGCCGGCCCCCGCGCAGGGCCCGGGCCCCGTGGTGCATGAGGTGGCGAAGAAGCCTGCGCCGCCCAGTGCGGAATCGCTGGGCAAGGCCGCTGCGGTGACCTTGCCCTCCAGCTTTCTGCCACCGCCCCGGGCGAGTGAGTATCAGGTGTGGCGCTGTACTCCGGCGCAGGATCTGCTGATGGCCTTCAGCGAAGGCGACGCCGAGGCGTCGCATGACTGGTTGCGGCTGTGGTCGCGGCGGCATGCCTATACCCTGGAGCGGGTCGTCAGTGCCTCGGGCGAGCGCTATCAGGCCAATGCCGGTGCATCGCCGGCCGAGAAGGCGTCTGGTGATGCGCAGGCGTTGCCCGGTGAAGAGGGACTGGAGGTGTGGTTCAAGGGTTCCGAGGCGATGCTGCAGAATGCCCGTGGCAATCTGGAATGTGTACAGGATGATCGGCGCGTGATTCATCCGACGACGCAGAAGCCGCTGTTGGTGGCGCAGGGTAATGAGCCCGGCTGGCAGGTCAGTCTCGACAGCGAGCACAACCTGCTGACGCTGACGGCCATGCAGGGCTTGCTCGAGTCGCCGCACGAGGCGCAGGCATCCGAGCACTCTGCAGAAGCGGAGGCTGGCGCTCGCTCGTCAGGTGTCCAGGTGGTCAAGCTGCCTTATCGGGTCGCCCGCGAGGCAAACGATAGTCGTGTGCTCAAGGCGCAGCTCCCGGCTGACGGCAAGCAGGGCGAGCCTTTGCAGCTGGTGGTGGCGCCGGGCGCCTGCTTCGATTCCATGCAGGGCGCGCCCTATCCACTGACGGCGACCTTGACGATTGCAGGGCAGGAATTGAAGGGCTGTGGCGAGGCGTTCCGTTATCAGTCGGCAGTCGAATAAGGGTGATGACTGACTAACTGTTCGCTTTTTTCGAATGATATGGGCGATTTAAGTCGCTTTTCGTGTGGAATGGTTCATTTATCATGCTGTGCATGCGGATCGGGTCGAACACCGTCGACAGGATCGCGCCTCACTTTCATGGAGACCCTCCACATGTCAAAAGCTTCGCTCAATGTCCTGCTGGTGTCTGCTTCCCTGTTCGCCGACAAGGGCAATTCACGTGCGCTGGCCTCATCCTTCGTCAGTGCGCTCGAGGCCTCCGGGCAGCCATTTCAGCTGACGCATCATGATCTGGTCGAGCGTGACCTGCCGCATCTCGATGGCGCGGAAATGCAGGCCTGGATGGCGCCGGTGGATGAGCGCAGCGCCGAGCAACGCAAGCTCGCCGCACTGTCCGATGGTTTTCTGGCCGAGCTGAGAGCGGCAGACCTGCTGGTCGTCGCGGCACCGCTCTACAATCTGGGCCTGCCGACGCAGATGAAGGCGTGGTTCGACCGGGTGCTACGTGCCGGCGAGACCTTCCGCTATACCGAGAAAGGGCCGGTGGGCCTGCTGGAAGGCAAGCAGGCGCTGGTACTGGCGGCGCGTGGCGGCATGTACGCGGGCACTGAAATGGACTCCCAGACACCGCATCTCAAATCCATGCTTGGGCTGATGGGGATCACGGATCAGCACTTCGTGTATGCCGAAGGCCTCAGCATGGGCGATGAGCCGAGGGCCGCCTCGCTGGCCGAGGCCAAGGCTGCCATCGCCAATCAGGTGGAAGCCCTGCAGTTCCGCTGAGAGAAGTGAAAACACGAACGCCATCGCCGCCCGGACAAGGGGTGGCGATGGCGTTCGTGTTTGTGGAGAGCCAAAGGGAATCGCTGGCGCCGGTCAGTCGCTGACGTCGATCAATCGCGGGAATCGAGCACTTCCAGCGCTCCCTTGAGGCGCGCATGCAGTTCTTCCAGCGGCGGCTGGGCGCCGCCTTGCGGCCAGCCCGCCGTCAGCACCACGCCATCGGCACCATAGTCGCTGGCATCCACCGGCACATCGTAGCCGCTCAACCAGTGGCGAACATCGGCTTCATGGGCGAAGCCGACTTTCAGGCGCCTGGGCGTGCGCGGCGTGAAGGTCGTGGTGGGCAGGTGCTCGAGCGCCTCGAGCACCGCGCGGCTGTATGCGCGCGCCAGGCCGCCGGTGCCCAGCTTGATACCGCCGAAGTAGCGGATCACCACACAGGCCACCTGGCCGACGCCACTGCCTTCGAGCACCTGATACATCGGCCTGCCAGCAGTGCCGCCCGGCTCGCCATCATCGGAGAAGCCGATGGCGTTCTGCTCATTGGGTGCCCCGGCGATGAACGCCGTGCAGTGATGGCGTGCGTTGGGGTGGGCGAGATGCGCCTGAGCCAGCAGCCGCGTCATGCCTTCTGGCGTCGGGGCATGGGCCAGCCAGGCGATGAAGCGGCTCTTCTCGATCTCGATGCTGTGTTCATGATGCGCCTCGGGCGCCAGTGCCGGTATCAGATAGGTCATGGCACCATCTTACCAAAGCGTCGCCCTCAGTGAGTGACGGCATTGCCGCGCACCACGCCCATCACCATGCCCAGCACTTCGATATCGGCATTCTTGAGATAGATGGGGGCCATGCTGTCGTTGGCCGGTTGCAGGCGCACGCCGGTCTTCTCGATATACAGCTTCTTCAGCGTCACTTCCTGCTGATTGATCATCACCACGGCGGTCTCGCCGTTCTCGGCGCTTTCGCTGCGTTCGATGATGATGATGTCGCCATCATGGATATTGCAGTTGATCATCGAATGGCCGCGCACGCGCAGGGCGTAGGTATTGCGGCGCACCATGCGCGTCGGCACGGCAACCGTACCGCAGTCGGCGATGGCTTCGATGGGCATGCCGGCAGTGATGTTGCCGAGCAGCGGGATATCCATCATGTCGCTGGCGGTGATTTCCTGCCAGGCCTGGTCATTGAGCGGCAGGTTGTGAAGACGCTGAAGGTAGTGCGGAGCGTGAAGACGTGACATGAGCTATCCCCTGATGCCGTGCGGTCGGCGCGGATGGTGCGTCGGCCTGCGGTGCAGCGTGGAGGGTCGTCAGGCTGAGTTCATCTGTCGCCTGCTAGGCTCCGCGAACATGCTGACAGCGCGTTGAGCCGACCCGATCAGTCTGTGCCTGCACTCGGCAGGCGTGTGATGAAGGTACTGTATGGATACTGTTTTTGTATACAGTGTCTGCATCATAGCAAGCTCTCGCGAAGTGGCAAGAGGTGAGCGGATCGACCAGCGCCAATCCAGCGAAAGTGTGTCGTATGAATGTGCACCACATGTCGCTGATATATTTCTCGAGTGCTTGACTGCCCGTCATGGCGGGGCTGCGAGGCCAGGCGATCGGCTGTTCGGTGGTCAGTGTCGACCTCAGCTCGTAGAATGGCTCGCAGTGACCCTTTGGGTCTGCTTTTGATGTCGCACTCCGCGACGGCTCAGCCGCGAGAATCCGGGATGCCCAGCCTGCCTGCCAGCGATGAAGTCTGTAGCGCGCCGCCTCTGTTGGCGGTCGTGGCGCTCGGCTGTGAGCGTGATGAGCGCTGGCTGTTCGAGGGGCTGGATCTTTCGCTGCATGCGGGAGAGATCCTGCAGGTCGAGGGCCCCAATGGCAGTGGCAAGACCACCCTGCTCAAGATTCTGTCCGGTCAGTTCCATGACTACGAGGGCGAGGTGCTGTGGCGCGGCCAGCCTACCTCGCGGGTGCGTGACGACTTTCTGGGCTCACTGCTCTATCTGGGGCACCAGCCCGGCATCAAGGGCACCCTGACCGCATTGGAAAACCTTGCCTGGTATCAGGCGCTTGGCGGTCAGCCGCAGGCAAAGTCAGAGGCCCGCAGCGAGCTCGCCTGGGCGGCGCTGGACGCCGTGGGGCTGGCCGGTTTCGAGGATGTGCCTGCACAGCAGCTGTCCGCCGGTCAGCAGCGACGTATCGCGCTGGCGCGGCTGCATCTGACGCCACGCCGGCTGTGGGTGCTCGATGAGCCCTTCACCGCCATTGATCGTGATGGTGTTCAGGCACTGGAGGCATTACTGCTGGCTCACGCCCAGCGTGGGGGCAGCGTGGTGATGACGACTCATCATCGCTTCTCACCGGCCTCGCGCTTGCGCCGCCTGTGCCTGGGCGCGAAGGAAGGGGAGAAGGCCGAACAGGGGCTAAAACAGGGTTCAGAGCAGGGCGTGGGCGGGAAAGACACAGCCTCGATACAAGGCGCCTCGGCATGAACCATGAGCTGCTGACGGCATTGCCCGAGGCCCCGCCCACCAGTTCGCTGGCCGGGGCCTTCAAGGCGACCCTCGCGCGCGACCTGCGTCAGGCGCTGCGCCGACGCAGTGAGCTGATCAATCCGCTGGTGTTCTTCGCCCTGGTGATCACGCTGTTTCCGTTGGGCATCTCCCCGGACAAGGCGCTGCTGGCGACGCTGGCGCCGGGCCTGCTGTGGGTGGCGGCATTGCTGGCGACGCTGCTGTCACTGGACGGTCTGTTCCGGCAGGATCTGGAGGACGGCAGCCTCGAGCAACTGTTGCTGACGCCGCAGCCATTGCCGTTGCTGGTGCTGGCCAAGGTGGTGGGCCACTGGCTGCTGACCGGCCTGCCGCTGGCGCTGATGGCACCCTTGCTGGGCGTGATGCTGGGGCTGCCGAGCGGCGCCTTTGGCGTGTTGATCGCCTCGCTGGCGCTGGGCAGCATGAGCCTGTCATTGATCGGTGCGATCGGTGCGGCACTCACGGTGGGGCTGCGTCGCGGCGGGGTGCTGCTCTCGCTGATCATTCTGCCGCTGTACATTCCGGTGCTGATCTTCGGTGCCGGCGCCGTACAGAGCGCCGTCAATGGCATGCCCAGCCTGGCCCATCTGGCCATTCTGGGCGCGATGCTGGCGCTGGCCCTGCTGCTGGCACCGCTCGCCATCGCCGCCGGACTCAGGCTGAGCATCAATGGCTAGCCCGATCAAGAACTGCATGACGCTGCCCGAGCATTCTCGGGCATTCGCAAGGCTCTTCATTGCCCCTGACAAGAGGCCCGTGTGACCGCCGACTCCGACTCTCCTCAAGCGCCTGCCCGCAAGGTTCGCCCCCGCAAGGGCGGGCTATGGCCGTGGCTGCATCGCATGGGCGCACCGGCGACCTTCTTCGCGGCCAGCCAGCGCTGGCTGCCGTGGCTCTGGGCCCTGGCCATCATCGCGCTGGTGGCCGGCAGTGTCTGGGGGCTGGCCTTCGCGCCCGCCGACTACCAGCAGGGCAACAGCTTCCGCATCATCTATGTGCATGTGCCGGCGGCGATTCTCGCCCAGTCGTGCTTCATGCTGCTGGCGGTGTGCGCGCTGCTCTTCCTGGTGTGGAAGATCAAGCTGGCGGACATGGTCGCCACGGCCGCCGCGCCTGTCGGTGCCCTGATGACGGCGCTGGCGCTGTTTTCCGGCTCGGTGTGGGGCATTCCCACCTGGGGCACCTGGTGGATCTGGGATGCCCGGCTGACCTCGATGCTGATCCAGCTGTTCCTGTATCTGGGCGTGATCGTGCTGCGTGGCTCCTTCGCCAGCCGTGACAGCGGTTCGCGCGCGGCCTCGGTCCTGGCGCTGGTCGGCATGGTCAACATCCCGATCATCAAGTATTCGGTGGACTGGTGGAGCACACTGCATCAACCGGCCACCTTCACGCTCAGCGAAGCGCCGCCGATGCCGGCCAGCATGTGGATTCCCTTGCTGATGATGGTGATCGGCTTCTACGCCCTGTTCGGCGCGCTGGTGCTGATGCGCACGCGGGTCGAGGTGCTGAGACGCGAGAGTCGCAAGCAGTGGGTGCGTGATCGGCTGAGTCCGTCTTCGCATGCGCGCCCCGACGCTGCGGTAGTCGCGACAGAAGGGGACAAGCCATGAACCTGCCGGGCATCGCCTTCTCGAGTATCAGCGAGTTCTTCGCCATGGGCGGCCATGCGCTGTATGTGTGGTCGGCCTGGGGGCTGACGGCGGCGTGTCTGGTGGGGCTGGTGATCGCCACGCGGCTGTCGCGTCGCGCGCTGGAGGCGGATATCCGTCGCCGCCTGCGCCGTGACGCTTCCCGTCATTCTTCGCACCCTGCTTCACACCGCGCTTCGCATCGTTCGTCACATCAGGCTTCGCACCACACCTCTCGTGATTGAACCTGTTTTCTCCCTCCCGCGGCGGTTGTCCCGCTGACCGCGAGAGGCTTGACCGTCCCTTGCCCTGACCGAGCCCTGACCATGACTCCCAAACGCAAGCAGCGCCTGTATATCGTCACGGCCATCGTGCTGCTGGCCGCCCTCGCGGTGGGCCTGACCCTCTATGCCCTACGCGCCAACATCAACGCCTTCTATACCCCGACGCAGATCGCCAGTGGCGAAGCGCCCCAGGGGCGGCAGATCCGTGCGGGCGGCATGGTGCGTGATGGCAGTGTCAGGCGCGACAACGAGACGCTGGATGCCATCTTCATCGTCACGGATTTCGATCACGACGTGACGGTGCATTATCAGGGCATCCTGCCGGACCTGTTCCGTGAAGGGCAGGGCGTGGTGGTGATGGGCACCTTCGATGGTGAGCATCTCGAGACCAGCGAGGTGCTGGCCAAGCATGACGAGAAGTACATGCCGCCGGAGGTGACCGATGCACTCAAGGCCTCCGGACGAGATGTGTCTGGTAACAGGACGGGCAACCTGACCAGCGACAGCAGCGCAGCCAAGGCCGCGCTCGATCCGCAGGAGACCCCGTGATGGTGACGCAACTGTTGCCGGAAATCGGCCACTTCGCGCTGATTCTGGGTGCCTGTCTGGCCTGTGTGCAGGCGGTCGTACCGCTGGCGGGGGCCAGTACGCGCCGTCCGCTGTGGATGAGCTTCGCCCAGCCGATGGCCTGGGGGCAGTTCCTGTTCGTGTTGATCGCCTATACCTGCCTGACCGCGAGCTTCCTGCTGGATGATTTCAGCGTCGCCTACATCGCCAACAACTCAAACAGCCAGCTGCCGTGGTACTTCAAGTTCAGCGCCGTATGGGGCAGCCATGAGGGCTCGGTGCTGCTGTGGAGCCTGATTCTGGCTGGCTGGGGCTTTGCCGTCTCGCTGGGCGCACGCCATCTGCCGCGCGACATGCTGGCACGGGTGCTGGGCATCATGGGGCTGATCTCCACCGGCTTCCTCGCTTTCGTACTGCTGACCTCCAACCCCTTCGCGCGCCTGCTGCCGGACATGCCGGCTGACGGCGCGGACCTCAATCCGCTGCTGCAGGACATCGGGCTGATCATCCATCCGCCGATGCTCTACATGGGCTACGTGGGCTTCTCGGTGGCGTTCGCGTTCGCGATGGCGGCACTGATGGGCGGGCGTCTCGATGCCGCCTGGGCACGCTGGGCGCGCCCCTGGACCAACATCGCCTGGGCCTTCCTCACCGTCGGCATCGCGCTGGGCAGCTGGTGGGCCTACTACGAGCTCGGCTGGGGCGGCTGGTGGTTCTGGGACCCGGTGGAGAACGCCTCCTTGATGCCGTGGCTGGCCGGTACCGCCCTGATCCATTCGCTGGCGGTCACCGAGAAGCGCGGCGCCTTCAAGAGCTGGACGGTGCTGCTGTCGATCTTCGCCTTCTCGCTGTCACTGCTGGGTACCTTCCTGGTGCGCTCCGGCGTGCTGACCTCGGTACACGCCTTCGCCAGCGACCCTGATCGCGGGCTGTTCATTCTGGTACTGCTCGGCATTACCGTCGGTGGCTCGCTGCTGCTGTTCGCGCTGCGTGCACCGCGCGTGCGTTCGACGCTGGGCTTTCACTGGCTGTCGCGGGATGCCTTCCTGCTGGTCAACAATCTCGTGCTGCTGGTGATGATGGTCACCGTGCTGCTGGGTACCCTCTATCCGCTGGTGCTGGATTCGCTGGGGCTGGGCAAGATCTCGGTGGGCCCGCCGTACTTCAATGCGCTGTTCGTGCCGTTGACCACGCTGCTGTGCGCCTTCATGGGCCTCGGGCCGGCCTCGCGCTGGAAGCAGATGCCGGGGCGCGAGCTTACGCGTCGTCTGGCGCTGGCCGGCAGCGCGGCACTCGTCATCGGCGGCCTGCTGCCGCTGACGCTGGATATCGAGTGGAGCTTCTCGGTGGCGCTCGGGCTGGTCATCGCGCTGTGGGTGGTGCTGTCGCTGCTGCGCGACCTGTGGGACAAGAGCGCCTCGAAGGCGGGGCGCTGGGCGGGACTCAAGCGCCTCACGCCCAGCTACTGGGGCATGCAGCTGGCGCATCTGGGGCTGGCGGTGACCATCGTCGGCGTGACGCTGGTCTCCAATACCGAGGTCGCCGAGAACGTGCGCATGGTGCAGGGCAAGGAGGTCAGCGTGGGCGGCTATCAGTTCCGCATGACCGAACTTGGTGAATATCGCGGCCCCAACTACCTGTCGGACCGCGCCACGGTGGAGGTCAGCCGTGATGGCAAGGCGGTGACGACACTGCATCCCGAGAAGCGTCTGTTCCTGGCCAGCGGCATGCCGATGACCGAGACCGCGCTCGATGCCGGCTTCACGCGTGACCTCTACGTCGCCATGGGCGAGAAGCTGGATGACGACAGCTGGGCGGTACGCATCCAGGTCAAACCCTTCGTGCGCTGGCTGTGGCTGGGCGCCCTGCTGATGGGGGCGGGCGGCGTGATCGCCGTGCTGGATCGCCGTTATCGCCGCCGTGTCGAGGCCAGCACGGCGTCTGACACCCGCTCCCTCGCCACGCAGGAGGCTCGCCCATGAATGTTCGTCGTCTGGTGCTGTTCGTGCCGCTGGTGGTCGTGGTGGGGCTGGGTGCCTTCCTCTACCAGCGCCTCGATGATGACCCCTATGCACGGGACTCCGCGCTGCTGTCGCGGCCCTTCCCCGAATTCTCGCTCAGCACCTTGAGTGATCCGCAGTCGCGCCTCGATGCCTCGCTGCTCAAGGGGCAGGTCAGCCTCGTCAACGTCTGGGGCGAGTGGTGCCCGACCTGCAAGCACGAGATGCCGCAGCTGCTGGATCTCGCCAGCCGCGGCGTGCATATGGTCGGCGTCGACTACAAGGACACCCGCGCCAAGGGCCGTCAGTTCCTGGAGGAATTCGGCAACCCGTTCAGCGTCAATCTGTTCGATCCCGACGGCACGCTGGGCTTTGATCTCGGCGTCTATGGGGCACCGGAAACCTTCCTGGTCGATGCCGAGGGCGTGATCCGCTATCACCACACCGGCTACATCCGCCCTGAAGATGTCCGCGACGTCATCCTGCCGACGCTGGAGCGCATTGCAGAACCTGCGACTGATTCCGCCAGCATGTCCGATGAGGAGGCCAGCTCATGAAATCCGTGCTCAGGAGTTTCGCCATCCCGCTGGTGCAGGCGCTGGTGGTGCTGATGTTTCTTGCCTGGCTGTCTGCCGGCAAGGCGCAGGCCGCCATCGAGATGCATCAGTTCGACAACCCGGTGCTGCAGAAGCGCTACGACAGCCTGACCGCCGCGCTGCGCTGCCCCAAGTGTCAGAACCAGGCGATCGGTGACTCGGACTCTCCCATCGCCGGTGACATGCGCCAGAACGTGGCGGACCTGCTCAAGGACGGCCGCAGTGACAGCGAGATCCAGAATTTCATGGTCGCGCGCTTCGGCGAGTACGTGCTCTACAACCCGCGCCTCGATGGGCGCACCTGGCTACTGTGGGGCGGTCCCGCTGTCCTGATCCTGCTCGGCTTGCTGGTCGTGACCCTGATCGTGCGTGCCCGGCGGCGTGCACGTGTGCGTGCGCTGGATGATGATGAGCAGGCACGCCTGTCGGCACTGCTTGCCACGCACCGTCAGACCAGCGATGAGCAGCCCGGCACTGGGCAACCCACTGCCAAGGAGCGCTCATGATCCTGTTATGGCTGGCGATTGCCGTGCTGTTGATTCCCGCCGGCTGGCTGCTGTTGCTGCCGTTGCGGCGGGCGCGTCGCGTGCATGCCGATCAGCAGGCGTTCGAGGACAACGACAGCCTCGGCGCCGAGAACGTGCGTGTCTATCGGCGTCGACTGGCCTCGCTGGAGCGCGGCCATGCGCGCGGCGAGCTGGATGACACGGCGCTGGCGGAAGGGCGGGTCGAGCTGGAACGCAGCCTGCTGGAAGACGCCGAATCCCTCAAGCGCTCTCCGCTCAAGGCGGCCAGCAGTGGCCGCGTGCTGGTGCCCGTGTTGCTGGTGGCGATGGTGGCGGGCTCGCTCTACTGGTATCAGCGCGAAGGCGCGAGCGGGGACCTGGCGCTGGCGCAGGCGATTGCCGCCACGCCGATCCATGATGCCGCCAGCTTCGAGGCACGCATCGCCCGGCTGCGTGCCGAGGCCGAGGCCCAGCCCGACAACGCCAAGGTGTGGATGGCGCTGTTCCCGCTCTACCGCGATGCCGGCCGTCTCGATGAGGCCATGCAGTCGCTCGAGGCGTTGATCGCGCTCGAGGGCCGCGTGCCTGCGCTGATCGCGCAGCTGGCGCAGCTCAAGTTCTTCGCCGCCCAGCGCACCCTGACCGATGAGGTCCAGACGCTGGTCGATGAAGTGCTGGCGGCCGATCCGCGTCAGCCGACGGTACTCGGCCTGCTCGGGATCGAGGCCTTCGATCATGCCCGCTATCCCGAGGCCATCGATTACTGGCGCAAGGCGATTGCCGGCTTCGAGAATCCCGATGCCGCCAAGGCACTGCGCGAAGGCATCAAGGCCGCACGTCAGCGCATGGCCAGTGCCGGTGATGTCGATGCCTCGGTCGCCCTGGCCAACTCGGTCGCGCCAGATCAAGGCTCGGCGGATCAGAGCACTGCGGCTGATCAGGACAGCAAGGAGGGCGCTGCACGTCTGACGCTCAAGGTGTCACTGGACCCGGCGCTCGAGGCGCAGCTGGCGGCGCTGCCGGTCAGTGCCGAAGCGGCGACCCTGTTCATCGTGGCGCGTGATGGCGAAGGCAAGCTGCCGCCGCTGGCAGTGGTGCGCACCACCGCGGACAAGCTGCCGCTGACGCTCACTCTGTCGGACGACAACGCCATGGCCCCGATGGCGCGGCTCTCGATGGCCGAGCGCGTCACGCTCGTGGCGCGCATCTCCGCTTCCGGGCAGCCGACGGCCCAGCCGGGGGATCTCGAAGGCAAGCTCGAGAATGTCATCGTCACGCGCAGTGCTGACGCCGATGACGAGAAGGGCACTGATGCATCACAGGCGCCGCTGGCACTGCGCATCGATCACCGCATCACTCAGTAAGCCGCGATTGGCCCCTGGCCCGCGCGATGACGGCTTCGTTTGTCATTGCGCCGGTTGGGGCCATCGCCGCTTTTGGGTAGACTGCGCGCTGGTTTTTCGAAAATACCCTCGATGACCGGCTGTCTCGTCGTAAGGACATGTTTACCTTGCGGCGGTGCGGGCTCCTATCGAAAGGCCTGCGACGCCGCGGTATTTCAGGTTTTCCTGCGTCAGAGCTTCTTTCTCCAGAATTATTTCTAAAGACCTTCTTTCTCCAGACTCAAGGACGCGCCAGGCGCAATGCGGCTCAAATCGATCAAGCTGGTCGGCTTCAAATCCTTCGTCGATCCGGTCACCGTGCCCTTCGACAGCAACATGACGGCGATTCTCGGCCCCAACGGCTGCGGGAAATCGAACGTCATCGATGCTGTGCGCTGGGTGATGGGCGAGTCCAGCGCCAAGAATCTGCGTGGCGAGTCGATGACGGACGTCATCTTCAATGGCTCCACCGGACGCAAGCCGGTGGGGCAGGCCTCCATCGAGCTGACCTTCGACAATGCCGATGGCAGCCTCGGTGGCGCCTGGTCCGAGTACGCCGAGATAGCGGTCAAGCGTCTGGTGACGCGCGATGGCCAGTCCGGCTACTTCCTCAATGGCCAGAAATGTCGCCGGCGTGATATCGCTGACGTCTTCCTCGGCACCGGCCTCGGGCCGCGCTCCTACTCCATCATCGGTCAGGGCATGATCTCGCAGCTGATCGAGGCGCGCCCGGATGACCTGCGCAGCACCCTCGAGGAAGCCGCGGGCATCTCCAAGTACAAGGAGCGCCGCCGCGAGACCGAGAACCGCATGAAGCGCACCCAGGAGAACATGGAGCGCCTGGATGACCTGCGTGAGGAGCTCGACAAGCAGCTCGAGCGCCTCAAGCGTCAGGCCGAGGCCGCCAAGCGCTATCAGACCCTCAAACAGGACGAATACCGCCTCAAGGGCGAGCTGGCCGTGCTGCGTCGGCGGGGCCTGCGTGCGCAGCAGCGCGAGCAGCAGTCACGCGTCGCGGAGCTGGAAACCGGCGTCGAGCGCGAGATTCTCGGTCAGCGTCAGTGCGAGAGCCAGCTGGAAGAGCAGCGCTATCAGCACGACGAGCTGGCCGGTGAGCTGGAAACCCATCAGGCCGCCTTCTATGAGACCGGCGCCCAGATCGCGCGCCTCGAGCAGAGCCTCGAGCACGCTCGCACCCGTGAGCAGCAGCTGGCGGCGGACCTCGAGATGGCCAGGCGTGAGCTGAGCGACATCCAGCGCGTCGAGGGTGAGGACGGCGAGCGCCTCGAGATGATCGATGCGCGCCTGGAAGACATCGCCCCGGAACTCGAGCTGGCCCGCGAGACCCTCGAAGGGCTCGAGCTGTCATTGGAGGAGGCCGAAGAGCGCCGCCAGGACAGCCAGAGCGAGTGGGAGCGCTTCAGTCAGGCCGACAACGAATCCCAGCGTGGCGCCGAGCGGGCCCAGAGCGAGATCCAGCAGCTCGAGAATGCCATCGCCGACGCCGAGCGCCAGCGCGAGCGCCGTCGCCAGCAGCTGGCGGAGCTGCCGGATGTCGCCGAGTTGCGTGAAGCCCGCGAGGAGCTGCGCGAGCAGCTCGATGAATTGTCGCTCAGCGGTGAATCACTGGAGTCGCGCCGCGAGCAGGGCAGTGAAGCCCGTGAGCAGGCCCAGGCCGATCGTCTGGCGCTGGATGGTGAGCGCGATCAGCTGCGCCAGCGTCGCAACGTCTTGCAGGGCGAGAAGGCCTCGCTTGAGGCACTGATCGACGCGGCGCTGCGTGACGACGATGACAGCCTGGCGAGCCATCTGGAGCAGCATGGGCTCGCCGAGACCCCGGCGCTGGCCGAGGGGCTCGAGGTCGCCGAGGGCTGGGAATCGGCCAGCGCCTGGGTGCTGGGGCCCTTCCTCAAGGCGCGCTTGGCGGCGAGCGAGCCGTCGCGGCTGGCCACGCTGATGGACGAGCTGCCCGGCGGCGAGCTGTTGCTGGTCGATGGCACGCCGGCGTCCAGCGCGGCTGCCCGCCCCGCTGGCACCCTGGCGGCGCAGGTGAGCGGCGCGGATGCCTTGGCCGGTTGGCTGGCCAGTATCCACTGTGTCGAGTCGCAGGCAGCCGCCTGGGCCAGGCGTGATTCGCTGGCCGCGCACGAGAGCGTGCTGACGCCGGATGGTCTGTGGTTGGGGCAGGGCTGGAGCCGCCGTCAGGTGGCCGGTGAACGTGCCGATAGCGTCATCGCCCAGCGGGCGCGCCTCGAGCAGGTGGTGCTGGAGCTCGAGTCACTGGATGAGCGTCTCGAGGAGATCGAGACGCGTCTGGCCGCAGCCGCCGAACAGATTGCCGGCGCCGAGCAGCAGCTCGAGCATCTGCGCGTCGAAGAGCGTGAGCTGGGCGAGCGCCAGCGTGAACTCAGTCTCAAGGAGGCCGGCATCGCCAGCCGCCTGGAGCATGTCGATGGTCGCGCCCGTGAGCTGGATGAGGAGCTCGAGCAGCTGGCGGAAACGCGCGAGACTCAGGCCCTGACGCTGGAGGAGGCGCGTGAGCGCTGGCAGCAGGCACTGGAGGCGGTCGAGAACAACGCCCAGTCGCGCGAGTCGCTGGAGCGTTCACGGCGCGAACATCAGGAGGCGCTGGCCGGGCTGCGTGCCCAGCTGGCGCCCGCGCGTGAGCAGGTCAACCGTCTCGACATGGAGCGTCAGCGCCTGACCACCGAGCGTGACGGCATGCAGGGGCAGCGCATGCGAGCCGTCGAGCAGCGCGAGAAGCTCGCCGAGCGCATCGAGATGCTCGAGGCCAGCCGCGAAGAAGCCTCATTGCCGCAGGAAGAAGAGCGCGAAAAGCTCGAGATGCTGCTCGAGACGCGTCTGTATCAGGAAACCAAGCTCAACGCCTGTCGTGACAAGACTCATGAATTGGTCGAACAGATGCGTCAGGCGGAACAGTCGCGTCAGACTCATGAGCGCAATCTCGAGGGGATTCGTCAGCGCCTCGAGGAAGGCCGCATGCAGGTGCAGGCGCTGACCCTCAAGGGCGATGCGCAGGACGAGCAACTGGTGGAACTGGGTTATGACGAGGCAACGATCACGCAGCTCGAGGACGAGCTGGACCCCAATGCCACCGAGTCGGCCTGGAGCCACAACCTCGAGCAGATCGGCGAGCGCATCAAGCGGCTGGGGGCCATCAACCTGGCGGCCATCGAGGAATACGACCAGCAGGCCGAGCGTCGCAACTATCTGGAAGCCCAGCATGCCGAGCTGAGCGAAGCGCTGGAGACCCTCGAGCGCGCCATCCGCAAGATTGACCAGGAAACACGGGTGCGCTTCAAGGACACCTTCGACAAGGTCAATGCCGGAATCCAGGCGCTTTTCCCCAAGATCTTCGGGGGCGGAACCGCATGGTTGACGCTGACTGGTGATGATTTGCTGGAGACGGGAGTCGCGATCATGGCGCGGCCACCGGGCAAGAAAAACTCCACCATTCACCTGCTGTCAGGCGGCGAGAAGGCACTGACGGCACTGGCGCTGGTCTTCGCCATCTTCCAGCTCAATCCGGCCCCGTTCTGCATGCTCGATGAGGTGGATGCACCGCTGGATGATGCCAACGTCGGACGCTATGCGAGGCTGGTGAAGGAGATGTCGGAAAGCGTACAGTTCATCTATATCACCCATAACAAGATCGCCATGGAAGCGGCAGATCGGCTGATGGGTGTCACCATGCAGGAACCCGGCGTCTCGCGCCTTGTCTCTGTAGGGATAGAAGAAGCTGCCGTGCTTGCCGAAGCGTGAGGGAAAAGCCGTTCAGGAGGGCAAGGTCATCCTCCGGCGCGGTAGCCAGTGGCCGCCTTGGCGGCCTAGTTGGCAAGATCGTGTTGCATCTAGACATCGAAAGCACTACGAGTTTGCGTCATAGTGTCAGTCAGGGATAATTGAAGGGCGATTGCGCAGGTCACCACCACAGGATTGACATTCGAAAAAATGTCCCCTTTTTCTGCAATCGCGCTATGCTGTTCACGTGCATGGTGCCCAAGCAAACAGGCTAATGACCCATGGAATTGAGAGAGTGGCTCATCTTGTTGGGGTTGGTGCTGGTCGCAATCATCGTCGTTGATGGTGTGCGCAGGCTCCAACGTCAACGTCGAGTACCCCGACTGGATCGAGCGGGTACAGAGGATTCCACCGATGATGCGGGCAATCCCGCGGTGGAAGAAGAGGAAGAACGTGACAACTGGGAGCTGCCGAACGGCGGCTACCGGGTGGTTGGCGATTCCGAGACGCATGCCGAGGACGAGGAAGATGTCGTGCTCGACAATGCGCACGGCATCAAGGCCTCGCGGGTGACTCAACCGAGTCGTCCGGCGCAGCCCATGGAGCGTCGTGAAGCGCCGGAGCGCAAGGGCTTCGGCGAGCGTGCGGCTGCCTTCGGTGCACGTGCCAGCCAGTCAATGCGCGACGTGACGGCCAGTCTGGGCGCACGGCGTGATGATGAGCATGAGCACGACGATGCGCATCGTGAGCCCGTGCTCGGCAGTGCCTCCAGTGAGGAGGCCGAGACGGCGCGCGAAGACGACTTCCATGAGAAGCCGGTGATCACCGCCGAGGACGACAGCATCAGCGTCTCCTCCACCCAGGCCGATGATCTCGAGCCGATGGCCGAGATCGAGGAAGGTCAGGATGCGAGGACTGAGGCGTCCTCCGCTGGCAAGCCGGCCGATGTCGCCGACAGTGCTTCCCAGCGCCAGGAACCTTCACTGGAAGCGGCCGCCGCGCCTGCTGCCGATGCCACAGCGCCCGAGGATGATCGTCATCCGCTGGTGCTGCGTGCCGAACGCAATCAGGTTGATGACCAGCTCGCACGTGACACCCTGGCCGATGCCAGTGAAGTCATCATCATCTCGGTGATGGCGCGCGGCGATGAAGGCTTCAGCGGTGAAGACGTGCTGGGCATCTCGCTGGCCTGTGGTCTGCGTCATTCCGAGATGGGGCTGTTCCTGCGCCACGAGGAAGATGACGACGACAGCCCGCTGCAGTTCGCGATGGCCAACGTGGTCAAGCCGGGCATCTTCAAGCCGGCCGAGATGGTGGACAGCCAGCTGGATGGCGTCACCTTCCTGATGCCGCTGCCGGGCGCGGATGACACCTCCGCCGCCTTCGAGACCATGGTCGAGATCGCCATGCTGCTGGTGCGTCGTCTGGGTGGTGAGCTGAAAGATGAGAACCACAGCGTGATGACGGCCCAGACCATCGAGTTCAAGCGCCAGCAGGTGCACGAGTTCGAGCGTCGCAATCGTCTGCATCGCTACCAGGCCAACTGATCGACTTCCCAGCCATTCTCTGAGTCGAGCAGTCATGCCAGAACGCCAACGGCGACCTTCGGGTCGCCGTTGGCGTTTGCGTGTCCTGTCGACCTCTTGCAGCCTCTGACGGCCCCTGCCAGCCCCTGCCAGTCGCCCGAAGTGCTTGAATGTGTGGCCTGTCGATCACATTGAGTACAATGGCAGCATCAAGGCGCCCCCTCTGCCTGCAAGTCTTTGCAAGCCCTTGCAAGTGCATCAGGTCGGAGGGGGCGCCACCCGTTTTCAGGTCGCTCAGCGCTGCCTTCTGGCAGTGCTGGCGAGCCACTGTTTCGAGTGAGTGTCATGTCAGCCCAGGATGATCTGTTTTCGGCGCCCGCCGATGATTCCAACGCCTCGAGCGCTTCTCGCTCCGCTGCACCGGCCGCGGTGGAAGGCGTACCTGCCAAGGTGATGGAGGAGGTCGCGCAGCTGCATCGCGAGCTGCTCGAGGCCAGCCACCGCTATTACGTGCTGGATGATCCGACGCTGACCGATGCCGACTACGACACGCGCCTGCGCCGTCTCGAGGCGCTGGAAGCCGAATATCCCCAGCTGATCAGCTCGGAATCACCCACTCAGCGTGTCGGAGCCGCACCGGCCAGCGGCTTTGAAGAAGTGCAGCATGCGGTGCCGATGCTGTCGCTCAACAACGCCTTCGATGACGATGAGCTGCGTGCCTTCGTGCAACGCGCGGCGAAAACGCTGGAGCTGGGAGACGCTCAGGATGCGGGTGACGAGCTGAGCTTCTGCTGCGAGCCCAAGCTCGATGGCCTGGCCGTGTCGCTCATCTACGAGAATGGCGTGCTGGTGCAGGGCGTGACGCGCGGTGATGGCCGCACCGGCGAAGGTATCACCACCAATCTGCGCACCATCCGCTCGATCCCGCTCAAGCTGCGGGGTGATGATCTGCCGGAGCTGCTGGAAGTGCGCGGCGAGGTCTACATGAGCCACGCTGGTTTCGAGGCGCTGAATGCGCGCGGCCGCGACGAGGATGGCAAGGTGTTTGCCAACCCGCGCAATGCCGCCGCCGGTAGCCTGCGCCAGCTGGATTCCAATATCGCCGCTTCGCGTCCGCTGGAATTCTGCGCCTATCAGGTCGCGCGGGTGGATGATGCGCTGCTCGCCAGCGAGGCCGGCCAGAATCATTCCGGTCTGATGGCGCTGCTCAACGACTATGGCTTCCGCACCAGCCCGCAGCTTGAGGTGGTGCGCGGTGCCCAGGGCATCATCGACTACACCCGTCGCCTCGGCGAGCAGCGTGATGGCCTCGACCACGACATCGATGGCGCGGTCATCAAGCTCGATGCACTGCGTCTGCAGCGTGAACTGGGCTTCGTGGCGCGCGCCCCGCGCTGGGCCATCGCCTACAAGTACCCGGCGCAGGAACAGGAAACCACCCTGGAAGGCGTCGATTTTCAGGTCGGACGCACTGGCGCGCTGACACCGGTCGCCCGGCTGGCACCGGTGCAGGTCGCCGGTGTGGTGGTCTCCAACGCCACACTGCACAACATGGACGAGGTGGAACGTCTCGGCGTGCAGATCGGTGACAGCGTCATCATCCGCCGCGCCGGCGATGTCATCCCGCAGGTGGTGCGGGTGGCCAGCGAAGGCGCCAGCCGTGAAGCCATCGTGCTGCCGGACGGCTGCCCGGTGTGCGGCTCCGAGATCGAGCGCCTCGAAGGCGAGGTGGTGGCACGCTGCGCGGGTGGTTTGATCTGCGCCGCGCAGCGCAAGGAAGCCCTCAAGCACTTCTCCAGCCGCAAGGCGCTGGATGTCGATGGCCTCGGTGAGAAGCTGATCGAGCAGCTGATCGAACGTGAGCTGGTCAAGACGCCGGCGGACCTGTTCCACCTGGAAGCTGCCACCCTGGCCGAGCTGCCGCGCATGGGCGAGAAGTCCGCCGCCAATCTGGTCGCCTCGCTGGACAAGAGCCGCAACACCACCCTGGCGCGCTTCATCTACGCCCTCGGCATTCGGGAAGTCGGGGAAGCCACCGCCGCGAATCTGGCCACGCACTTCGGCACGCTTGAAGCGTTGCGTGCAGCGGATCAGGCCGCGCTGGAGGCAGTGGAAGATGTCGGCCCCATCGTCGCCGCGCATATCCATACCTTCTTCCAGCAGCCGACCAACAACGAGACGCTGGATGCGTTGCTCGCCTGTGGTCTGAGCTGGGAAGAGGTCGAGATCGGTGAGCGCCCCCAGCCGCTGGCAGGCCAGACCTGGGTGCTGACCGGCAGCCTCGACAGCATGACGCGTGATGAAGGCAAGGCACGTCTGCAGGCGCTGGGCGCCAAGGTGGCGGGCAGTGTCTCGAAGAAGACCGCTGGTGTGGTCGCCGGCGAGGCAGCGGGTAGCAAGCTCGAGAAAGCCATGCAGCTGGGCCTCACGGTGCTGGACGAAGAGACCTTCGTGAAGCGCCTGGCCGAATGGGAATCCGGTGCTGATGCACAGCAGGACAATCCGCAAGACAGTGCGCAAGCCAATGTGCAGGACAGCGCGGGAGAGGATGCATGAGTACGGATACGCTGAACGATGCACCGGAGGCGGCGTCACGCCACCCTGATGATGGACAGGAGCTACCCATGAGCCAGATGCCACTTGATCAGATGGACCCGCGGGACCGCTTCATCGAGGTGCCGCAGACCATGCTGCCCGCCGATACACGGCGCGCCCTGCTGGAAGCCTTCGTCACCCGCCAGGGCTATGACACCACCGATGTCGGTGAAGGCATGGCCGGTTGGGTCGCGGAGCTGGAAGGCCAGCTGTCACGCGGCAAGCTGCTGATCGTCCATGATATCGGCACCGAATCCACCGAGGTGATGACGCTGGAGCAATGGCAGTCCTTCGGTCGCCAGCTGGCGGACGACGAGGAAGAGGGCGACTGAGCCCGGCCAGCGGTCATGCTGTGTTGAGCATGCCCTGATCCTTACCCTGCCCCTGAGCTCGGGGCTGGAAACGACAACGCCCCTGGCACAGGCCAGGGGCGTTGTCGTTCATGAAGCGCCAGTTGTTGCACCAGTTGGTGCGGTTAGTGGCGTCTGGCGCTGCGCCGGATCATGCGAACCACATCGGCACGACCAGGCTCGAGATCAGCAGAATCAAGGCCCCGCCCAGGCGCGAGGAAATCTGCGCGAAGGGCATCAGCTGCATGCGATTGGCCGCCGAAAGCACGGCGACGTCACCCGTGCCGCCCATGTTGGCCATGCACAGGCCAGCGGTGATGGCCGACTCGATGGGATAGAAGCCGACCAGCTTGCCCACCAGACCCGCACCGAAGGCGGCGCCCGCGACGACACCGAACACGATCACCACGTAGGTGATGGTGATGGCATCGATCACCTGGCCCAGATCGGTATAGGCCACGCCGATGCCGAACAGCAGCGCGAAGGTCCAGTTGCCTGCCACGAACCGGAACCATTGGGCGGCGGCCTGATTGATGTTCTCCGGTACCAGGTTGGCGCACTTGAGCACGGCGACCGCGATGATCATCAGCGCGTAGGGGTGCAGCGGAATGACCTTGCCGAGAATCTGGCTGGCGACGAAGAAGCTCAGGGCAATCACCATGCCGATGCCCAGCTGGGACAGGTCAGGCGTGCTCTTCTCTTCGCGGACATTGACGCCCGGCATCATCTGGCCGCCACCGGTCAGTGACGGGAAGCGCTTGCCAAGCCCGTTGAGCAGCCCGGCAATGATGATGGCGAAGACATTGCCCAGGGCCAGTGCCGGCACCAGGATCGAGATATAGTAGCTGGCCGGTTGCCCCAGCAGCTGCTCGTAGATCTGGCTCATCGGCACGGCGCCGGCGCCCATGCCGCCGCCCATGATGGGCAGGGCGATGACCATGACGGCATCCTTGGGCGAGAAGCCCATGACCCAGCCGACCAGCATCGCGAAGAGCGCCGCGAACAGCACCGAGCACAGCAGTGGCAGCGCGAAGCGGGCCCCGACCTTGACCAGCACGCGGGAGTCCATGCCGAGAATGCTGCCGGTGATCAGCGCCGCGATGTAGAAGTTCAGAAAGCCACCGGCCTTCATGAACTCACTGACATTCGCCGTGACCTCCTGCGGCAGCCAGCCGCTGTAGACCAGCGCTGCGGCACCGAAGATGGCGAGAATGGCGCCGCCACCCAGATAGCTGTTGATGATCGGCAGGCGGTCGCCCAGAAAGCCCAGCAGCTCCCCGAGAATCATCATGACCAGCAGCGCGCCGATCATGCCGGCAGGCAGGGTGTCGGTGGCGATGGCGGCGACAAGAACCAGGAAGGACAGGGCGAAGATCGGCAGCGACATGCCGAAGATGCGCGTCTTCTGCCAGGGGGACTCTGCGGCAGGCGTGGCCGTGGCGGTCTGCGAGGAATGTGTCATGCATGCTCCTTGTCCTGCACTCTGTCGTTGCAGGACCTGTTGTCATGCCCGGACGCGTTGGCGTGGCATCGCGGGATCGTTTGGGACGGGGAAGGGACATCATGTTCGCGCACTGGATGCGCGTCACAGGGAGCTTACGGTGTGGCTCCCGAGGGCCAAGTTTTGCGAATTAAAGAAAGCCTTTTGAAACTTATGAAAGCGCCGGCTGCCGCTCGCCCATGCGCGGGGCCGAATGGCCATGCCACCAAGGGGGCACATGGCTTGTCCGGCGTGTTGCGGCATTCTCAACCCGGGCTGAGCGCGCTGACCTCATTGCTCGCCGCCGGCATGGTGATCGTCAGCCTGCTGGTCGCGGCCTGGCTCTTCAGTGCCCAGCTGGAGCGGACCCAGCGCGAGATTCAGGGCCAGCGCATTGCCGCCCTTGCCCAGCGCATCGCGCGTCTGCCCGAGGTGCGTTCTGCCCTGAGCGAGGCCAGCTCACCGCAGGCTGCGCCTCCTGTCGCGGACAGCCGCCTGGCGGCACGCATCGAGCGACTGCGTCGGGAGAATGCCGTCGACTTCATCGTGGTGATGCGCCCGGATGGCCTGCGGCTCAGTCACCCGGACCCCGCACGCATCGGGCAGCCCTTCCAGGGTGGCGACGAACAGCGTGCGCTTGCCGGTGCCTCCTACCTCTCCGAATCCCGCGGCACGCTCGGCG
This sequence comes from Cobetia sp. 29-18-1, assembly GCF_029846405.1. NCBI lineage: Bacteria > Pseudomonadati > Pseudomonadota > Gammaproteobacteria > Oceanospirillales > Halomonadaceae > Cobetia > Cobetia sp. 29-18-1. Next base: position 189,623 of record NZ_JARWKS010000001.1, read on the forward strand.
AAAGCCTGCGCAGCTTCGTTCCGGTCATGGCGAATGCGTCCAGGGGCGGTGAGCGCGCCGTCGTCGGTGCGGTGGCCATCGGGATCACGCTGGATTCCCTGGGGCGGCGTCTGGCCGATGAGAAGCGCCAGCTGCTGCTCGGGCTGGGTGTGTTGATGCTGTTCGGCACGCTGGGCGCACTGGGACTTGCGCGCTATCTGCGCAGGCAGCTCAAGGGACTGGAGCCGGCGGCCATCGCGCGGCTGGTGGAGGAGCATCAGGCGGTGCTGGCCAGCCTGGAAGAGGGCATCATCGTGGTCGACCCCGAGGGGCGGGTCACGCTGGTAAATGCCGCGGCGCGCGAGTTGTTGGGGGCCTTGCCGACGCTGGGAGAGCGCCTTGATGACTGGTTGCCAGACACCGGCATGCGTGAGTGCCTTGTTGCGCGCCAGCCGGTGAGCGAACAGGAGGAGACCCGCCTGCGCCAGGTGACCCACCGCGGGCGGCGATTGCTGGTGCGTTGCCAGCGAGTGCATGATGGCGAGCTGCTGATGGGCGGCGTGCTGGTACTGCGCGAGCACGATCGCATGCAGCGCCTCGCCGAGGAGCTGACCGGCGTCCGCCGTCAGGCGGAGTCACTGCGCGCCGCGCGCCATGAGTTCCGCAACCGGCTGCATGTGCTGTCGGGCCTGACACAGATGCAGGACCTCGCCGGTCTGCGCGATTATCTGGCGTTGCTGGTGGAGCGGGAGTTGCCGGCGGATGCCGCGGCCGCCGAGCGCATCGCGGACCCTCTGCTGGCAGGTCTTCTGATCGGCAAGCACAGCGAGGCGCGCGAGCGTGGCATCGCGCTGGCGGTCGAGCTGGAGATCGAGTGCCATCATGGCCGCTGCGCTGAGTGGGGAATGTCACAGGACGAGGGCGCTCAGGCCGAGTTTCCGGTGCTGGAGCGTAGCTTGAGTCATGATCTGGTCAGCGTGATCGGCAATCTGCTCGACAATGCCTTCGAAGCGCTGGAGGAGGTGGGCGCTGACGCTCACGCCCCGTCTGTGACCCTGGGGTTGATGCTGGAATCACTGGACCCGTCGGCAGAGGCGCAGTTGTCGATCAGCGTGGCGGACAACGGCCCCGGCATGCCGACGGAGCTGAGGCAGACGGCACGCATGGCGGGGGTGAGCAGTCATGGAGAAGGCCGCGGGCTGGGCCTGTCGCTGGTGCAGGAGATCGTGACCGCGCGCGAGGGAGAATGGCACCTCTATGCGCCCTCGGGCGGCGGTACCCTGGTCGAGCTGACCCTGCCTTGCCGACTGCTGACTGGCGCGGCGCCCTGATAGTGGCCCGGGCATCACGGGATGGCGTAGCGGCCGGAACTTGCACAACGAAGGAGCCAGAGCGCATGCGTGTACTGATAGTCGAAGACGACCCCATGGTCATGCGTCTCAATGTCGAATACCTCAGTCGCATCGACGGCATGCGCCTGGTGGCCCAGTGCGAGGATGTCGCGACGGCACTCGACGTGCTGGCGCAGGAAGCGGTGGACCTGGTGCTGCTGGATGTCTACCTGCGCAGTCGCAGCGGGCTGGAAGTGTTGCGATGGCTGAGGCGCCACGCCGCCCCCGATATCCAGGTGATCCTGATCACCGCCGCCAGTGAGGCGGACACGGTGCGCAGCGCACATGCGCTCGGGGTGTGCGATTACCTGGTCAAACCCTTCAGCTTCGCCCGTTTTCAGCAGGCGTTGGCACTGGCGCGTCGCGGGCGCCAGCAGCTGGAGAGCCTAGAGGGTGAAGTCAGCCAGCAACAACTGGACCAGCTCTTCGGCGTGCAAGGGCTGGTCAGCGGCGCTGCGGGCGCGGTGCCCGAGGGGCGCCTGCCCAAGGGCGTGACGGCGGCGTCTCTAGCCCTGGTGGCCAGTGCCATCCAGGCGTTGCCGCGTGAGGAAGGCAGCTTCACCAGTGAGGCGTTGCTGCCTGCCACCGGCATGTCGCGAGTGACCATCCGCAAGTACCTGCGCCATCTCGCGGCCTGCGGCATGCTCAGCGAGGCCTTCCACTACGGTCAGATCGGCCGGCCATCCTTCACCTATCAGGTCATCGACCGTCAGGCCCTGTCCAGACAGTGCCGTCAGGCCTGAGTGATACCGACCTCTCAACGCCGCTGGACGATATCGCGGATCAGGCGGCGTCCCGGGTGCAGGTGCTCGGCCAGTTCGCGTTCCAGCGGCAGCGGCTCGCCGCACAGTTGCGAGGCGATCAGTTCGGCGCACAGCGGGGCGGTGGTGAAGCCGCGTGAGCCGTGTGCGGTGGAGAGCCACAGGCCGGGCAGGTGGGCGCCGCTCGACTGTGGCACGCGCTTTTTCGCATCGAAGGCCATGGCGGCGTAATCCTCACGCCATTGCGCGGCGTCCGGTGCCGGGCCGGCCAGCGGGCTCTTGTCCGGGCTGGCGGCGCGCCAGGCGACACGTCCCTGCCAGTCATCGTCTTCCAGCCTGACGCCACGCGCCTGCTCCCAGGCGGCGACGAAGGCGGGCAGGGCACTGCGCAGTTCAGCGACATTGGCGGCGTGATCCGCCTCGCGGACTGCATCATCCTCATCGCGTGGGGCGAAGGTCGCGCCGAAGCTGAGGGTCACGCTGCCATCGGCGTGGCGCTGATAGGGCGAGACATAGCCACCGGCGCACACCACGCTGTCGAGCGCGGGCAGGTGCGCGGCGTGTTCCGGCGCTACCGTGATCTCGCTGACCTGGCCGCGAATCGGCTGCAGCGGCAGGTGCGCGAGCGGCTCGGGCAGGTGAGTCTGCTCCCCCAGCGCGACGATCAGCTGATCGACTTCAATGCTGGTGCCGTCGCTGGTCTGCAGCTGCCAGCGTGGCGCGCCGTTGCCAGTAGCCCCGCTTTCCTCGGCCCCCAGCGACTGAATGGCCTCGATGCGCGCCTGCAGGAAGCGGATGCCCGGGGTGGCGGCAAGATGCTGGCAGAGTGCGCTGGGGCGCACCCAGCCCGCGATCGGATAGTAGAGGCCGTCGAAGGCGATCTCGCTGCCGGCGATCCGGCTGGCCTCATTGGCGCTGACCGGCGTGAGCAGCGCCTCGGGCAGCGGGTGGTTGTCGAGGAAGCGTTGCTGGCGCTTGCGCTCACGCTCGCTGGTGGCCAGCTGCAGCACGCCGCTGGCGGACCACAGGGTCTGCTCGGGGTCGAGGCTTGCCAGCCAGCGGCGGCTGTACTGCAGCGCGGCCAGTTGGAAGCGACTGGCGGGGTTGGTCTCGGCGGCCAGCTTGACGTATAGCGCGCCCTGGCGATTGCCGGAGGCGCGCGCGCCGGGGGCTTCGGCATCGATCAGCGTGACCTTCACGCCGCGCCGCGCCAGCGCCTCGGCGCAGCTGGTGCCAGCGATACCGGCGCCGAGTACCGCGACATGCGTCTCGCGAGCGATCGGCGCGGGCTGCGAGGGCTGGGTCCAGGGCTGCTCACGACGCAGCGGATGAAGGGCGCCACGCACCGCGTGCTCTTTCATGGGGGCATGGCCGGACGCGGGTGAGGCATCAAGCCCCATCAGTTCGGCGCGCGCGGCGGCGGTCGGTTCGTCCAGCTCGCCGCAGATCATCTCGCGCTTCATGCCGTGGCCGGGCACCTTGCGCCACACGAAGCCTGCTGCGCGCAGGCCACGCCGCACGAAGCCCGCGGCGGTGAAGGTGGCGAAGGTCGCCGTGGGGCGCGAGACACCCGCCATGGCCGCGAACAGCTCGGGTGACCACATCTGCGGGTTCTTCGACGGCGAGAAGCCATCGAGGAACCAGGCATCCACGCCACCTTCCAGGCGCGACAGGCGCTCCACCGCATCGCCGAAGTGCAGGTCCAGGGTGATGCGCTCATCCAGCCACAGGCGGTGCACGCCGAGAACGGCAGCGGGCCATTGAGCGACCAGCGGCTTTGCCAGTGAGGCGAGGTCCGGCCAGGCGGACAGCGCCCGCTCGAGATCCGCGGCGCGCATCGGGTGCTTTTCCACCGAGATGACATGCAGGCGCGCCTCGGCTGGCGCCGTCGCCAGAAAGCGCTGGGCGGCGCACAGGATGTTGAGACCGGTGCCGAAGCCGGTCTCGCCGATCACGAAGGTGCGCGCTTCCCGCCAGTCACGGAAACGCTCGCTCAGACGATTGCTGTCGAGGAAGACGTGCACGGTCTCGGCGCGGCCATCGTGGATCGAGAAGTACACATCGCCGTAATCGGTGGCCTGTGGCGCGGTGTCGTCCCACTCGAGCTGCGCCTCCTCCAATGCCGCCAGTGGTGCCAGTGGCACGCTCGGCACTACGCCGGGCGCCGTGACCGGCTCGATCGCGCTCGGTGGCGTCGTGGCAGGCTTGCGTGCCGCGGTGGCCGAGGCTTCCTGCGGCGAAGTCTTCCGGGCTGACGAGGCGGCCTGATCAGGAGCTGACTGGCCGGGAGCGGGCTGGCGGGGAGAGGAAGGGTGATCGTTCACGGGCATTCCTGGCAGGAGGTCGAGCGGGAGAGCAGCACAGCGAGACAGCGGCAGAGCAAGGCCTGCAATGCAGACGACGGACAGCCAGGCTGTCCGTCGTCTGTGAGAAACCGCCGGTCAGATGACCGGTCGGACGCCGGGCTAGGGCAGGGTCTGCTTGAAGGGCTTCACTTCGGCGCTTTCATAGACACCGGCGATGACGAAGGGATCGGCATCGGCCCACTTCTGGGCGTCTTCGAGGGAATCGAACTCGGCGATGATGACGCTGCCGCTGAAGCCGGCTTCGCCCGGTGCTTCGCTGTCGATGGCCGGGTTGGGGCCGGCGATGACCAGACGACCGGCGGCGTGCAGCGCTTCCAGACGTGCCAGATGCGGCGGACGCGCCGCCATGCGTGCTTCGAGGCTACCTTCGACGTCCTGACAGACAATGGAGTAGAGCATCACGAATCATCCTTTTGAGAATTGGTCGAGGAAGCGTTCTCTTCCTGAGGGGCCTGCACCATGTGACGGGACAGGTAGACGCCCTGAACGATGACGAACAGCAGTGTCAGACCGAGCATGCCGAACAGCTTGAAATCGACCCAGATGTCTTCCGAATAGTGGCTGAAGACGTAGATGTTGAGGCCGCCCATGGCGAGGAAGAATACCACCCAGGCCAGATTGAGGCGGTGCCAGATGGGGCGCGGCAGCTGAATCGCCTTTTCCATCATGCGTTCCACCAGCGGCTTGCCACCGAACAGCGGCGACAGCAGGAAGGCGACGGCGAACAGCCAGTTGACCACGGTGGGCTTCCACTGGATGAAGGAGCTGTTGCCGAACAGCACGGTCGCGCCACCCAGCACGACGACCAGCGCCAGGGTGACCAGCTGCATCTTCTCGACGCGCTTGTGGCGCCAGTAGATGTACAGCACCTGCGCGAGGGTCGCGGGAATCAACACGGCGGTAGCCATGATCATGTCGCCAGTCATCTTGTAGACGGCGAAGAAGATCACGATCGGCAGAAAGTCGAGCAACATCTTCATGGGTAATGCGCACTCCTGAACACGACGACGCAGCCGTCGGGAAGGCAAGGGCCTGTGCGAGTGGTATCCTGTCTGACACCAGCGGCGCACCCTTGCCTGCATGTGCTCATTCTGCCGCCATTGCTGCCTGCTGACAAAGCCCCTGTGTGTCCGGGCGCGCAACGCAGCCAATACTGCCCGACGCCTGGCCCGCTGGATCGCCTGCATCTCAGGCATCGCGTGGCACAGACGTTCATCCCGAGAGGTTCCCCGTGTCCGACGTTCTGTCCGACTCTTCGCCGATTTCCACATCCCGCAAGCCGATCGAGTTTCGCCCGCTGCCGGAGCGCTTCGATTCCGATATTGAGGTGCCGGACATCGACCTGCACATGCATTCCACCGCCTCCGATGGCGGCATGGCACCGACAGAGCTGGTGGCCCTGGCCGCGCGGCGCGGTCTGTCGCGCATGTCACTGACCGATCACGACAGCATGGAAGGCATCTTCGAGGCCCAGCAGGCCGCCCGCGCCGAGGGAATCTCGTTGCTGCCCGGCTGTGAGCTGTCGGTCCGCTGGCGCAACCAGACCATCCACATCGTGGCGTTGATGCCCGAGGGCGCCGGCGATGCGCTGAGCGCCGGTCTCAAGCAGCAGCACGAGGCGCGTGAACGCCGCAGCCACGAGATCGCCACGCGCATGGAAAAGCTCGGGCTCGAGAATGCCTTCGAGCGCGCCCGGGAGCAGGCCACGCTGAGTGGCTCAGGCGACCGCCCGCTGTCACGCCCGGATTTCGCCCGCGCGCTGGTCGAGGCCGGGATTGCACGCAACCTGCAGGACGCCTTCAAGCGGCACCTGGGCGCGGGTCAGAAAGGCGACGTCAAGGCGCACTGGCCGGAGATGGAAGAGGCGGTGGGCTGGGTGCGTGCCGATGGCGGCATCGCCGTGATGGCGCACCCGATGCGCTACAAGCTGACGCGCACCAAGCGTGGCGAGCTGCTGCGTGACTTCATTGCCGCCGGCGGTGAAGGCGCGGAGCTGGTCAGCGGCTTCCAGAATATCGATCGCGCGCGTGACCTGGCGCGTCAGCTGGATGAGCTGGGCCTCTACGCCTCCGTCGGCAGTGACTTCCACTTCCCCGGCGGCCCGCTGGCGCCCGGCAGCATGAGTCCGCCGCCCCGCACCAAGGTGCCGCCCGTGTGGTGTCATCCGCGCATCGCGCCCTTTTTTGCGGCCGACGCTGCCTCCATGTGATATCAAGAGATCACCGTGACGCCAGTCCGCCTGCCGGGCTGGCGCCCAGACGCAAGGAGCACCGCATGGGACAGTTCTTCCAGATTCATCCCGAAAATCCCCAGAAACGCCTCATCGATCAGGCCGTCGCCATCATCCAGCAGGGTGGCGTGATTGCCTATCCGACCGACTCCGGCTACGCGCTGGGCTGTCATCTGGGCGAGAAGAAGGCCATCGAGCGCATCAAGCGCCTGCGTCAGCTGGACGACAAGCACAACTTCACCCTGGTGTGTTCTGACCTCTCGGAAATCGGCACCTACGCCAAGGTCGACAACGCCATCTTCCGCCTGCTCAAGAGTCACACGCCGGGCGCCTATACCTTCATCCTGCAGGCGACTTCCGAAGTGCCGCGCCTGCTGCTGCACCCCAAGCGCCGCTCCATCGGCGTGCGCGTGCCAGACCACGCCATCACCCACGCCCTGCTGGAAACCCATCGCGAACCGCTGATGAGCGTGACGCTGATTCCGCCTGGTGAGGAGCTGCCGATGACGGACGCCGAAGAGATTCGCGAGCGCTTCGGACACGCGCTGGATCTGGTCATCGACGGCGGCGCCTGCAGCTTCGAGACCACCAGTGTGGTGGACCTGCGCGAGCTGCCGCCGGTGATCGTGCGCGAAGGACGTGGCGATATCTCGAGCTTCACTGAGTGATCGCGACAGCGTAGCGCTTCACGGCGCTGACATCGCCTTGCCATACGAAGACGCCCCCGGACCTTGCGGTCGCGGGGGCGTTGTCATTTCCGAGGAGTTGTCGTGTGCTGAGTGATTCTCGGCTTCGTCAGCTGCGGTCGCTATCGGGAGGCCCGCTATCGGGAGGCCCGCTCTCGGGAGGTTCTGGCTGATCGTCCGATGGCGTCTCTGCGTCAGGCGCAGATTCGGGATCCGGCTCTGTCTCAGGTTCCGGCTCAGGCTCCGGTTCCGGTTCCGGCTCGCGCGGGTCGCGGGTGTCCTCGTCCAGCCAGGTGCCGCAGAACTTGCAGTACTTGGCGTTGCGATCATGGCCTTCACGACCACAGCCCGGGCAGGCTTCGTCGCTGGTCTGCTGCATGCGCAGGCCGTTGAGGACCTCGGCCGAGAACACCCCGGTGGGCACGGCGAGAATCGAGTAGCCGAGAATCATCATCAGCGCCGAGATGAACTGCCCCAGCGGCGTGATGGGCGCGATGTCGCCATAGCCCACCGTCGTCAGCGTCACCACGCCCCAGTAGAGCGCCTTGGGGATGGAGGTGAAGCCGGCCTCGGGTGGCTCGATCAGATAGATCAGAGCGCCGAACACCGTGACGATGCTGAGCACGGTGATGAAGAACAGCAGGATCTTGCGCCGGCTGCGCGTCATGGCCTCGACCAGCATGCGGCCCTCGCCGACGAAGGCCATCAGGCGCAACACGCGGAACAGGCGCAGCACACGCAGCACGCGTACCACCAGCAGGGCCTGGGCGCCCGGAATCAGCAGCGACAGCCAGGTGGGCGCGATCGACAGCAGGTCGAGCACGCCGTAGAAGCCCTTGGCCCAGGTGCCGGGATGCTTCAGGCAGTAGAGGCGGACGGCATATTCCAGCGTGAAGATGATCGTGAAGCCCCACTCCATGATGCGGAACAGCTCGCCGTATTGCGCATTCAGCGAGGGCACGCTGTCGAGCATCACCACGGCGACACTGGCGAAGATCATCAGGATCAGGCCGATATCGAAGGCCTTGGCCGCCTTGGTATCGGATTCGAAGATCCAGTGGAACAGCCGCGCGCGCAGGCGGCCCGTCGCGGGCTCGTAGTCACTGGGGTGCGAGGATGTCGCTGGGGGGCTTTGCGGCGTGCTGCCATATTCATTGGCAGGGCCCTGGCGTTCAGGCATGCAGGCTTCCTTGACGGGCGTGACGACGCCGGATGAATGTCAGGGCGTATCGGGGGTGTCTCAGTGTGTGACCTTCAGTGACTGCCCGGCCGTTGTCCATCAGCCAGTGGTCTAGCGCCTGGCGGCTGGGCAGTCAGTGTCGTGCTGAGATTCAGCCGCGCAGCGTCGCGAGCAGTGACAGGCTGTGCTGGCCGAAGTCGCGAGTCGCCCAGTCCTGTGAGGCGTCGCCGTCGCTGCTTTCCAGCGCCTCGACCAGCGCCACCGCATGGATATGGCCGGGATGCTGGCTGGCGGCCAGCCGTGATGCAAGGGCCGACAGGGCGGCCAGCGCATGCGCGTGCCACTTGAGGTCGTCTTTCGCCTGACGGTCGGCGTGGGCATCGAGCGCATCGATGGCGGCGGACAGCAGCGCGCCGGGGTCAGCGGTATCCAGCGTCTTCTCATGCCATTCGCCATCCCGCAGCGCCGCGCCGCGCTTGGCCTTGCTGGCATCCGCCGGGCGCAGTGCCAGGCGGCTGGCCAGTGAATCCGCCAGCTGCCAGAGCACGCCTTCTCTCACCTCGGGGGCGAGTTCTTCGCCGCCGGTCAGCTCGAGCTCGATCTCCTGGATGGCCACTTCGCGACCACTGGCCTTCACCGCGCCCAGGTCCAGCGCCATCTCGACGCCGACGGTGACCTGCTCGTCGCTCACATTCGCGTCGCTGCGTGTCGCCTTGACGTCGATCTGCCAGGCATGACGCTCGAAATCGGTGCTGAAGCTGGGCGCGAGTGCACTCAGCAGCTGCTCGCGGGCGCCGTCTTCCAGCGCCTGCAAGGGCGGCAGGTCACGCAGGCCGTCGAGGTCGAGGCCGGTCTGGCCCTTGGGCAGCTCCCACTCCCATTCGCCGCGTGAATGCAGTCCGCCATGGCTCTCGCCGCTGGTCTTGAGCGTCTGGCGCAGGGCACCCGTACTGTCGGCATCCTCACCGCTCCGGCGCAGACGCAGCGCCATGCGCGCGCGCTCCAGCGCATGCTCGGGGGTGTCGAAGTAGGTGTTGGCCAGCCAGCGCCGCCTGGGGGCGACCGTTGCCAGTTCTGCAATGCTCGTCAGTGTCTCCAGAATGGCATCGCGATCAATGACGGGTTGAGACAGTGCCAGTTTGAGTTCGATTTCCTGCGCCATGATGGGCACTCCCTGTACGGATGAATGAAGACAGATGCTGACGGATGAGGGTGACAGCGGCGCCAGGACCGCAGAGCCTCCGGCAAGCGTGGTGCATGGTGATGAAGGCTCATGTGTCTCATGCTCGCGCCTGGCCCGCGGCAAGGCAAGCGCGGGGAGGGCGGAAGGGCATGCGGGATATCGGTCTGTCGGCCGAATCACACTTATATGACAGCATGATGACATTGAAGTGACAGCAATTGCCTGTCGTCACGTCCTTGGTTATATTACGAACAGTGGATAAAGCCAGCGACCACGAGTCCTGCCGCTACATGACAATCTCTCTTCTGGAATCCTTCGTGTTCCCCCGAACTGCCGCTGTTGTTGCGTAAATGACAACAGCAAGGCGGTATCATGACGTTACGATGAAAGTTATGTGATCGTCACAAAGGCTTTGCTACACTCCGCGCGTCAATCCTTAACGCCGACGGCCACTATGGTAACGACCAACCCTTTCTCTTCGATGTTCGGGCGCTCGCCTTTCAAGGCGCTGCACACCCACATCATCAAGACCGACGAGTGCGCCCAGCACTTGCTGACCTTCTTCGACGCCTGCGAGCAGGGTGATTGGGAGCAGGCAGCCAGCATTCGCAAGACCATCAGCGGGCTGGAGCGTGAAGCGGACGAGTTGAAGACGCAGCTGCGTCTCAACCTGCCCAACTCGCTGTTCCTGCCGGTCTCGCGCTCCGACCTTCTCGAGCTGATCCATGTCCAGGATTCCATCGCGAATGTCACCAAGGACATCGCCGGGATCATGCTGGGTCGTCATATGCAGATACCCACCGCACTGGTGCCCGCCATGCGTGAGTATCTCAAGACTGCGGTCGAATCGGTCTGCCAGGCGCGTCGTGCGTTGGGTGAACTGGAAGACCTCGTCGAGTCCGGTTTCGGGCGCAACATGAGCGAGCTGGTCGACAAGCTGATCAACGAGCTGCATGAGCTCGAGAAGCAGTCCGACGAACAGCAGATCGCCATCCGCCAGACCCTGTTCTCGCTGGAAGCCAGCCTCCCGCCCGTCGATGTGATCTTCCTCTACAAGATCATCGATTGGGTCGGCGATGTGGCTGACCAAGCGGAAAAGGTCGGTACCCGACTGCAGATCCTGATGGCGCGCTGAGCGCCATCAGGACGTCCTGCCATCTGTCCAAGAGTCTTCTATGTCCATCATTGCTCAATACGGCGATGTGCTCGTCATTCTTGCCTGTCTGTTCGGTTTCTTCATGGCATGGGGTGTGGGTGCGAATGACGTCGCCAATGCCATGGGAACCTCGGTAGGTTCCAAGGCGATCACCATCAAGCAGGCGATCATCATCGCCGTGATCTTCGAATTCCTCGGTGCCTGGCTTGCCGGTGGTGAGGTGACTGACACCATCCGCAAGGGCATCATCGACCCGTCACTGCTGATCGAGAATCCGCAGTTCCTGGTCTACGGCATGCTGGCCTCGCTGCTGGCCGCCGGTATCTGGCTGCTGATCGCTTCCATGAAGGGCTGGCCGGTCTCGACCACCCACTCCATCGTCGGCGCCATCGTCGGCTTCTCCGCTGCGGGTCTGGGTGTGGATGCCGTCGAATGGACCAAGGTCGGTCAGATCGCGGCCTCCTGGCTGGTCTCGCCGCTGCTGGCGGGCTCCATCGCCTTCGTGCTGTTCAAGTCCGTGCAGACGCTGATCTTCGACAACGAAGACCCGTTCGCGGCCGCCAAGCGCTACGTGCCGATGTACATGTTCCTGGTCGGCTTCATCATCTCGATGGTGACCATGGTCAAGGGCCTCAAGCATGTCGGCCTGCACCTGAGCTTCGAATCCAGCCTGCTGCTGGCCGTCGTCATCGGCGCCATCGTGATGGGTATCGGCGTGCTGATGGAGCGCAAGGTCGCGCGTTCACGCCTCAAGGAGAAGAATCGCGCCACCGGTGACGACTTCGACTTCAGCGGCGTCGAGAAGGTGTTCGGCCTGCTGATGATGTTCACCGCCTGTGCGATGGCCTTCGCCCACGGCTCCAACGACGTGGCCAATGCGGTCGGTCCGCTGGCGGCCATCATCAGCGTCGTCGACTCTGCCGGTCAGATCGGCGCCAAGGCGAGCATGCCGTGGTGGGTCCTCGTGCTGGGTGGCGGCGGTATCGTCGTCGGCCTGGTCACCTATGGTCGTCGCGTCATTGCCACTGTCGGCACCGGCATTACCGAGCTGACGCCGTCACGCGGCTTCGCGGCCACGCTGGCCGCCGCCTCGACCGTCGTGCTGGCCTCCGGCACCGGCCTGCCGATCTCCACCACCCACACCCTCGTCGGTGCGGTGCTGGGGGTAGGTCTGGCACGCGGCATGGCAGCGCTCAACCTGCGCGTGATCGGCACCATCGTGATGTCCTGGCTGATCACTCTGCCGGCCGGCGCGATCCTGTCGATCCTGTTCTTCTTCATGTTCAAGGGCATGTTCGGCTAAGCCGACGCATGATCCAGAGCTGAATTGGAAAAATGAGAAAGGCGACCTTCGGGTCGCCTTTCTCGTGTCTGAACGGTATGTTGATCAGCATGTGATGAACTGGGGTGTTTCCCTTGCCTACGCTGGTTTGAATCGTCGTTCTTGTAGGTAGTCATCCAGACCTGTACGTGGCTTCAATCTCTCTGTCGACAAGGATTCGCTGATGAAGACTATTGGTCTGTTGGGAGGAATGAGTTGGGAATCCACCGTCAGTTATTACAGCGCTATCAATCGCGAAATCAATGCGCGCCTGGGCGGTCTTCATAGCGCGAAGATCTGCTTGCAGAGTGTGGATTTCAGTATCATCGAAAGCTATCAGCATGCGGGTGAGTGGGACAGGACGGCTGACATCCTTGCAGAGTCAGCCAAGGCAGTAGAGGCCGGAGGGGCTGAATGTCTGGTGATCTGCACGAATACCATGCACAAGGTCTTCGCAGAGATAGAGACTGCGATTTCCATCCCTGTCATCCATATTGCGGATGCCACGGCAGCGAAGGTGCTCGGCGACGGCATCAAGAGCGTCGGGCTGCTGGGCACGCGTTTCACCATGGAGCAGGGTTTTTATAAAGGTCGCCTTGCCGAAAAGTTCGGTATTGACGTCGTCGTTCCGGCAGAAGACGAACGCCAGCTGGTACATAAGATAATTTATGATGAATTGTGCAAGGGCGTCATCAAGCAGGAATCCCGCGAGGCATTTCTGGCTGTGATTGCGGACTTGTATCAACAAGGCGCTGAGGCGGTAATTCTGGGGTGTACCGAGATATCGCTATTGGTAGAGCAAGCTGATACTGATGTTCCTCTCTACGACACTACGGCGATTCATGCGCTTGCAGCCGTCGATTTTGCATTGGCAGAGTGACGGGGGCAGTGAAGGGCGGTCGCCTTTCTCATGTCTGACACATGGTTGTCAGGGGGCACCGCTCGCCGTGCAGCCTGCGGCGCTGATATGATGATTCATGGGCATGCCTGACATGCCATTTTCCCTCTCTCCTGCCCGGAGCTGGCTCTTGAACACGCGTTTCCCCTTCGCGGACTGGTTTCGCAACTCCTCTCCCTATATCAATGCCCATCGTGGCCGCACCTTCGTCATTCTGATCGAGGGCGATGCCCTGTCCTCGTCACGACGAACGCAGTTGATACAGGATCTGGCGTTGCTGCATACCCTCGGCGTGAAGCTGGTGGTGGTGTTCGGGGTGCGCCCGCAGGTGGCCGAGGCGTTGCAAGCTGCCGATATCGAGGCGGACCGCCATCAGGGCCGCTGGGTAGTGACTCGCGAGATTCTCGGCCATCTGGAGCAGCAGGTCGCCACGCTGCGTCTGCGTCTTGAGGCGAGTCTGTCCCAGGGGCTGCCCAATACGCCGCTGCATGGCGTGGAGCTCTCCGCCGTCTCCGGCAATCTGGTGATGGCCAAGCCGCTGGGTGTGCGTCATGGCGTCGACTTCCTGCATGGTGGCGAGGTGCGCCGTGTGCGCAGCGAGGCGATCCAGGGGCTGCTCTCGCAGCAGGCCATCGTCGTGCTGCCGCCGCTGGGCTATTCCAGCACCGGCGAGGTGTTCGATCTGGACGCCGCTGAGGTCGCCGAACACGCCGCCGTGGCGCTGGCCGCTGACAAGCTGATCCTGCTTGGCGAAGGGGAGGGCCTGTTCGGCGAAGACGGCGAGCTGCTGCGTCAGCTCAATCCGGAGGAAGCCGCACTGATGGCGCCGTCCCGCGATGACGACAGTGAGCTGTCGCGCCATCTGGCTGCTGCCTGTGGCGCCGCACGGCGCGGCGTCGGGCGCACTCACCTGTTGAGCTGGCGCGACCGTGATGCCCTGCTGGGCGAGCTGTTCACCCGTGACGGCATCGGCACCATGATCACGCGTCAGGGCTACGAGCAGCTGCGCAAGGCGCGGCTCGAGGATGTCGGTGGCCTGCTGGCACTGCTGGGGCCGCTGGAGCAGCGTGGCATTCTGGTGGCCCGCTCGCGTGAGCGTCTCGAACATGAGATCGACGACTATGTGGTGCTGGAGCGCGATGGCATGGTCATCGGGTGTGCGGCGCTGCACCTCAGCCGTGACGCCGCCATGGGCGAACTGGCCTGCGTGGCCGTGCATGATGACTATCGCCGCGGACAGCGCGGCGAGCAGCTGCTGGCCGAGATCGAGCTGCGCGCGCGTCGCGCCGGCGTCGAGCGTCTGTATGCGCTGACGACCCATACCGTCCACTGGTTCATCGAGCACGGTTTCGAGTCGGCCGGCCTGCAAGACCTGCCGCCCATGCGTCGCGAGGCCTACAACTCGGCGCGTAACTCCAAGGTATTGCTCAAGTCGCTCTAGTCACACCTCACTTGCCTGCCAGTGTGAATCGCCCAGAGAACACCCGCTGATGACCTTCCTCGATGAGGGCTGATCAGCGGGTGTTCTTGCGTAGGTGTCGCAGTTTTTCCCCACCCCTTGCGGGATTGTCTTGCAAAGGAGACGTTTCAAGATATTGATTCAAAAGGGAAAAATAGCATGCTCCGTATATGTGTTGGCAAATCGCGACGAATCGGCCAGTAAAACACGACTCTGTGTGCCGCCCTGGGCAACATTGGCATGCCTATCGCCGTGACCATCTTTTCAAGTCATTGTTTTGTAATGTGTTTTCGCGTTTATGGCACGCCTTTGGCAATAGGTACCTTGAGCAAGAGATATGAGGTGCATTACCGGCCCTTTCTCTGGCCTTCCAGCGATGACGGTACTCACTACCCTGTGCGCTCCGTGATCGCTGACAGGCCAAGCGTCTGCTCCACGCGATGTGTGACTTCAGGTTGCGATGAGACAGGTACGGCCCCTGGTGGGCATGGACAGTATCTTGAGGGCAAGGACGCCCGGGCAAGGATGCCCGAAACCGATGCGGTAGCCGGAGAGATTGGCTGCCGTCATCCCCGAATTGACGATCGAGGCGGGCAAGTCGGCAAGCCATCCGACTCGATCATCCACATTGCGATGTGTTGCCCCCTGCTTCACATCCGATAGGGAGCGCGGACGCTGTCCGGCGTGAACGTCAACTGACCTGGAACGACCACCAGGTGACGTTCTTTTCTCCCGGGACTGACAGGCAGACCACCTGTCAGACCCGCCAATCACGTGGTGCCTCTGGTCTCCAGGTACCAGAGGCACCACGTGATGACTGACCCTTCAGTTCCCTGCGTACTTGGGGCCGGCTATGCCGGCCCTCTTTTTTTGTGCGTCTAGCGCTGAATGGCCAACAATTTCATGCGAAACGTTGCCAATGGGGCGGTTTGTCTCGTGGCGGCGTAGTGATTTGAATAAGAGTCATATTTATTAACGAACTGGCAACCGCGATGGACGCTGGTGAACTCTGGTATTCTAGGAAGACGTGATTCGATGATGACCACCCCTTTCTTGCATAGAGTTCTTTCCATGGCCTCCACAGTGTCACGACGCTGGCGTCCCCGCTCGCTGCCGCAGCTGGTTCTGATGGCATTTCTGGTGGTGATGCTGCCGATTGCCGTGCTCATGTTTCAAGCAGGGCAGGCGCTGTCGGAGTTGTCGGAACTGGCGGATGTCAGTGCCCGCCAGGCCGTCGACCAGACCCGCCGCGCCCGCACGCTGACCAATCTCGCCGTCGAGATGGAGCGTAGCGCCCGCCAGTACGCCGTGCTGGAAAATCCTGATCTGATGAAGATCTACGCCGACAAGGCCAACAGCTTCCGCACCTTGCTGGATGAGCAGGCGCGCCTGTTGGGCGAGGGCGACCCCCGCGTCAGCGAATTGAAGGCGACGCTGTCACAGCTCGAGCGCATGCCCGAGATGAGCGTCGATCAGGTCAGTCGCCATCTGGAAGACTTCGGGCCCTTCTCGATCCAGGCCAGCGGCCTGCTCAACTCCACGCGTGAACTCGTCGATGCGCGTATCGAAGGCATCCGCGCCCGCGCCTCCCAGGTCAAGAATCAGCTGTGGTGGCAGACCGCCGCGCTGGTCTCCATCAGTCTGCTGTTGATGCTGTTCTTCACCTGGCTGATCATCCGTCCCATCCGGCAGCTGGAACGCCGCATCAATGGCCTGGGCAGCGGCACCGACAGCGAGCGACCCATCGTCATCAAGGGGCCGGCGGAGCTGGTGCAGCTGGGCGAGCGTCTCAACTGGCTGTCGACGCGTCTGGATGAGCTCGAGGAGCAGAAGCAGCAGTTCCTGCGTCACATGTCGCATGAGCTCAAGACCCCGCTGGCCAGCATCCGTGAAGGCACCGGCCTGCTGATCGACGAGGTCGCCGGGCCGCTGAGTCCGCACCAGACCGAGATTCTTGGCCTGCTGGATGACTCCAGCAAGGAATTGCAGAAGCTGATCGAGCAACTCCTCGACTACAATCTGCTGCAGCACAATCAGGGCCTCGAACAGAGCCGCTTCGATGTGCATGAAGTGTTCAAGGAAGTGCTGGCAAAACATCGCCTGGCACTGGAAAAGAAGGGCATGCGCGTGCATCTTCCGCCTGCCAGCCTCAGTTGGGAGGCGGACAGGCCGCGTACCGGGCGGATTCTCGACAACCTGATCTCCAATGCCATCGCCTACGGCGAAGACAGTGGCGACCTGTGGTTGAGAGCCCGCAAGGAGCGTCGCAAGCTGATCATCGAAGTCGCCAACAGCGGTGAACCCATCGCCGCCCAGGACCGTGACCACCTGTTCAAGCCCTTCTATCAGGGCGCGGTGAAGCGCAAGGGCCCGCTCAAGGGCTCGGGCATCGGTCTCTCGGTTGCCGCTGACAGCGCCCGCGCCCAATATGGTCAATTGGCGCTGGTGGATGACCCCAAGGCGGATGTCTGCTTCCGGCTGACATTGCCGACACCGAGTCGCTCGCTGACGTCAGGGGAAGGCGGCGAGCATGAACCGCAGGCAGACAGGGATGCCGCCGGAGCGGATCAGCAGTCCACACCACATGAAATGGCGTCATTGAACGCCATCAAGCACGCAAGGAACTGAAGTGATGAAGGGTCAACGACTACTGATGCGCCTGGCTGCAGGCGTGTTGCTCAGTACGCTTAGCGCCTGTGGCGCCCTGACCAATATCACCATGCCGGGCAGCGAGCCGGAAGTGGTCAGCCCGAGTGTGCGGGAGAGCTGCTACGGCGCCGGCGACCTGCCGGACTTCACCGGCGAGGACTGCCTGCTGGATGAATGGGTCGCCTTCGCGCTGCAGGCCCAGCGTGGCAACAGCGGCTGGCGTGAAAGCACCCTGTTGCAGCTGGAAGGCAACCGCCACGACCGTCGTCTCGCGCGTGCCATCGTGCTCAGCTGGGGCGATGAATCGGACTGGGAGCTGGCCTCCGACCTCTACAAGGCGGACCTGCCCACTGCCCCGAGCCGCCTGCAGCCGCTGCTTCGTCAGTGGCTCAATGGCCTCGAGGAGCGTCGCGGTCTGATCGCCGAGCGTGACAAGAATGACGGTGCCCGTCGCAAGCTCAGCGCCGAGAACGCCCAGCTGACCAAGAAGCTGGAAGCCTTGACGGCCATCGAAGAATCGATCAATTCGCGCCGCCAGAGCACGCCCTGAACCCTCAGCGGCAGACTCTGGCCACGACCCTGTCACTCAATCCCCGCGATTGCATGACGCAAGACTGTGCGGCCCCGACGTCGATGTCCCAGGCCCTCGGGTGTCGCAAGGAGAGTTAGTGTGAAATACGCACAAGCGCATATTCTGCTCGTCGATGATGATGCGAGCCTGCTCAAGCTGCTCGGCATGCGTCTCGAAAGCCGTGGCTTCAAGGTCACGACGGCCAGCAGTGGCCGCGAGGCGCTCAGCCGTCTCGAAGCCGCACGTCCAGACCTGGTCCTGTCCGACCTGCGCATGGATGAAATGGATGGCATGGCCCTGTTCGGTGAACTGCAGAAGCGTCAGCCGGGCATGCCCGTTATCCTGCTGACCGCACACGGCTCCATCCCTGATGCCGTCAGTGCCACCCGTCAGGGCGTGTTCAGCTTCCTGACCAAGCCGGTCGACAAGGACGAGCTGTTCGCCGCCATCGATGAGGCGCTGGCCCAGGCGCCGCCCGTAAAGGAGGGTGACGATGCCTGGCGCGCTGGCATCATCACTCGCTCCCCGCAGATGGAGCAGATTCTCGAGCAGGCGCGCATGGTGGCGGCATCCGATGTCAGCGTGCTGGTCACCGGTCCGTCCGGTTCGGGCAAGGAGCTGATGGCCAAGGCCATCCACAACGCCAGCCCGCGCGCCTCGCGTCCCTTCGTCGCCATCAACTGTGGCGCGCTGCCGGAGCAGCTGCTGGAAAGCGAGCTGTTCGGTCACGCCAAGGGCTCGTTCACCGGCGCGGTCAGTGCCCACCAGGGCCTGTTCCAGGCGGCGGACGGCGGCACCCTGTTCCTCGACGAGATCGGCGACATGCCGCTGGCGCTGCAGGTCAAGCTGCTGCGTGCCCTGCAGGAGCGTCAGATTCGCCCGCTGGGCTCCACCACCTCGGTGCCCATCGATGTGCGCATCATCTCCGCCACGCACCGCAATCTCGACAAGGCGATGCATGACGGCGACTTCCGCGAAGACCTCTACTACCGCCTCAACGTGGTCAACCTGAAGCTGCCCGCCCTGCGCGAGCGTGCCGAGGATGTGCCACTGCTGGCCAAGTATCTGATCAGCCAGGCCGCCGCGCGCCACAAGCCGTTCGTGAAGGGCTTCTCGCCGGAAGCGCTCAACCTGCTGGCCTCCAGTGCCTGGCCGGGCAACGTGCGTCAGCTGGTCAACGTGGTCGAGCAGTGCGTCGCCCTGACCAGCTCCTCGATGATTCCGGAAGCGCTGGTCTCCCAGGCGCTGGCCGCGGAAGAGAACGCCTTGCCGTCCTTCTCCGAGGCGCGTGCCGGCTTCGAGCGCAGCTACCTGATCAAGGTGCTGAAGATCACCGAAGGCAACGTGACCCAGGCGGCGCGTATCGCCGGGCGTAACCGCACCGACTTCTACAAGCTGCTGGGACGACATGATCTGGAGCCGGGCGTGTTCAAGCCGGGCGCCGAGCAGGGTCCGCCTGATTTTTGATCTAACGCGTCCGAAGCCACGTGAAGGGCATGAGGTCAAAAGCGGCCCGGCGCCACGCGAAGGTCGTAAGGCCAAAAGTGGCCCGGTGTGTCGGACGTAAAGCGCCCAAGAAAAAGCCCCGTTACCGGTTCAGGTAGCGGGGCTTTTTTCGTCTTGTTCTCGTCTTGTTCTCGTCAGTCCGAGGCAAGACAGGGCTCAGGGGCGCGGCTTGTAGCGGCGTTTGACCTCGACGGCCAGGCGGCCTTCGCCGAGGCGGATCGAGAGCATCTCGCCGGGTTGGGTCTGGTGGGCGGCGCGAATCACCTTGCTGTCGCCGGGTGACTGCGTCTGGCCGCTGCCGACGCGTTCGACGATGGCGTAGCCACGGTTGAGCACATTGAGCGGACTGACTGCATTCAGCGCGCGCATCGCGCCTTCCAGGCGCTCACGATCAGCGGCCAGGCGGCGTGGCAGGGCGTTGTTGAGGCGCGGGGTCAGCATCGCCAGTTGCTGACGATGGCGCTGGATGTCGCGCGCGGGACTGGCCTGCTGCAGGCGGCGGGTCAGCTGGTCGGCCTTCTGCTGCTCACTGGTCATGCGCATGCGCACTGCGGTGTGCAGGCGGCGTTCCAGCTCGCGGGCACGCTGGCGCTGGGTTTCCAGCTCACGGGCCGGATGACGCAGGCGCGAGCGGGCATGATCCAGCCGCTGCGCCGCCTGATCGAGGCGGGCACGCTGCGCGCGCCACAGGCGCTGCTTGAGGGCGGTCAGTTGCTGCACCTGGGCGCGTTGGTCCGGGTACAGCGCCTCGGCTGCAGCGGAGGGCGTCGGCGCGCGCAGGTCGGCGGCCAGTTCCGCCAGGGTGGTATCGGTCTCGTGGCCGATGGCGGCCACCACCGGCAGGCGCGAGTGGAAGATGGCGCGCGCCAGATGCTGGTCATTGAAGGCCCACAGGTCTTCCAGGCTGCCGCCGCCGCGTGTGATCAGCAGCGCATCACAGTCGCTGTCGCGATTGGCCATCGCCACCGCGCGAATCAGTTGCGGCACCGCCTGCGGCCCCTGCACGGCGACCGGCAACACGCTCAGATGCGCCTGTGGCCAGCGCTTGCGCGTCACCGCGATAACATCCTGCAGCGCGGCGCCGGTCGCGGAGGTGATCACGCCCAGATGGCGCGGCGGATGGGGCAGGGCGCGCTGATTGGCGAACACGCCCTCGGCCGCCAGTTGTTCTCTCAAGCGTGCCAGTCGCGCCAGCCACTCCCCCAGCCCCGCCTGCTGCAACGCCTCGACGATCAACTGATAGTCGCCACGCGCCTCGAACAGCGACACCTTGGCGCGCACCCGCACCCGATCGCCATCCCTGGGCTTCACGCGCAGAAACTGGGCGCGGCTCTTGAACAGCGCACAGCGCACCTGGGCGTTGTCATCCTTGAGCGTGAAGTAGCAGTGGCCGGAGCGCGGCTGCGAAAAGCCCGAGATCTCCCCCTCGATCCAGAGCTCCCCCATGCCTCGCTCCAGCAGGCCCTTGGCCTCGCGGTTGAGCTGGGTCACGCTGATGGCGTTGGCGGCAGACGAGGTTTCGAACACGCGACATTCCTTGTGCTGGAGCTGACGGAAGCTTGAGTGAGGGCGACTATTGAAGCTTGTGAAGAGAACAAGACAATGATGCCACAGGCGAGAAGCGAGAGACGATCAAAGCGATCCTCGGGATGCGCTGGCCAGCACCCAGCGAGGCTCGGCTCTGGCAAGGTGGCTCACCGCCCGCCAGCCCGCAGGCCGCGCCATCCGTGGCTTTAGTTGACCAGATGGTTAGTGTCGTCGGGACGTGAAGTTGCGAGTTTGATAGCCTGCGACGTTTGTCTCGGGCGGGGCGAATGGGTTATCATGGGTGATTACCTCGCAGCAACCGCTAGAACCGTAGTCATGGCGCCTGTCCATCGGGCCCTGCACTGCGGCTTTCGCGCATCCCTCATAAACTGCTACTGGGCGTTCGACATGCTACGTATAGCGCAAGAAGCTCTGACGTTTGATGACGTTCTTCTCGTCCCCGGCTACTCCGAGGTCCTCCCCAAGGACGTCAGCCTGAGATCACGTCTCACACGCGACATCAGCGTCAATATCCCGCTTATCTCCTCTGCGATGGATACCGTCACCGAAGCTCGCCTGGCCATCGCCATGGCGCAGGAAGGTGGTGTCGGCATCATCCACAAGAGCATGAGCATCGCCCAGCAGGCCGCGGAAGTCCGCAAGGTCAAGAAGCACGAAAGCGTCATCGTGCGTGACCCGGTCACTGTCAGCCCGAAGGCCAAGATCCAGGATCTGCTGGCAATGTCCGAGGAGCATGGCTACTCCGGCTTCCCGGTGGTCGAGGGCGAATACCTGGTCGGCATCGTGACCGGTCGCGACATGCGCTTCCAGCCTGACTTCAGCGATACCGTCGCCGGCATCATGACCGGCCGCGAGAAGCTGGTCACCGTGCTGGAAGGCACGCCGCTGGACCAGATCAAGGCCAAGCTGCAGGAAAGCCGCATCGAGAAGATGCCGATCGTCGATGACGAATTCCGCCTGCGCGGCCTCGTCACCGTTCGCGACATCGAGAAGGTCAAGACCTACCCGAACGCGGCGAAGGACAGCAACGGCAGCCTGCTGGTCGGCGCCGCCGTCGGCACCGGCCCGGAAACCCCGGACCGCGTCGCTGCACTGGCCGAAGCCGGCGTTGACGTCATTGTCGTCGACACCGCTCACGGTCACTCCAAGGGCGTGATCGACCGTGTCGCCTGGGTCAAGGAGCATCACCCGAAGATTCAGGTCATCGGTGGCAACATCGCGACCGCTGAAGCCGCCATCGCCCTGGCAGAAGCCGGCGCAGACGGCGTCAAGGTCGGCATCGGCCCGGGTTCCATCTGCACCACGCGTATCGTCGCCGGTGTCGGTGTGCCGCAGATGAGCGCCGTCGCCAACGTCGCGGCCGCCATGGCCAAGTACGACGTGCCGGTCATCGCCGATGGCGGTATCCGCTTCTCCGGTGACATCGCCAAGGCCATCGCCGCAGGCGCCAGCATCGTCATGATCGGCGGTCTGCTCGCCGGGACGGAAGAAGCCCCGGGCGAAGTCGAGCTGTTCCAGGGTCGTACCTACAAGGCGTATCGCGGCATGGGTTCCATGGGCGCCATGTCCCAGACCCAGGGTTCCAGCGACCGTTACTTCCAGGACAAGAATGCCGGCGTCGAGAAGCTGGTACCGGAAGGCATCGAAGGCCGCGTGCCCTACAAGGGCATGATGAGCGCCATCGTGCACCAGCTGATGGGCGGCCTGCGTGCCTCCATGGGCTACACCGGTAGCCAGACCATCGAAGAGATGCGCACCGTGCCGCAATTCGTGCAGATCACCGGTGCCGGCTTCGCCGAATCCCACGTCCACGACGTGCAGATCACCAAGGAAGCGCCCAACTATCGGCGCGACTGATACATAGCGAAGCGCGACGCAAAGCGGGAGCCCAACACGGGTTCCCGCTTTGCTTGGGTCGAACGAACTTTCGGTATCGGCTACCCTCGACGCCAGATTGTTTCGGCCCTGCGCTCCCTCGCAGCTCCGAAGCGGGTCTCACGACTCCCCAATGAGAGACTGAAGATGCAAGACATCCATTCCCACAAGATCCTGATCCTCGATTTCGGTTCCCAGTACACACAGCTGATCGCGCGTCGCGTGCGTGAGCTGGGCGTGTTCTCCGAGGTGCGTGCCTTCGACATCACCGAAGAAGAGATCCGCGAGTACAACCCCAACGGCATCATCCTGGCCGGTGGCCCGGAATCCGTCACCGAGCTGGACTCGCCGCGTGCGCCTGAGTGCGTGTTCGAGATGGGTCTGCCGGTGTTCGGCATCTGTTACGGCATGCAGACCATGGCCGAGCAGCTCGGCGGCAAGGTCGAAGGCTCCAACGTGCGCGAATTCGGCTATGCCCAGATTCGTGTCGACGGTGAGTCCGCGCTGTTCAAGGACATCAAGGACCACCTGGACGACGAAGGCCGCCCGCTGCTCGACGTCTGGATGAGCCACGGTGACAAGGTCGCGAAGGTCCCGGAGACCTTCACCGTCACCGCCTCCACCCCGAGCTGCCCGATCGCCGCCATGGCGTGGGAAGAGAAGCAGTTCTACGGCGTGCAGTTCCACCCGGAAGTCACCCACACCCTGCAGGGCCAGCGCATCCTCGAGCACTTCGTGATCGAGATCTGCCAGTCCGAGCGTCTGTGGACTCCGGCCAAGATCATCGAAGACCTCACGGATCGCGTTCGCGCTCAGGTCGGCGACCGCAAGGTGCTGCTCGGCCTGTCCGGCGGTGTCGACTCCTCCGTGGTCGCGGCGCTGCTGCACAAGGCCATCGGCGACCAGCTGACCTGCGTCTTCGTCGACAACGGCCTGCTGCGCAAGAAGGAAGGCGACCAGGTCATGGAAACCTTCTCCCGCCACATGGGCGTGAAGGTCATCCGTGTTGACGCCGAAGACCTCTTCCTCGGCAAGCTGGCTGGCGTCAGCGACCCGGAAGCCAAGCGCAAGGCCATCGGCAACACCTTCATCGAAGTGTTCGATGCCGAAGCTGCCAAGCTCAAGGATGTCGACTTCCTCGCCCAGGGCACCATCTACCCGGACGTGATCGAATCCGCTGCCAGCAAGACCGGCAAGTCCCACGTCATCAAGTCCCACCACAATGTCGGCGGCCTGCCGGACGACATGAAGATGGAACTGGTCGAGCCGCTGCGCGAACTGTTCAAGGACGAAGTCCGCAAGGTCGGCCTCGAACTCGGCCTGCCCTACGACATGGTCTACCGTCACCCCTTCCCGGGGCCGGGTCTGGGCGTGCGTATCCTCGGTGAAGTGAAGAAGGAATACGCGGATATCCTGCGTGAAGCCGACGCCATCTTCATCGAAGAACTGCACAACTTCGACTGGTACCACAAGACCAGCCAGGCGTTCGCCGTCTTCCTGCCGGTCAAGTCCGTCGGCGTCGTCGGCGATGGCCGTCGTTACGAGTGGGTCATCGCCATTCGTGCCGTCGAGACCGTCGACTTCATGACTGCCCGCTGGGCGCACCTGCCGTATGAGCTGCTGGAGAAGGTCTCCAACCGCATCATCAACGAGCTGGAGCACGTCTCGCGCGTCACCTATGACGTCAGCAGCAAGCCGCCGGCCACCATCGAGTGGGAATGATCGCCTGACGATCACCCCTCGCTGAGCTGACGCAGCGTTCTGTCGAGACGGTCTCTTGAACTGATCGAGACGAGAACGCAGCAAGCAAAAAGCCCTTCTGGCCATTGGCCGGAAGGGCTTTTTTGTGGGCGCGATTCAGGAAACGCAAACCGCCTTGTTTACTCCAGCTCGGTTCACTCCTGCTTGGCTGGTGCCTGCCTGGCCTTGCGTAGATCGAGCCGTATGCCGTGGGCGGAGTGGAAGAAGCCGAAGTCTGCCAACAGGCGGGTGTCGCCTGCGGGTGTTTGCCATTCGACTTCGGCGCGGTGATTGCGAACTTCGTGCATCACGGCGTCGTATTTCAGCAGCAATGAGTCGGGTAAGGCGCCTTCGTGGCTCAGGTTCCACTGGGTGACGACCAGCAGGTAGTCGCCGAGTTGTGGCTGATAGGTAGAGGTGAGATGCGCTTCGGTGAGCGTCAGCGGTAGCGTGTCGCCGTCCTTGGAGAGCGCCAGGTGCTGACTGAGATAGTCGCCGAGCTGATCTGTCAGCGTCTGCGCCAAGGGAGCATCAGGCTTGGCGTCACCAAGCGCTGCCAGTTCCGGCGCGGCGATCAGCAGGTCTTCACGCGGGAACTGGAGAGTGAGCTTGAGCGTATGCTGCGGCTGCTGCTGGAAGATGAGCGTGCTGCCGGGCAGGGCATGGGCGTGAGCCGACTGGATGATTCCCATGCCGCTGATTCCCAGGGCATTACCGCCGATCATCACCGCGAGCGTGAGCAGCACCGCGCGCCACGGCGAGCTACGGGTCATTCGCTCTGGCCGCCGTAGTCGTCGGTGCGGTCACGCCATACCGAGTGCGGATGGTTGCCGACCTTGTCGGTGGACTTGTTGGACTGCAACGAGAATTCGATCCACAGCGACGGGCCGTGTATCCGCACATAATCGTTTTCGGCGCTGACCTGCGGCGTGCCGGAGAAGCCGAGATAGGTCTCGGGAAGCTCGGAGGTGTACTTCTCCATGTAGGCCGCGGCTTCGGGGGCGGAGATATCGTCCACGTAGGTCTCGATGGCCGTCAGCAGCAGCGCTTGCTGGTCATCATCCAACTCGGAGACCGGCAGGCCTTCATAGCTTTCGGGGATGGCATCGTCGGCCTGAGGGCCAGCGAGGATGTCGCGGTAGGTGCCTTCCAGCGTGGCCTTGGCCTTCTGATCATCGGAGAGCGAGCTCAACAGGGTGGCGAAGGCATCGCGTTCCTGGGTCAGTGGCTCGTTCACGCGCCCGTTCATCTCGAAATAGGGGAAGGGTTCCACGCCACGGAAGGAGGGCGTGGCACCGGCCAGCTTGCCGTCGGTGTAGGTGTTGGCGAAGGCCATGTGGTGGCCGCCGTAGTACAGCTCCCAGGTGCCGGTCTCGCCGGGCGTGCCGAGGAAGGCGAACTTGGTGTTGTAGGAGGAGTAACCGGCCTTGTAGTCGGTGCTGACGGTGTTGATGTGGTCATCGGCGTTGAGCGTCTGGAGCATCTCGTCGAAGCCTTCATCGGGCGCGTGGCCGGTGGCTTCCAGCATGATGGCTTTGACGAGGCCGCGCTGCTTGATATTCAGCTCGCCCAGCAGCACGCCAGGGCGTTTCGGGAAGGCGCCAGCGGGCAGATTGCTCCAGTTCTCGGCCTCAGCGAGGGAGTAGTCATGCTGCAGGTTCTGCAGGATGTCATCGTCGGAGATATCCGCCTTGAGCAGATCAATCAGGCACAGCATGCGCTCATAACCTGGCGTGTCGCCGCACTCGGCGGCGCTCTCGGGGATGGGCACGCTCTGCATCTGGGTGCTGGTATCGCCCATGCGCGCGCGCAGCGCCTCGCTCAGGGCCTGGTCTTCCGCTGACATCGGCGGCGGGCCATCGTGATCGGGCGGCGGCCCGTCGTGCCCTTGTTGTGCGAGGACGGGGAAGGACAGGAGCGCGGCCAGCGCGGCTCCTCCGGTCACTGCGAGACGTCGGGACATCGATGGGCCTATTTTCCGGGGACAGGAGGAAAACCTTAGCCCGCCTGACGTCGAGCAGGAAGCCTTCGCCAGATGATTTCTTTGTGCACATGCCGTGGCCTGTGCGTCGGCTGGCGACGACAACCACGGGCCATGCCACGGCTCACGCCAGTGTCAGGTCACCGTCGTATTCGAAGCGTCTTTCCTCGCCGGTGACAGGATCAATGAACTCGAATCCCTTGGAGAGCAGTTGCAAGGGGCGCGCGTAGTCATCCGGCGAGAGCGGTTGCAGCACGGGGTAATAGCGGTCATTCAGAATCGGCCAGCCCAGCGTCTGCATATGCACGCGTAGCTGGTGGGTTCTGCCGGTAACAGGGTGCAGCTCGAACAATGCCTGGCGGTCTGTCTGCTGCACGCAGCGAATCACCGAGTGGCTGTTGGCCGCGCCGTCGGTGACATGAATGCGGAAGCGTTGCTCGCTCTGCTCAAGACGATTCTTCACCTCCCACTGCTGGCCCACTAGGGATTCATCGCTGTGTGTCTCGGCGATGGCCTGATAGGTCTTGTGGATATTTCGTGACTTGAACAGCTGATGGTAGAGGGGGCGCGTGTCGGGATTGACGGAGCACAGCACCAGCCCCGCCGTGACTCTATCCAGCCGATGCACCGCCTGTAGCGCCTCTATCCCGGTGCGCTTGCGCAGTCGCTGCTGCAGGCACTCGTTCACGTACAGGCCGCCGGGCGTCACCGGCAAAAAGTGCGGCTTGTAGGCCACCAGAATGTGCTCATCCTGATAGAGAATCCGCTCCGCGAAGGGAATGTTTGGCTCGCTTGCCACCTCGCGGTAATAGAACACGCGCAGATGTGGCTGGTAGGGCGACTCAGGCGTAATCCGCGATCCATCATCGCGATGCACCTTGCCCTCGGCCATGCGCTCGCGCCAGCGTGACTCGGCAATCGCCGGAAACTTGAGCAGCAGATACTCCAGTACCGTCGTCACACCGGGATTGACCTGAGGCAGGCTCAGCTTGGAAGGACGCGCGGAAATGGACATGGAAGGCCTGACGTTGGGGGGAGGGGTCGATGAGGGCATTGTATAGGATGAGCGAAGAGTAGCCTTTGGCTCTATTCGACATGGAAGCGGCAAAGTAGGTACATGGCACACTCCGCCGTGGTTGCGATTGTTGGAATGTTTAAGTCTAATGTAAGGTTCAAATATACATTTTTACCGAAAATTACTATAGATGATAACAAATGTAGAGATAGTTTTTAGTCTACACTGTTCTTGTCCACGAAAAGCACAGCATCTTTGCGCTTTTGACTAAACTTATTGATCTAGAAGGGTATAAGTTTGATTGATTTTTTTGTTGGTTTTAGCTATAGATGTTCGTCGACGATATAGAAGTTTGTTTGACTCTTGCTGCCTTTGCTTTCTAACCATGTTGGAGGCGGGATAAATTATAATGGACCAAGTTAATTACTCAAGGACGGGGTTATGAGCGATGTCATAGAAGTACAAGGTGGTTATGACGAAGATGGTGATATGCCTGTATTGAATGACGCAGAACTTGATTTATACTTTAGAATGCACAAGAAGGTTAATGAAAGAAGTCAGGAGATATCAAAGACATATAAAAATAATATACTGGTTGAAATCGAAGATGTAGAGGAAGTGCATAATAAAGCAGTACAATGCATACGCTCGGCTAGACCTTACAGAGACTCTATTATTATGGAGTTGGTAGTTAGTCATCATGAAGGGGAGGCTGAAAGATTTAAATCTTTCGAAGATTTTAAGTGTCATAACTTAACCAGTCCTAGTCCAACCACTGAAGTGAGGATTACTTATAAGTTCTCGAGCTCTGACTCAGTGTCAGGTGATTTAGAGGCATATAAGGTCACTATAAGCATTAGATCTAGAATAGCCGATCTTACTCAGTTCGAGAAGGAAGCGCCACCATTTATATCTTCTGCAATTTTATCTAATATAGTTACTAGAACTGCTAAAATTAATGTTGAGTATAGTGACTATGTGAAAGCAAGGCATTTCGTCGCAATGTTTGATGAGTGGGTGAAAGGTTGCGATGAATCTCCAGAGGTTAAGTTTATAGTTCATCTTAAACGTATTTCTCATCTTATATCTAGGTTTAGTCATCTGCTAGTTATAGCGCTTCTTGGTTTTTTTGTATCTAATGCAATCGAGGTTGAGACAGTTTCAGGAAATGAAGTTCTCAAATTCATTGTGTTGTATGGGTCTGTTTTTTATGTTGTTAGTTCGTTGGCCGACCTATGTTTTAAAAAGTTGGAAGTTTCGATTGATAGCTATCTTTCATTATCTTATTTGAAAATAAATAAAGGAGATGCAAAGATAATTAAGTCATTTAAAAACAGGAATACACGATCTATATTTTGGTCGGTAGTTGGTTTGCTTGGTGGGGTTAGTATGGCAGTAGCGTCTAGTGCTGCTTATGATTTAATAAAGTATTTTATATCAGTTGATTGAATAAATTTTTATTGCCTAACGCTTGTGCTTATTTTTAACTACTTGGCCGCAGATTCTGAGTGCAATACCTGAGTTTCCCTGTAAGGTATTGCGCTCATGTCATACTCAGAACTCAGCATTACTGATCGTGCCACTATCCAGGTTTGTCTCTCTCAAGGCCTGAGCCTCCGAGCCATTGCTCGATGTCTGAGTCGTTCTCCCTCCACTATCAGCCGCGAAATTCGCCGAAATAGTGAGCCGAACAACGACTACCGAGCTGAACGCGCGCAAACGTCGCGACTCAAACGTCGGCGTTTTTGCCGGCCCAAGCGAAAGCTTGCCATCGGTAGTGAGCGGTTCAGGCTTGTCGAGTACCTTCTTCGCCGCTACTTGTCTCCTGAGCAGATCGCCGGCAAGCTTCGACACATGAATTTACCCAAGCTTGAAGACGCCTACGTCTGTCGCGAGACGATTTACACCGCCATCTATGCGCTGCCGGTTGGGCAACTGCGCAAAGAGCTCATCCATTGCCTGCGGCAAGGCAAAAGTACGCGTAAGCCTCGGCGTGGTGAGACGGACCGGCGAGGTCAGATCCCCGACATGGTCAGCATTCACCTTCGTCCGCCCGAGGTGGACAAGCGCGAGATGCCTGGGCATTGGGAAGGCGATCTAATCAAGGGCAAAGGCAATGCCTCAGCGATTGGCACTCTTGTAGAGCTCAGTAGCGGATACTTGATACTGGCAAAGATGCATGATGCGACTGCGACCTCAGCCGTAGAGGGCTTCAGTGCCGCGCTGAACAGAATGCCATTGGCAGCACGAAAAACCCTGACGTATGACCAAGGACGGGAGATGGCCAGGCATGCCGCTATCACGCAGAACACAGGCGTCGCTATCTACTTCTGTGACCCCCATAGCCCTTGGCAAAGAGGCAGCAACGAGAATATCAATGGGCTGATTCGTCAGTATCTTCCTAAGGGAACGGATCTGTCACTGACCAGTCAGGAAGAGCTGGATGCCATTGCCTTCGAGCTGAATATGCGGCCTCGAAAACGCTTTGACTTCAAATGCCCTATCGAGGTGATGAATGAACTGATGGCAAAGCACAATGAAGCACCACCCTCAATTCAATAGGGTGTTGCACTCAGAGCCTGCATCCGCCCTATATTTAGTTGGTATATTACAGAATAAAAGCCCTCCCGGCATCGCCGGGAGGGCTTTTTCATGCGTCTTGCGGACTACGTTCACCGATGGGTTGATCTGCGGGGTTCTACTGAGATCAGACCGTTACATCGGGTGTTGCTCTTCTTCGTAGAGCTCGGCCTTGGCGTCGCGTAGGACATCTTCGCAGGCGCTGTGGTTGGCCAGTTGCAGCATCAGGTTCTGGCTGAGGGCGAAGCCCTTGCCCAGGCAGGTGTCGACCTCTTCGCGGGTGAGCGCCGGGGTGACATTGCAGTCAATCTTCATCGTACGACTACCGCCATCAAAGCGGTCGGCGAGGGCGCGCAAGCGCCAGGCAAGCCGTGTTTTCCAGCGGGCGGTGGGGTCGGGGCCTTCCGTCACGTCGAGCGTGCAACGCCATTCAGGTTTGTAGACCTTCATGTGAACCTCCTCGGCTGGTCGTTTTCAATGATCGATCGTGATGTTCTGCTCCGCGTGCTGTGCTTGATGTCGTGCCTTGTTGCTCGTACCAGAAATGCGTTCCAGTCGTGCATATGACAGTCGTGCTCGAGGCTCGCGCGCCATCTTGATCGACGACAGGCCGAGCCTCTCTCTCACCATACGAGTTTTGGCGCCGAGATACATCAGTCTGAGTGTAAACGTTGCTTATCCTGATGTATCTGCAACAGCTGCTCCAGCGCCAGATGCAGCCAGTCGAAAGTATCAAGGGGCCTCACGACCCGCGCTGGCTCGCCACTTTGTGCAGCGGTGGCGGGGTTGTCAGGCGGAGTGTGCTCACCCAGCAGCTCCGCCAGGCTCTCGATCTGGATGCCTTCGCGTAATGCGAATGTCTCAAGCTCACCACTGGCCAGCCAGATCTCCTGAATCACTGTCGGCACCGCACTCATGGCACAGGCATAGTCGAGAATCTCGCCGCGCTCGCGTTCTGCTGCAATGCGCGCGGCATGCGCCAGCAGTTGGGCGCTCAAGGCCGGAAAGCGCGCCTTGGCAATGCGGGCCGGCAGATGCGAGTCGCCAGGCCCGGGCGCTCGCCAGCGGCGCAGCGCAGGAGAGAGCTGGGTGGAAGAGCTCGGCATTGAAGCGTCTGACGACACACAAGCAGACGGATGATCAGTCTTGGAGGCCATGTGGATAAACTCCAGAGCGAAGGGCGAGCCGGCAGGCCGGTCGAGGGGCGAGGGTCCAGGGTCAGGGCGAGGCTGCAAAGGCGCTAGTCCTTGATGAATCAGACAGCGAGAAAGGCAGAGTGTTGGATGGCGGGCGAGTCAGCGTCGCTTGCGCGGCAGTCACTGCTGCTGTTTTGCCCAACAATGGCAGCACGCGGATGCTAAACCCGCAGATGAAGCAGGCGTTCGCGCCAAGGAGTCACGCGGCGGGATTGCGCTGCCAAGTGATTAATTTCGCGAGAAAAAACATCAATCGATGCAACCAGGCGGCCACTTCGTACGTACACAGCAGCACGTGCCCGCTGCGTTGCAGCGCTGGCCCATTCCCCCTGGAGAGAATTGACATGACGAAGTACGCCGATCGAATCCGCATTTCCCTGTTGCTGCTGCGCCTCGGGGTCTTCCTCGTGATCACGATGTGGACACTGGACAAGTTCTTCAATCCTGGCCACGCCGCCGCCATCTTCGAGAAGTTCTATGCCATCGGTGGCATGGGCGAGGGCATCGTCATCGCGATTGCCGTCATCGAGATGGTGCTGTTGCTGCTGTTCGTCACCGGCGTGAAGAAGACCCTCACTTACGGTCTGGTGCTGTTGCTGCACGCCGGGTCTACCTTCTCTGCCTTCAAGCAGTATCTGGACCCGTTCGATCACCTGCTGTTCTTCGCCGCCTGGCCGATGCTGGCCGCCTGTGTCGCGCTGTTCATGCTGCGCGAGATCGACACCTGCTTCACCCTCGGTGGCAAGCAGGCGCGTCTTGAGGAAGAAGCGGCACGCTAAGTGCCCGTGGCCGAGCTGGCTGCAAGGCTCGGCCAAAGCCCTTGCTGAGATGACACACAAAAGCGCCGCTCGGGACATGCCCGGGCGGCGCTTTTGTGTGGGGAGGTATCGCCATCGTGCGTCTTCGTGTGGCCTTGCTTGCTTGCGCCGGGGAGAGTGGGGGCTCCAGCGTCGTTATGTGTTGTTTATTATTATGTTTATCCAAAAGGCAATCAGTTGGCTTATGTGAGGGTGATAAAGCCCATGATTGTTTCTTCTGTGCTCCATAACCGGCATTACGTAATCATCTGATGGCAAGGCCCACAGGCAGCACTGTGCTTGCTCAGGTCACGTCATGCCTTGCTACGCCATGCGGGACTTCTGCTGCAGGCCCAGTGAGTCACTCAGCACCTTGAGGGCGCTGGAGAAGTCCTCGGCGTCGCTCGCCTGTGCGAGACTGTCCGCGCTGGCTTTCTCGCTGACGACACTGTTTGCGATGGTCTTGTCGCTGGTCTTGTCGATGGTCATTCCACTGCCGCTTTCGCTTGCCATGCCGCGATCGCTGGCGATCACCTGACCGACGGAGTGAGCAGTGTCGCTGCCGAGCGCGTCGTCACTGGCGTTGCGCGCAATGATGGCCTGGAGGGCCGGCAGGCTGGCGTGATTGTGGAACTGCCATACGCCGTAGATGCGGCCATCGAAGGAGGCTTCACTGCCCAGTGTCGGGTCGACGGCAAGACCGGCGCCCAGCCCGAACATGTAGAGGCCCGCAAGACGCTGGCCGTGGATGTCGCAGGGGTTGCCGTTGGCATCGGAATCCAGCCCGCCATTCACCTCGCGCAACGTGATGGGCTGATGATGAGCGTCGCTGATGGTGGGCAGAATCGGCTGATAGCCGTTGCACTGCACCACGATGGGCGCGTCGGCGAGCACTTCGCTGGCCAGTTCCAGGCGTTGGGCACTGCCGGGGCCGGTCTGTACCAGCTGGATGTCCATTGCGCACTCTTCGATGCGGCCGGTGGCCAGAATTTCCTGACCGATGGCCAGCGCCCGGTAGCGCAGCCCGCCGGAGCGGTTGATGCGACCGCTGATCGGGCACACATCGCGCTCGGCATCGAAGTGATAGCCTGCGGCGCGCGCTTCTTCGGCATTCTCGAAGAACAGTCGAATCGGCGAGCGATGCAGCAGGGTGATCTCCTTGACGCGGGTATTGCGCAGCGCGTCGGCCAGCACGTCGAGCATCGAGAAGGCGCTGTGCGAGCCCCCCACCACACAGACGCGACCACCACGACGCAGGCGCGGCAACAGCAGGCTGCGCAGCTGTCCCGGCGGCATGCGCAACAGCTCATCGCCGCTGTAGATGCGTGCGCGCCGCGACGGCGTCAGTCCCTGACGGTGGAGGCTCTGGGTCAGTTGCTCCGGGCACTGCTGGCCGCCCAGATTGAGCACCAGGTTCTCGGTGCGCAGCCGCGACGTGCGCTGGGCCACTTCCGGTTCATGCGAGAGGGTCAGAATGCTGGTGCCGTCGAGGTACTGCAGCGTGTCCAGGCTGGTGCCGCACCACATCTCGACGCCCGGCAGGGCGGTGATGTGCGCCAATACCAGGGCACTGGCGGCTTCCAGTAGCTCGCCGATCTCATCGAGTCGCGGGGAGGAGTAGGGATCGGCGCGGATTCGCTCCAGGCAGGGTTCGCCTTCAAGCGGGGCCAGCACGTCGGCAAGTGCCGGGTCGCGCAGGCAGTCGAGGAACACATCACCGACCGAGTTGGCGGTGATGCGATATTCGCCCAGTCGACCAGCGCCAAGCTTGCCGCTGGCGTGGGTACCGCCGGCATCGAGAATCAACAGTCCGTGGCGGGCCAGTGTCGTGATCTGGCCTGTCTTGAGGGCATTGAACAGAAATCCCATGCCTGCCGGGCCGACACCGGCCACGATACATCCGTAGCCCGTGATTCTTGAGAGGTCCTTCATGTCGTCTTGCTCCCTGGGTCGTAGTGACATCTTGTGGCTGTTTCGGTAGAGAGGTGTGACCCCCTCTGACAGCTGGCGGCTTGAAGACTGCGCCGCTCTATTGCTGCTCCCCTGTTGTCGGGGCAGCGGTGACCGTGGTGTTGCGGGTGGCAAAGATCGCCTGTCCGTGCGATATCATTTGCTCTTTGACGTGCTATTACAGCAACTTGCATGCGTGTGGTGTCGCGCATTGCGGCGATGAAGCTGCAGGATTCACGTCAATGGTGTTTCCATGGTGTTGCCGGTTCTGAGTGCCGGCGACCTGTGCCTTGCACCGGGCTTGATGACCGGTTTCATGACCAGCGTGATGAGCGGTTTCGCACGAGCTGTCAGTACGCTTGCAACGATCCAATTCGGGAGACCACCCCGAGATCGAAAACGCCTGTGCGGCACGGACAGCAGTTCGCTATCTGCAAGTCATTGATATTCATGACATCGATTCAGATGTAGCCTCTGGGCGCGCAGCGGCACCGCTGCGGTAGCCGAGCGGTATCCAGCAGCACATCACTGATGAGAGGTGGCATTCCTCATACCCGGCATGGGGGTGGGCCCATCTCGGTATGCGCCAATCCTGGTGTGTCATTGGCACTGATAGTCTGAGGCAGATAACAAGAACGTCTTGATGATTATCCCGTCACGAATGTCGGCGCCATTTTCGTGAAGTTCGCTGCAGGAAATGCACGGCGTGAAATATGCAGCGACTCAGCCACCGCCTGATATGGGATTTCGTGACATGCCAACTGACCGTTGGCCATTTTGTTTAATTAACGATAATTAATAAATGATATTTGGCGGGAATCGAATCCTGTCGTGATGAAAATCATGCTTTGAGTTGAGTCACATGCGAGCTGGCTCATACGGTGTGCTGAGAGGTGAGTCTGGCGGGCAAGAGAGGGCGTTGCTCAAAAAGGCTATCTCGCCTGGGGAGCCGGTATCAGGTGCTGGCATCCGTGGCAGGCGTTAGTGGCCACGCTCTGCTATGCTCTGCGCCCGCGCGTAAGCCCGTTCGGCTCGTGCCTGTTCATCGATTGAAGGAATGTCCCCGTGACTGACGCCACCGCCACCCCTGCCTTTGCCTCTCTGGCGCTGGCGCCCGAGCTGCTCGACAACCTCGCCACGCTCGAATATCACACCATGACGCCGATTCAGGCGCAGAGCCTGCCGCCGATGCTGCAAGGCCGCGATGTCATCGCCCAGGGCCAGACCGGCTCCGGCAAGACCGCTGCCTTCGGCCTGGGGCTGCTGTCGCGTCTCAAGGTCTCGCGCTTCCGTGTGCAGTCACTGGTGCTGTGTCCGACACGTGAGCTGGCCGATCAGGTCGCCGGCGAGATCCGTCGTCTGGCGCGCGGCCTGCACAACGTCAAGGTGCTGACTCTGTGCGGCGGCGCGCCCTTCGGCCCGCAGCTGGGCTCGCTGGAACACGGCGCGCACATCATCGTCGGCACGCCGGGGCGCGTGGATGAGCACCTGCGCAAGGGCAGCCTGAGCCTGGTCGAGCTCAACACCCTGGTGCTGGATGAAGCCGACCGCATGCTCGACATGGGCTTCGCCGAGGTGCTGGATGCCATCGTCGCCGAGACCCCGGAGGAGCGTCAGACGCTGCTGTTCAGCGCGACCTTCGCCGATGGCGTGCGTCCGATCGCCGAGCGCATGCTGCGTGATCCGGTCAGCATCGAGGTGGCCTCCACCCACGATGACAGCAGCATCCGTCAGCTGTTCCACCGTGTCGCCGATGACGAGGCGCGTTTCGAGGCGCTGCGTATCCTGCTGCTCAAGTACCGCCCGGAATCCAGCGTGGTGTTCTGCAACACCAAGCGCCAGGCGCAGGAAGTCAGCGACGCGCTCAATGAGCACGGCTTCAGTGCCATGGCGCTGCACGGTGATCTCGAACAGCGCGAGCGCGACCAGACACTGGTGATGTTCGCCAACAAGAGCACCTCGATTCTGGTGGCCACTGACGTCGCGGCGCGCGGGCTGGATATCGAAGCGCTGGACGCGGTGTTCAACTACGAGATCGCGCGTGATCTCGACGCTCACGTGCACCGTGTCGGGCGTACCGGCCGTGCGGGCAGCTCCGGCATCGCCTGCACGCTGTACACCGAGAAGGAAGACTATCGTCTGACCAAGCTGGGTGAATTCCTCGAGCAGACGCTGGAAGCCGAGCCGCTGCCCTCGAAAAGCATGCTGACGCGCGAGCCGTTCCATGCGCGCATGGCGACGCTGCAGATCGACGGTGGCAAGAAGGACAAGCTGCGTCCCGGCGATATCCTCGGCGCGCTGACCGGCGACGGCGGCCTGGAAGGCAGCAAGATCGGCAAGATCAAGGTACTGGCGCGGACCACCTTCCTCGCCGTGGAGCGTGATGTCGCCAAGTCGGCACTCACCCAGCTGATGAATGGCAAGCTCAAGGGGCGCTCCTTCCGCGCGCGTCGTCTCAAGAGCTGAGGCGGGCAGCGTCGGCGCGATGCTCGAGCAGTGCCAGCGACATATCTGGCCGGTATCGGCGAGAAGCCTGAGAGGGACTGAACCAGGCTTTTCATCTGCCATGCGACCTTGATATCACCCCAAGCGATGCCCGCCACCACGGCGGGCATCGTGCTTTTTGAGCAGCAGATTGACGCTCGCAGCCGCTGCGGGCGGTGGCTAAGCTTGAGGTAACGTCCCTGGCCATCAGGGCGCTGATCCGGTACCTCGTGATGACTGCCAACGCCGTCGATAATCTTCGCATTCGTGAAGAACGTCTCATTGATCATGAGCGCATCTACCGCATTCATGAATCCGTCTTTGCCGGCCATCGTGAAGCGCGCCTGGGTGATAGATTGCGTCGAGGCAATCTGGCGCAGATCTCGCTGGTGGCCGAGCGTGTCACCGACCCGGAGACCGGCCGTCACCTCAGCGAAGGCGAGGGCGGCCTGCTGGGGCATGTGATGGTGTCGCGGGTGGAGCTTTCCGGCTACCCGGACCGCGTACTGATGGCGTTGGCGCCGCTGGCGGTGCTGCCCCAGCATCAGCGTCACGGCATCGGCAAGCGGCTGGTGATCTCGGCGGTCAAGCGCTGCCGGCTGCTGGGGGCGGGGGCCGTGGTGGCGGCAGGCCATGCGGATTTCTATACCCATCTGGGCTTTCATCCGGCGTGTCATTACGGGCTCTACTGCCATCATGACGACGTGCCGGGTTCCTTCGTCGCCTTCGAGCTGCTGCCGGACTATCTGGAGGGGCTGGGCGGTGAAGTGCAGTTTCCCGAAACCTTCTCTGAGCTGGGTATCTGAGCAGCCTTGAGCGGTTGGTTTTGATCAGCAACAGGCAACTCGGCGTTGCGTGACCCTTGAAACGGCAAGGCTCCAGCTCCATGTTATGGGTAACACCACGTGGCTGCCTGCGTGTGATGGCAGCTGTCGCGTCATTCCGACCGATGATTCAAGGAGAGACATCATGAAGCTCAAGACTCTGGGTAGTTCGCTGATGATTGCCATGCTCGGTCTCGGTGGCCTGTCGCTCGCCGGTTGCGAGGACGAAGGCCCGATGGAGAAGGCCGGTGAGAAGATGGACAACGCCGTCGAGGAAGCCGGTGATAGCGTCGAGAACGCCACCGATAGCTGAGGCTCGGCTGCCAGCGCTGCGATGAGTCGCCGCTGGCCTGAGCTGTCGCCAGACACAAGAAGGCCCCGCCTCCCATGAGGCGGGGCCTTCTTGTGTCTGGCTCGGGGAGAGGGAAATCCGCTTATGCCGAGGCGGGCTGTTGCTCGCTCTGCTGCTTGCGGTCCGCGACGGCGGCGTCGTAGGCGCGGCTTTCCTCGGCTTCGGTGGCGGCGCTGAAGCGCACCAGCAGCGCGAACAGCGAGATCACGATCACGCCCATGCCCAGGTACATCAGGCCTTCCTGGTAGGTCAGCTCCTCACTGCGGAACAGGAAGCCCGCGGCGACCGCGCCTGCGTTGCCGCCCGCGCCGACGATACCGGCGACCGCGCCGAGTGCCTTGCGATTGACGAAGGGCACGATACCGAAGGTCGCGCCTTCCGCCATCTGCACGAAGAGGCTGAAGACCAGCATGATGCCGATGGCCACCGCGAGGGTTTCCATCTGGGCGAAGCCGACCAGCGCCACGCCTTCACACAGCAGCGCGATGAACAGCCAGCGCACGCGGCCCTTGAGGCCGGACTGGCGGGCGAACAGGTCGGAGAACACGCCGCCCAGGGTGCGGGCGAACAGGTTCATCAGGCCGAACAGGCCCGCGATGAGACCGGCGGTGGCAAGATCGAGATCGAAGTGATCGAAGAAGTAGATGGCGGCGACGTTGTTGATGGTCAGCTCGACCCCGAAGCAGGCGCCATAGACGAGGAACAGGGCCCAGACGCGAATGTCGCGTGCCGCCGCGCCGAAGGTGGCGCGCATGCTGTATTCCTTCTCGGCCTTGGGCAGCTCACCACGCTCACGCAGCTCGCTGAAATTGCCGTCCGGCGCATCCTGGGTGAAGAAGTAGTAGGCGATACCGGTCAGGAACAGCACGATGCCCGGCACGACCATCGCCAGACGCCAGCCCAGGGTCTGCTCGACGCCCAGCATCAGCAGGCCGGCCATCACCAGCGGCATCAGCATCTGGGTGGTGCCACCGCCCAGATTGCCCCAGCCCGCGGTGGTGGCGTTGGCGGTGCCGACCACGTTGGGGCCGAACATCACGGAAGTGTGGTACTGGGTGATGACGAAGGAGGCACCGATGGCACCGATGGCCAGACGGGCCAGGAAGAAGGATTCGAAGCTGTCGGCGAAGCCGATGCACATCACCGGCAGCGAGCCGAGGCACAGCAGCCAGGTGTAGGCCTTGCGTGGCCCGATGCGATCACACAGCACGCCGATGGCGAGGCGCACGATCACCGTGATGGCGACGGAGGCGATGATGGTGTTGCCGATCTGGGTCTTGGTCAGGCCGAGGTCGTCACGCACCACGGCCATCAGCGGCGCGATGCCGAACCAGCCGAAGAAGCAGACGTGGAAGGCGAACCACGACATGTGGAAGGCGCGCATTTGCGGGGTGTTGAAGCTGAACAGCCGGATGCGGCTGGCCTTGTTGCGGATATCCATGAGTGGGCTCCTGATTCAGCGTCGGTGCCGGGCACGAAGTCAGGTGTGCTCGGCGAGTGGTCGAACGGCTGTGAATGAACGACAGCAAGGGCGCCTCGTCATTGAGGGGCCTGGTTCGACGCACTCGTACTCCGAAGAGCCTGGTCCACGTCATGGATAGCGATGGCAGCAGTCGGTGATGCCATGGTTGCCGGCAGCAGAGCGTCTGTGCAGCAAGTGACAGGAACAAAGCAAGTAGCGCGCCAGTTGCGGGGGTGTAGGCGGGACAAGTGCCAGAAGATCAATGGCTTGGCGAGGGCAATAGATTGGCACGTGCAGGTGATGTCTCGGGCTGGGTGCGCGCTCGATGCGCGCTGGGGGTGCGTCAGCAAGGCGCGAGGTACCAGTCTGGCGCACGCGACTGGCGCTGGGAGGGTCGGCAAGGCGCGTGCCTCATTGCAGTGCAGCGACGCTTTCGGCTCGGCCGCTCTGAAGGCCTTTGGCCGCAGGGTTGCACCAGATTGCGGCACGAATCCTGCTTGGGTGTACGGCAAGTCTCATGCCCGACCCAAGGAAACCTGACATGCCCGTGACCGTGCTGATCGTCGATGTCCGCAGTGAGCGCTCCGCCGCGCTGGAGCAGGCGCTATTGAGCGCCGGCTTCGAGGTGGCGCTGCGCGTTGACGAGCACGAGGACCTGCACGCGCTGGTCGAGCAGCATCAGCCCGATGCGGTGATCATCGACGCCGACCTGCCCAGCCGCGACACCCTGGAGCATCTCGGCCAGCTGGGGCGACGCTATCCCAAGCCGATGATCATGCTGGCCAGTGAAGATGCCCCGGACCTCGTGCGTGAGGCGGCCGGCGCCGGTGTCTCGGCCTATGTGGTGGACCACGTCATGCCAGCGATGGTGCGCAGCATGGTCGAGGTCGCCATCACCAGCTTCGAGGCGCACCGTGCGCTCAAGGGGGAGCTCAACCGTACCCAGACCACATTGGTGCAGCGGCGCAGCGTCGATCGCGCCAAGGCCGTGGTGATGGAGACGCGCGGGCTCAGTGAAGATGCCGCCTATCAATACCTGCGCAAGACCGCCATGAACCGGCGCCTGGCCCTGCATGAGCTGGCCGATGAGCTGCTCAAGGCCGCGCGTCGGCGCTGAGCCGGTCGCCGTACTGTCCTTCTCTCTCGATCGTTCAAGAGGTGTGCGTGATGCCCACAGATGTACCCCTGAATGGCCATCAGCTGACGCTGGGCCTGATGCCACTCAATGATGCCGCGCCCTTCGTGGTCGCTGAGCAGTTGGGGCTTTTCCGCGAGGAGGGGCTGGCGGTGACACTCAAGTGGCAACCCTCGTGGGCGGCGTTGCGTGATGACCTGCAGACCGGCGTGTTGCAGGGCGCGCAGATGTTGGCGCTGATGCCGCTGACCTCCACCCTGGGCCTGGATGGCCGCGCCACGCCGGTGATCAGTGCCATGACGCTCAATCTGGGCGGCAACTCCATCACGCTGTCGCGCGCGCTGATGGCCACCCTCGACGAGGACGGCCACGACCTCTCCAGTCCGTTGCAGGTCGCGAAGGCGCTGGCGGCGCATATGCGCGAGCGCAAGCAGCGCGGTGAGCCACTGCTCAAGCTGGCCAGCGTGCACCCGTTCTCCTCGCACCGTTATCTGTTGCGCTACTGGCTGGCGGCGGGCGGCATCAATCCGGACCGCGACGTCGAGATGCGCGCCGTGGCACCACCGCTGATGGCGGCGCAGCTGGCCAGCGGAGCGCTGGATGGCTTCTGTGTCGGAGAGCCCTGGAACAGCCTGGCGGCGGCGCAGGGCATGGGGCAGGTGGTGGCGGGCAGTCACGATATCTGGCGCTTCGGGCAGGAAAAGGTGCTGGGCGTGCGCGAGGACTGGGCGGAGCAGCATCCGCTGGCGCATCAGGCGCTGATTCGCGCGCTGCTCAATGCCTGCGCCTGGCTGGACCGCCCCGGCAATCGGGCCAAGGCCGCCGAGTGGCTGCACGACGAGGGCATGCCGGAGGTGCCGATGAGCGTGGTGACGCGCGGGCTGGAAGATGTCGATGTCGAGCAGTCGGTGGACGACTTCCAGCAGCACAATCCCGGCTGGACCATCTTCCATCGCTATGCGGCCAACTTCCCGTGGCGTTCCCAGACGCGCTGGTACATCGCCCAGATGCAGCGCTGGGGGCATCTGCAGGGTTTCAATGACGAGGATCTCGAGGCGACGCTGACACGCTGTGTGCGCCCGGACCTTTACCGCACGGCGGCCCGCAAGCTGGGCATGGTGGTGCCGGTGGCGGATGAGCGCAGTGAAGGCACGCATCCGGCGCCCTGGTGGCTGAGCGGCGAGGCGGGCCAGGTGCCGATGCCGGCGGATGGCTTCATCGATGGTGCGGTCTTCGAGTGACGTCGCGGGCGCGGTTCTTGCAGGTCCGCGCTGGCGCGGGATTGCACGGCACTTGTAGATAAGTCGCCATCTCCTTTGCCGGATGACAGGGCAAACCTGACGGCTCAGACATGTTGGCAGTGCGGTTGTGATATTCTCATCGCACTGCCAGCACCGCGTCAGGGGATCGCATGACCACTCGCAAGTCTCAGATTCGCAAGGATAATGTCGGCCGCATCCTGCTCGCCGCCGAAAAGATCTTCGCTCTCAAGGGCTATGTCGGCGCCAGCATGGTCGATATTGCCGCCGAGGTAGAGCTGCCCAAGTCCAATCTGCATTACTACTTCAGCACCAAGGAAGCGCTGTATCGCGCGGTGCTCGATGGCCTGCTGGCGCTGTGGAAGGAAGATGCGCTGTGCTTCGAGGCCTACGACGACCCGCAGCTGGTGCTCTCCACCTACATTCGCGCCAAGATGATGCACTCGCGCCAGCGCCCCTATGGCTCCAAGGTGTGGGCCAGCGAGATCATGCAGGGCGCGCCGGTGCTGGGCGAAGAGCTGACGGTGTGGCTCGACGAGTGGGCCGAGATGAAGAAGTCACGTCTGCGCCAGTG
The DNA here is from genome assembly GCF_029846405.1 of Cobetia sp. 29-18-1. Classification (NCBI taxonomy): domain Bacteria; kingdom Pseudomonadati; phylum Pseudomonadota; class Gammaproteobacteria; order Oceanospirillales; family Halomonadaceae; genus Cobetia; species Cobetia sp. 29-18-1. The sequence goes on from NZ_JARWKS010000001.1 coordinate 231,731, forward strand.
GATCGGCGAGGGTCGCATCGACAACGTCGATGCCTCTGCCTACCTGTACATGATCTGGGCCAGCACCCAGCACTACGCCGACTTCGATCACCAGATCGCGGTGCTCAATCAGGGCAAGGCGCTGAGTGATCGGGAATTCGAGCAGGCGGTGCAGAACGTGACGCGGGTGCTGCTGAAGGGCGTCGGTTTGTCCGCCTGAGCCAGCAGGTGACTTCAGGATTGCATTGTCCTTAAGCTAATCACGATCATCATTGGTGGATCATCAAGCCAATGAAGAAGGGGCTGCCATTGCTGGCAGCCCCTTCTTGATTCTCATCTATTGCTAGCTGTTCCCCGGGATCAGAGGAGCACCAGACGATCAGGCCGCGCGATGCGGATTGCGCGGGTCCTCCATCCAGTTCATGTACGGCTTGCCGGTGTCCTGCACTTCCATGGTGATGCAGTCCTCGACCGGGCAGGTGATCTCGCACAGGTTGCAGCCCACGCAGTCGGCGTCCTTTACCTCATAGCGGGCGGTGCCGTTGTCCTTGGCCAGATGCATGATGGCCTGGTGCGAGGTGTCCTCGCAGGCGATATAGCAGCGTCCGCAGCCGATGCACTTGTCCTGGTCGATGCGGGCGATCACCTGATAGTTCATGTCCAGCTGCTTCCAGTCGGTGGTGTTGGGCACCGCCGCACGCGAGAACTCGTCGATACGCTGATAGCCCTTGCTGTCCATCCAGCGTCCCAGGCCGTCCTTCATCTCCTCGACGATACGGAAGCCATGCAGCATCGCCGCCGTGCACACCTGCACGCTGCCTGCGCCGAGGGCAATGAATTCCGCGGCATCCTCCCAGTTGGAGATACCGCCGATGCCGGAGATCGGCAGGTTGGCGGTTTCCGGCGTGCGCGCTATCTCGGCCACCATGTTCAGCGCGATGGGCTTCACGGCGCTGCCGCAATAGCCGCCGTGGGTGCTGCGGTCGCCGACGATGGGATGCGCGACCATGCGGTCGAGATCCAGATGGGTGATGGAGTTGATGGTGTTGATCAGCGATACGGCATCGGCGCCGCCACGCCAGGCGGCCTTGGCCGGTTCACGCACGTCGGTGATGTTGGGCGTCAGTTTGACGATTACCGGCAGCGAGCTGTAGGTCTTGCACCAGCGCGTGACCTGCTCGACATACTCCGGCACCTGGCCCACCGCCGCGCCCATGCCGCGTTCCGGCATGCCGTGGGGGCAGCCGAAGTTGAGTTCGATGCCGTCACAGCCGGTGGCCTCGACCTGCGGCAGGATGGTCTTCCAGGCCTCTTCCTCGCACGGCACCATCAGCGAGACGATCAGCGCGCGGTCCGGCCAGTCCTTCTTGACCTGGGTGATCTCGCGCAGGTTGATCTCCAGCGAACGGTCGGTGATCAGCTCGATGTTGTTGAAGCCGCTGACCTCGCCATTCGGGCCATAGTGCGCCGAGTAGCGGGAGGAGACGTTCACCGCGGCCGGGTCTTCGCCCAGCGTCTTCCAGACCACGCCACCCCAGCCGGCCTCGAAGGCGCGCACCACGTTGTAGGCCTTGTCGGTGGGCGGGGCACTGGCCAGCCAGAAGGGGTTGGGGGCACGGATGCCGGCGAAGTTGACCGACAGATCGGCCTTGTAGCTGGCGACGTGATCGCCACTTGCTTCAGCACTTGATCCAGCACCTGCCGGGCGGGCGTTATCGTCATTGAGCGGGGTATGAATGGTCATCAGGCGGCCTCCACCTTGAGCATCAGATCGTGATGGATGGCCTCGGCGGCCAGCTTGCCGTGGGCGACGGCTTGAACGGTGAGGTCCTGCCCGCGGGCGATGCAGTCACCGCCGGCATAGACGCCGGGCAGACTGGTGCGCAGCATCTCGTCCACCTCTATCCTGGCCCCCTCGCGGGCCAGCCCTGCGGCATGGACGTCGCTCAGGCTCGCGTCATCGAAGCCCTGACCGATGGCGGTGAAGACCCCATCGCAGGCCAGCGTGAAGGTCTCGCCGGTATCGACGAGGCGGCCATCCTCGACCCGCGTGCGCGCGAACTGCATCGCGCTGAGCGCGGCGTCATCGTCTTCTTTTGCCACATCGATCGCCAGCGGGCGCGCCCAGGTGTGGATCATCACGCCATTGGCGCGCGCGATTTCCTGCTCGTGATGGGTGGCGGACATCTGCTCTTCGCCACGCCGGTAGACCAGGTCCACCGTCTGCGCGCCGAGGCGCCTGGCCTGCACGGCGATATCGATGGCGGTGTTGCCGGCGCCGATCACCACGGCGTGTCTGGGCACCGCCAGGGCGTTCAGTTCGCCACTCTGACGCAGCACCTTGATGAAGTCGGTGGCCGCCATCAGGCCGCTGGCATCTTCGCCGGTCAGGCCGAGGGCATGGCTGGTGCCAAGGCCGAGGCCCAGGAAGACGCTGTCGAATTCGCGTGTCAGAGAGGCTAGCGCCAGGTTGTCGCCGAGGCGCTGACCGTGGCGGATCTCGATGCCGCCGATCTCGAGCAGGAATTCGACCTCGCGGGCGGCGAAGTCATCGGTCAGCTTGTAGCGGGCGATGCCGTATTCGTTGAGACCGCCGGCCTTTTCCTCGGCCTCGAAGATCACCACGTCGTGGCCGAAACGCGCCAGACGATGGGCGCAGGAAAGCCCGGCAGGCCCGGCGCCGACCACCGCGATACGCCGACCGGTGCTGGCGCCACGCGTGAACGGATGGGCTTCGAACTGGGCGTTGTCCAGCGCATGTCGCTGCAGCAGGCCGATCAGCACCGGCTGGCACTCATCGCCCTGATTGCGCACGCAGGACTGCTCGCAGAGGATCTCGGTGGGGCAGACGCGGGCGCAGCTGCCACCGAGGATATTGGCATCCAGAATCTCGCTGGCGGCGCCTTCGAGATTGTCATCGTGGATACGGCGAATGAAGGTCGGGATGTCGATGCTGGTCGGGCAGGCCTTGATACAGGGGGCATCGTAGCAGTACAGACAGCGCGAGCTCTCGATGAAGGCCTGGCGCTTGCTGAGCGCCGGATGCAGGTCTGTGAAACGCGCACTCAGCGCCTCTTCCGCGAGCCCGCTCGGGGCCCAGTGGGAAGGAGTGGAGGATGTGGTCACGGTGTGGCTCCTGCCCGCGCTCTGGCGCGGGGTCGTTGTTGTTGGTCTTGCAGGCGAGTCGGGTTGCGCTCAGGGACTGGCAGCGCGTCAGGTGCGCCGCCAGGCCGTCGTTCAGTCGTGCCGTACTGGTCTCAGCCGTGTCGTACTGGTCTCAGGTGGGCCGTTCGCCGACCGTCAGCTGCGATCCACGGCGCTGACGACGTTGCTCTCGGCGCGGGCCTTGAGCTGGTCGAACACGCTGGGGTAGGCCGGACGCTCGACATACTGGCCGTGGCCGCGCTTGGCATGCAGTTCGCCATCGCGCCATGCCCAGTCGCCGCGGCTGATGGTGTGACGCGGAATGCCCTTGACGGTGCGGCCTTCGAAGATGTTGAAGTCGATGTTCTGGTGGTGGGTCTTGGCCGAGATGGTGCGTTCGGCGTTGGGGTCCCAGACCACGATATCGGCGTCGCTGCCGACGCGGATCGCGCCCTTGCGCGGATAGAGATTGAAGATCTTGGCCGCATTGGTGGAGGTCAGGCCCACGAAGTCCTCGGCGGAGAAGCGCCCGGTGTTGACGCCTTCGTGCCACAGCATCGCCATGCGGTCCTCGACCCCGGCGGTGCCGTTGGGAATCTTCGAGAAGTCGTCCTTGCCCATTTCCTTCTGCTCGGCGCAGAAGCAGCAGTGATCGGTGGCGGTGGTCTGCAGATCACCGGACTGGATGCCGCCCCACAGCGCCTGGCGATGCTCCAGCGAACGGAACGGCGGGCTCATCACGTGGCCGGCCGCGAATTCCCAGCTCTTGTTCTGATAGACCTCTTCATCGATCAGCAGGTGGCCTGCCAGCACCTCGCCGTAGACCGGCTGACCGTGCTCGCGGGCGTAGCGGATCTCCTCCAGCGCATCGGCGGTGGAGACGTGGACCAGATACACCGGCGTGCCCAGGGTGCCGGCGATGCGGATGGCACGGCTGGCGGCCTCGCCCTCGACCTGCGGCGGGCGCGACAGCGGATGCGCCTCCGGGCCGGTGATGCCGTCGGCCAGCAGCTTCTGCTGCAGGTGGTAGACCAGCTCGCCGTTCTCGGCATGCACGGTGGGAATCGCGCCCAGTTCCAGGCAGCGCGCGAAGCTCGAGACAAGGGTGTCGTCCGGCGCCATGATGGCGTTCTTGTAGGCCATGAAGTGCTTGAAGCTGTTGACGCCGTAATCGGCGACCAGCGTCGCCATGTCCTGACTGACGCTCTCGTCCCACCAGGTGACGGCGACGTGGAAGCTGTAGTCGCAGCACGACTTCTCGGCCCATTCGCGCCAGGTGTGATAGGCCTCCATCAGTGGCTGCTGCGGGGAGGGGATCACGAAATCGATGATCATGGTGGTGCCGCCGGCCAGCGCCGCGGCAGTGCCGGTCTGGAAGTCTTCGCTGGCCACGGTGCCCATGAAGGGCAGCTGCATGTGGGTGTGCGGGTCGATGCCGCCGGGCATCACCAGACAGCCGCTGGCGTCGATCACCTCGCAGTCGTCCGGTACGTTCAGGTCGGTGCCGATGGCGGTGATGGTCTCGCCGTCACACAGCACATCGGCGGTGTAGCGCTCTTCGTGGGTCTGGATGCTGCCGCCCTTGATCAGGATTGCCATGAATCTCTCCCGGCCGCATCGCGCGGCCTTGTCCGGCATTGAGTGTCAGGTCGTCTTGTTGTTGTCGTGCGGGTCGTCAGTCCGTCACTCGCCGTCGGTGAGGCGGGTATAGGCATCGGGGCGACGGTCGCGGAAGAACTGCCAGTTGTTGCGCACCTCGCGCACCATCGACATGTCGAGGTCGTGGATCAGCAGCTCATCCTCGGTGGCGCTGGCCTGGGCTTCGATCTGGCCGCGTGGATTCACGAAGTAGGAGGAGCCGTAGAACTCGCCGATATCCCAGGGCTGTTCATGGCCGACGCGGTTGATGGCGGCGATGTAGCAGCCATTGGCGGCGGCGGAGGCGGGTTGCTCCAGCTCCCACAGGTATTGGGAGAGGCCCGCGACGGTGGCGGAGGGATTGAAGATGATCTCGGCGCCGTTGAGCGCCAGTGCGCGCCAGCCTTCCGGGAAGTGGCGGTCGTAGCAGATGTAGACGCCGATGCGCCCGTAGGCGGTGTCGAAGACCGGCCAGTCGGACTTGCCCGGCTTGAAGAAGAATTTCTCCCAGAAGCCCGCCACCTGCGGGATGTGGGTCTTGTGATACTTGCCCAGATAGCTGCCGTCGGCATCGATGACGGCGGCGGTGTTGTAGTACACCCCCGGCTGCACTTCCTCGTAGATGGGCACGATGATCACCATCTGATGCTTCTTCGCGTACTGCTGCATCAGGGTGACGGTGGGGCCGTCGGGCACGCGCTCGGCGGCGGCATACCACTTGGCATCCTGGCTCGGGCAGAAATAGGGCTGATTGAAGACTTCCTGGAAGCACAGGATCTTGACGCCTGCCTCACCGGCCTGGTCGATCAGCGGCAGGTGGGCCTCGTTCATGGCATCACGGATCTGCGCGGGCTCGAGGTCGGTGGAGACGTTGAGTCCCATCTGGATGACGGCGCAGCGCAGCTTGCCGGCATCCTCGGTATAGGAGGTGCGGGAATCGTTCGACATGTCTTCCTCATCGGGCGCTTGGCGCCGGTTGTTGTTGTCTTCAATGAGTGCTGGTGGGCTGAACGGGTGAGCAGGGATAGCGCGAAATGGCCCCAGGAAAAACACGCCGCCTGCCTGGCAAGCCTGCATGCCGCTGGCAAGCATCGTGGGTCAGGAAAGGTCCAATTTAAATCCTGTCTCACCAGTCAGCTTAATGAACATTAGACAGTGTTCCCGCGTTCGGCAAGATGAAGTTTCAAATAAAGTCTTGTGGATTTATCTTGTTGTTATCAAAGAGTTTTATTCAATAAAAGGCCATATTTCACCATTGTGGTGCCTGGAGAATCAGCGTGGTTCACGTGATTTTCAAGGTAAAAGGTGATGCACAACAGTGGCTTGTGATCGTTTGCGGGGACATTGCGCAAGACCGCCTTGCACCAGCTTGGAACCTGACCATACTGACAGTTGGCGCGAACACGGCTTGTCGCCACCTGACAGGCGTCATGCATGAAAATACGCGCCATTGCATCTCAAGTTGTCTTGCAAGACAGGTTTGATTTGTCGGCAATAATCCGGCCGGCGGCATGCGATTTGCCACAGGGTTTTGCACACGAACTGCGCAAGGTGTTTCTTCTACACGGCCTGCCACAGATTCGTCTGCCGCAGAATCTTATGCATCAGAATCTTCTGCATGCAGTGCCGTATGAAGTGTGCCTGAAGAAGTGTGCCGAACGGGGAGGAGCGAAAAGGAGTCAGGAAAGCGACGGAGAAGGTGAGGAAGACAAGAAACGACAAGTGACACAAGGCAAGCGCAGTGCATCACCCTCAACAATAACAACAGCTGAACAGGTGAGGACTCATGGCCCCGACACAGACGCGCTCGCACATGGTGCGCAGCAATGAGGAAATGATCGAGCTGGTGGTGGCACAGGATGTCGCCCGCAGCCCGCGTTACAACGAGGATATCGCGCCGACCAAGAGTGCCGAACGCACCTGGTCGCGCTGGAACATCGCCGCACTGTGGGTCGGCATGTCGATCTGCGTGCCGACCTACACCCTGGGTGGCGTCCTGACCGCCTACTTCGGCCTGAGCGTCGGCGAGGCGCTGTTCACGATTCTGGTCGCCAACCTGGTGGTGCTGATTCCGCTGACCCTCAACGCCTTCCCCGGCACGCGCTTCGGGATTCCCTTCCCGGTGGTGCTGCGCTCCTCCTTCGGCATCATCGGCTCCAACGTGCCATGCATGATTCGCGCGGTGGTCGCCTGTGGCTGGTTCGGTATCCAGACGATGTTCGGCGGGCTGGCGATCCACCTGCTGCTGTCGAGCCTTTCGGCCGACTGGAAGGCGCTGGGCGGGGTAGGTGAGGTCATCGGCTTCTTCGTGTTCTGGGCGCTCAACCTGTTCGTGGTGATTCGCGGCGCGGAATCCATCAAGTGGCTGGAGACGCTGTCCGCGCCCTTGCTGCTGGCGGTGGGTGTCGGTCTGATGGTGTGGGCGCTGCCGCATACCTCGATCAGCGAGCTGTTGGCCCAGCCGCCGAATCGTCCCGAAGGCGATGGCGTGGCCAGCTACTTCATGGCGGGCCTGACCGCGATGGTCGGCTTCTGGGCGACGCTGTCGCTGAACATCCCTGACTTCAGCCGTTACGCGAAGAGCCAGAAGGACCAGATCGTCGGTCAGATCATCGGTCTGCCGCTGACGATGTTCTTCTTCGCCGCGCTCGGCGTGGTGCTGACCGCAGCGTCCAGCTCGCTGGTGGGCGAGACCATCTCCGACCCGGTCAACCTGATCGGTCGTATCGACAGCCCCGGCTGGGTCGCCATCGCCATGTTGCTGATCATCATCGCGACGCTCTCCACCAACACCGCGGCCAACATCGTCTCGCCGACCAATGACTTCCAGAATATCGCGCCGAAGTTGATCAACCAGACGCGCGGCGTGCTGCTGACCGGGCTGGTCGGGGTGCTGCTGATGGGCTTCGAGCTGATCAAGAAGATGGGCTGGATCGTCTCGGACGTCAGTCTCGAGAGTCTCTATTCCAACTGGCTGCTGGGCTATTCGAGTCTGCTGGGGCCGATCGCGGGGATCATGATCGTCGATTACTTCGTGATCCGTCGTCAGTCCTTCGATCTGCCGGCACTCTATCTGGATGGCAGCACCTATCCGGCCTTCAATCCGGCGGGCTTCATCGCCTTCTTCGTGCCGGTGGGACTGACGGTGATCAGCTTCTCCCAGCCCGGACTCTCCTGGTTCTATGACTACGGCTGGTTCACCGGCTCGCTGTTGGGCGCACTGGTCTACTTCGTTTCCAGCAAGCTGCTGGTCAAGGCGCCGCCGGTGCACCTGCCGGAGGCGGTGCCGGGCAGCGGAGCGCAACGCGCCTGACGCCGCTGGTGAACACGGTGAGTACAACGACAGACGGGCTGCCGATTGGCAGCCCGTCTGTCGTTCGTCGGCTTATCAACTCATCTGCTCATCGAGCCGTAAGCTCATCCTCAGCGGCGCGTCATGCGTCAAGGCCGGGGGTGCCATCTTCGAAGCGCTCGACCATGAAGTCGACGAACTGGCGCACCTTGGGCGAGAGGTGGCGGTGGCGGGGATAGACGATCCACACCCCGGTATCGCGCACCTGGTACTCATCCAGCACCGAGATCAGCTTGCCACTGGCCAGATGGGGCGCGACGTAATAGTCGGGAATCTGGGCAAGGCCGAGGCCCTTGAGCGTGGCGTCCAACAGCGCCGGGCCGGAGTTGGCCTGCCAGCCGCCGGTGATGCGCACCTCGCGGCGCTGGCCCTCGACCTCGAACAGCCACTCGCGCTTGGAACCGGCCAGACAGCGGTGACTGGAGAGCTCGGCCAGGGTGTGCGGGCGCGGCGCCTGCTGGAAGTAGTCATGCGAGGCGACGACGAATTCGCGGCGATCCACCAGCCGCCTTGCGATCAGCGAGGAATCCTTGAGCACGCCCATGCGAATGGCGACGTCGAAGCCCTCGTCGATCAGTTCCACCGGACGGTTGGTGAAGTGCATCTGCACTTCCAGTTGCGGGTGCAGCAGCTGGAAGTCGTTGACCAGCGGCGCGACGTAGCGCTCGCCGAAGGTGGTGGCGCTGGTCAGCTTGAGCACGCCGCTGGGGCGAGCGTGGAAGTCACCGATGGCCTGTTCGGCGGCGCGGAAGCCATCGAAGAGGTGATGACAGTGCTCGAAATACACCTGTCCGGCATCGGTGAGACGCGTCTGACGGGTGGTGCGGTAGAGCAATTGGGTATCGAGCTGGGCTTCCAGCTGGCTGATCAGACGACTGACATGTGAGCTGGACACCCCGAGATGACGGGCGGCACCGGAAAATGAGCCGATTCTGACGACTTCCACGAAGGCTTCGATACGGTCCCAGCGCTGCATGCTGGCTCCTCTTTCATTGTTGTTGAGTGGCAATAATCATCTGAGTGCCGACGGCTTAATCCCACCCGCATGACTGCGTAGACTGTGCTCCATGCCAAGCCCGCAAGGATGAACCGCAAGGACGAGCCCAGTGCCTGTCGCGTGGGGAGTCCCTCGGGCGACTCATCTACGCAACCTGTCAGGTGCTGCTACCTTTCATGGTGGCCTCCGTGGTGATCATCACCACACCAAGGGGCATGAGATTGGCAGCCAGTTTACCGCTATTGATGCTCACTAGGAGAGATTCATGAAATCACGTGCTGCGATTGCGCTGGAAGCCGGCAAGCCGCTGGAACTGGTCGAGATCGATGTCGAAGGGCCGAAGGCCGGTGAGGTGCTGGTACGCATCGTCAATACCGCCGTCTGTCACACCGATGCGTTCACCCTGTCCGGCGCAGACCCGGAAGGCCTGTTCCCGTCCGTGCTGGGCCACGAAGGCGCCGGTATCGTCGAGGAAGTGGGCGAAGGCGTGACTGGCCTGGTACCGGGCGACCACGTCATTCCGCTCTACACCGCGGAATGCGGCAAGTGCAAGTTCTGCCTCTCCGGCAAGACCAACCTGTGCAGCGCCGTGCGTGCCACCCAGGGTCGCGGCCTGATGCCGGACGGCACCTCGCGCTTCTCCCTCGATGGCAAGATGCTGCACCACTACATGGGCACCTCCACCTTCTCCGAATACACTGTGGTGCCGGAAGTCTCGCTGGCCAAGGTGTCCAAGGAAGCGCCGCTGGACAAGATCTGCCTGCTGGGCTGTGGCGTCACCACCGGTATCGGCGCGGTGATGAACACCGCCAAGGTCGAGCCGGGCTCTACCGTCGCCATCTTCGGCCTCGGCGCCATCGGTCTGGCCGCCATCCAGGGCGCGGTGATGGCCAAGGCGTCGCGCATCATCGCCATCGACATCAATGAAGACAAGTTCGACCTGGCCCGCAAGTTCGGTGCCACCGACTTCGTCAACCCGAGCAAGCTGTCCGTGCCGGTTCAGGAAGCCATCGTCGACATGACCGACGGCGGCGTCGACTACTCCTTCGAGTGCATCGGCAACGTCAACGTCATGCGTGCGGCGCTCGAGTGCGCGCACAAGGGCTGGGGCGAATCCATCATCATCGGCGTCGCCGGTGCCGGTGAAGAGATCTCCACCCGTCCGTTCCAGCTGGTGACCGGGCGCGTCTGGAAAGGCTCCGCCTTCGGTGGCGTCAAGGGCCGTACCGAACTGCCGGGTTACGTCGAGCGTTACATGAGCGGCGCGATCAACCTGGACGACTTCATCACTCACCAGATGCCGTTCGAGAAGATCAACGAGTCCTTCGATCTGCTGCATGAAGGCAAGTCGATCCGTACCGTGCTGAGCTTCTGATCCGGGGCTGAGCTGCCGCCGGGCAACGCGCGAAAGCGTGTTGCCCGGTGAGATCTGGAACGCGAAACGGCGTCGGCTTGCCGACGCCGTTTTCATGACGCGATACCACAAGGGAGAGCATGATGACCGCGACCGAACAACTCGAGCTGGTCAGCGCCAACAAGGTGCATGGCGGCTGGCTCAAGCGTTACCGTCACCGCAGCGGCAGCCTGGATTGCGACATGGTGTTCGCCATCTATCTGCCACCCCAGGCCGAACAGGGCCCGGTGCCGATGCTGTGGTGGCTGTCGGGGCTGACCTGCACCGACGAGAACTTCATGCAGAAGGCCGGCGCGCAGAAGAAGGCGGCGGAGCTGGGCATCGCCCTGATCTGCCCGGACACCAGCCCGCGCGGCGTCAATCTGGACGGCGAAGACGACAGCTACGACTTCGGCAGTGGCGCAGGCTTCTACGTCAATGCCACCCGCGAGCCGTGGGCGCGTCATTACCGCATGTATGACTATGTCACCGAGGAGCTGCCGGCGCTCGTCAAGCGGCACTTCCCGGTGGATGGCGAGCGTGAGTCGATCTCCGGTCACTCCATGGGCGGTCACGGCGCCCTGATCTGTGCGTTGAAGAATCCGGGCCGCTATCGTTCGGTCTCGGCCTTCGCGCCGATCGTCAATCCGATGGCCTGCCCGTGGGGCGAGAAAGCCTTCAGCGGCTATCTGGGCGATGACCGTAGCCAGTGGGCGCAGTGGGACGCCTGTGAGCTGGTCAAGCAGGTTCACGCCAGCGGCGCCGAGCGCCAGGAGCTGTTCGTCGAGCAGGGCGAAAGCGACCAGTTCCTCGAGGAGCAGCTCAAGCCGGAGCGCCTGGAGGCGGTCTGCGCCGAGCTGGATCACCCGCTGGTCCTGCGTCGTCAGCCCGGCTACGACCACAGCTACTTCTTCATGGCCAGCTTCATCGATGAGCATTTGACCTACCACGCGAAACACCTCCTTTGAGGTGTGAGTGTGGTAGCCGGTAGAAATGAAAGGCATGCGAAGCACCTGCTTTGAGGTGAGCCTCAGGCGTTGAGGTATGAAAGTGCCAATCGCAGCTGATCGCTCGCCGAGCAGAGACACTGCGTGAAAGACAGAAACGACAGTCCCGCTATCGATTGATGGATAGCGGGACTGTCGTTTTTTCGTCATGAGAAGCGGCGTTTTTCAGAACCTCAAGGCATGAAAGCCCGTTCTGGTGGCGTTTGCTTATGCTGCGTCAGTGGTAGCCAACTCAGGCGTTATTCTGTGCCGTGCGGCAACGATGATTTGCTGCACAGCGGCGATAAAGTCACTGCGCCAGGCAGGCGCGATGGTTTACTGTCGAGAGGTGGACAACGCACGACGTCCAGGCAGTGAATCACGACATCCCTGACGCTATCGGAATTGCAGAGGTCGCTTATTGACCTCCCCCTGATGGGGCCGATCGCCGATGTCGTCGCTGCTGGAGCCGACCCCTCAGGGTTCGCTCCCTGCTGAGACCCAATAACGATAATACTGCGGACCCCCGCCGGCCTCATCAGGCCACGGGAGAGGGCACCACGAGGCCCCGGTCTGCCACTCAAGCAGATATAGAGAAGGACTCCCCTCATGGCATTGACCAGTGGCCGTTTCGCCCGCCCGTACGAAGCTCACTCATCCGCTGCAGGAATGGCCGGCGAGACGCGCCAGCCGCAGACCATCGGCTTCCTGCTGCTCGACAGCTTCACGCTCATCTCGCTGGCCTCGGCGGTGGAACCGCTGCGCATGGCCAATCAGCTGGCCGGACGCGAGCTGTACCGCTGGTATACCGTGACGCTGGAAGGCGCCCCCGTGCGCGCCAGCGATGGCCTGCAGGTCACGCCCGATACCTCCACCGAGGCCTGCCCGCCGCTGGATATCGTCATCGTGTGCGGCGGCGTCGGCATCCAGCGCTCCGTGCATCGCCCGCATGTCAGCTGGCTGCAGGCCCAGGCGCGTGCCGGCCGCAAGCTGGGCGCCGTCTGCACCGGTAGCTGGGCGCTGGCCCAGGCGGGGCTGCTCGAAGGCCATGAGACCAGCATCCACTGGGAGTGTCTGGCCGCGATGCAGGAAGCCTTCCCGCGCGTGCCGCTGACCACACGACTGTTCTCCATCGATCAGGACCGCGCCACGGCCTCCGGCGGTACCGCGCCGATGGACATGATGCTGACCATGATCGGTCGCGAGCATGGCCGCGAGCTGGCGGCGGGCATCTCCGAGATGTTCATCTGCGATCGCGTACGTGGCGAGCAGGACCAGCAGCGCGTGCCGCTCAAGCATGTGCTGGGCACCACCCAGCCCAAGCTTCTGGAAATCGTCGCGCTGATGGAGGCCAATCTGGAAGAGCCCATCGGCCTGGACGAGCTGGCGCACTATGTCGATGTCTCGCGCCGTCAGCTGGAGCGGCTGTTCCAGCGGTATCTGCACTGCTCGCCGTCGCGCTACTACCTCAAGCTGCGCCTGACCCGCGCGCGTCAGCTGCTCAAGCAGACGGCGCTGTCGATCATCGAGGTGGCCTCGGCCTGCGGCTTCGTGTCCACGCCGCACTTCTCCAAGTGCTACCGCGAGTACTTTGGCATGCCGCCGCGTGATGAGCGCATCGGTGGCGAGCGCAGTGTCAGCGTGCTGGAGGTGCCGTGTCGCGCCGATGGCGATCATCAGCTGACCGGTGTCGCCAGTCTGGAAGGGCTGCTGCACCAGTCGATCGGCCAGAGCATGGTCGGCAATGCGCCGCTGCAATCGGCCAGCGAGTCCCCCGTCTCCTCGGCGATTCTGGCACTGGCCAATGCGCGCGGTGAGCCGACCTACGCCAGCGTGCGTCTGCAAGGCTGATGCCTGCCGACTGACAGCAGCTTCCCGCAATGTCCAACGCCTCTGCCGCTCCGGCAGGGGCGTTGTCGTTTTCACAGGAGCCACCGGCACGCTCTGGTACACTCGAAGGCACCAGGAATCAGTAGCTGACACGACAATGGCTCGGCGGCGAGCCACGACACGCACGACAGGGGACGGCAAGGGATGGCACGAGGACAGCAACGCAGGCAGGAAGGCACGGAGCGTGTGGCGGGTGCTCGGCGAGGGGCGACACGCCGCCCGGCGCCGCGTGCCGGCATGCGCCCGATGGAGCGCCTGCGCTGGCTGGCGGTGTGGGCATTCAAGGTCATCGCCTGCTGGATGGTGGCCTGCATCGGCCTGGTGGTATTGCTGCGCTTCGTGCCGCTGCCGGTGTCGATGGTGATGCTCGAGAAGTGGGGCTATGGCCTGGTCACCGGCGAGCCGATGGCGCTGCAGTATGACTGGGTGCCGATGGAGCAGATTTCCAACAATGCCCGTCTGGCGGTGATCGCCTCGGAAGACCAGAAATTCCCCGATCACTACGGCTTCGATGTCGATCAGATCGTCAAGGCCATCGATGCGCGGCTGGCCGGTGAGCGTCTGCGCGGCGCCAGTACCATCAGCCAGCAGACCGCCAAGAATGTCTTCCTGTGGAACGGGCGCAGCTGGGTGCGCAAGGGGCTGGAGGTCTGGTTCACCATCCTGATCGAGATGATCTGGCCCAAGGAGCGCATTCTCGAGGTCTACCTGAATGTCGCCGAATGGGGGCCGGGGGTCTTCGGCGTCGAGGCCGCGGCCGAGCATCACTTCAATACCGATGCCGCCAACCTTTCCGCCTATCAGGCCAGCCTGCTGGCGGCGGTATTGCCCAACCCGATCCGCTTCAATGCCGGCAAGCCCTCGGCCTATATCCAGCGCCGCGCCAGCTGGACGCGCCGTCAGATGAACAATCTCGGCATGGGCTACTTGAAGCGTCTGGAACAGCCGCGTGGCTGGCTGAGCTGGGACCTGCTGCCTTCGCTGAAGGAGCTGTCCCCCGCGCATTGACCGGCCTGACGCTACACCATCGGCTGTCCCACGACGCCCCGACTCTCTCGAGTCGGGGCGTCGTCGTTTCAGAAACGACAGCCCTGACGCGATTCGATAGCCACGGGTCGCATCTGGCGTCAGAGGGGAAAGAGGGCAGGACTATGCTGGCACAGCCTGCTGGAGATCGTGTTCCGGCAGGCTCTGTCCGCCGGGTACGGGCAGTGACCTGACTTCCAGAGCCGCCTGCCCAGCGCCGGAGCGACATGATGTCCGAATTCTCCTCCTCCTTCGGTGGGTCCGATGCGGCCCGCGCCCTGCACGATGACAGCATCGTCATCGATGGTCTGGTGATCGCCAAGTGGCAGCGCGAGCTGTTCGAGGACATGCGCAAGGGCGGTCTGACCGCTGCCAACTGCACTGTCTCGGTCTGGGAAGGCTTCCAGGCGACCGTCAACAACATCGTCAAGAGCAACCAGCTGATCGCCGAGAGCAGTGATCTGGTCTGCGTGGCGCGTACGGCCGCCGACATCCGCGCCGCCAAGGCCGCCGGCAAGACCGGCATCATCTACGGCTTCCAGAATGCCAACGCCTATGAAGACCAGATCGGCTATGTCGATGTCTTCAAGCAGCTTGGCGTGGGCATCGTGCAGATGTGCTACAACACCCAGAATCTGGTCGGCACCGGCTGCTACGAGCGCGACGGCGGCCTGTCCGGCTTCGGGCGCGAGATGGTCGCCGAGATGAACCGCGTCGGCGTGATGTGTGATCTCTCCCACGTCGGCTCGAAGACTTCCGAGGAAGTCATCCTCGAATCCAGGGTACCTGTCTGCTATTCCCACTGCGCGCCGGCCGGTCTCAAGGACCACCCGCGCAACAAGTCCGATGCCGAGCTGCGCTTCATCGCCGAACACGGCGGCTTCGTCGGCGTCACCATGTTCACCCCCTTCCTCAAGGCCGGCGTCAACGCCACCGTCGATGACTACGTCGAGGCCATCGAATACGTGATGAACCTGGTCGGCGAAGATGCCATCGGCATCGGCACCGACTTCACCCAGGGTCACGGCCAGGACTTCTTCGAGTGGCTGACCCACGACAAGGGCTACGCCCGTCGTCTCACCAACTTCGGCAAGATCGTCAATCCGGAAGGCATCCGCACCATCGGCGAGTTCCCCAATCTGACCGAGGCGCTGCTGCGTCGCGGCATGAGCGAGCATCAGGTACGCAAGATCATGGGCGAGAACTGGCTGCGCACGCTGGAAAATGTCTGGGGCGGCTGAGTCTGGCTGCCTGTTCCCTTTATTGATCGCTCTTACTTGATCTCTCTTTCCTGATCTCTCTTTTGCAATTCCCTCAAGCCCCCTTTCGAGGACACCGACATGAGCAAGATGGCCCCTGAACTGCCGATCGAAGTGGATAGCGAGACTGGCGTCTGGACGTCCGATGCGCTGCCGATGCTGTACGTGCCGCGCCACTTCTTCATCAACAACCATGTCGCGGTGGAAGAGGCGCTGGGCGTGGAGAAATACGCCGAGATTCTCTATCACGCCGGCTACAAGAGCGCCTGGCACTGGTGCGAGAAGGAAGCCGAGCTGCACGGCCTGGTCGGCGTCGAAGTCTTCGAGCACTACATGAAGCGCCTGTCGCAGCGCGGCTGGGGCCTGTTCATCACCGAGGAGATCGATCTGGAGCGCGGTACCTGCAAGGTGCGCCTGGAACACTCCTGCTTCGTCTATCAGCAGGGCAAGACCGGCACCAGGCTCGAGTACATGTTCACCGGCTGGTTCGCCGGCGCGATGGACCAGATTCTGGCTGCGCGTGGCAGCGAGCTGCGCACCGTCGCCGTGCAGACCCAGAGCGGCGGTGAGGAAGGCTGTGACGTGGGGTATTTCGAGGTCGCTCCCGGAACAGTGTGACGTTTTGGGATCCGCCACTCTCTATTCCATGGCTCGGGTCAAGGCCCAGGCCCGGCCCAGGCAAAAGGCAACAGCGCAGGCCGGCTGCCCGAGCATCTCTCTGTCACGACACTCACCACCCACAACAACGACAACGCAACGCCTGAGCGCCGCCTTTCCTGACATGCAAGACGCCTGACGCCAACTCCGCCGCCACCAGCAACGACTCGTGGCGGCGGGCAGGCCAGGCCAGCGTGACGAGGCGGCGCTCTCCCCGGCGAGGAGCTCTCACCATGGCATTCGACGCACTCTTCCAGCCGATCGAGATCGGCAAGCTGACCATCCGCAACCGCGTCGTCAGTACCGCCCACGCCGAGGTGTATGCCACCGATGGCGGCATGACCACCGAGCGCTACGTGCGCTACTACGAAGAGAAGGCCAAGGGCGGGTGTGGCCTGTGCATCTGTGGTGGCTCCTCGGTGGTCTCCATCGACAGCCCGCAGGGCTGGTGGAGCTCCGTCAATCTGTCGACCGACCGCATCATTCCGCATTTCCAGAATCTGGCCGATGCCGTGCACAAGCATGGCGGCAAGATCATGATCCAGATTACCCACATGGGCCGTCGCTCGCGCTGGGACGGCTTCGACTGGACCTCGCTGATGTCACCGTCCGGCATCCGCGAGCCGGTGCACCGCTCCACCTGCAAGACCATCGAGGTGGAGGAGATCCAGCGCATCATCGCCGATTTCGCCCAGGCGGCGCGGCGCGCCAAGGAAGGCGGCCTGGACGGCGTCGAGCTGTCCGCCGTGCACCAGCACCTGATCGACCAGTTCTGGAGCCCGCGCGTCAACAAGCGCACCGATGAGTGGGGCGGCAGCTTCGAGGGCCGTATGAAGTTCGGCCTCGAAGTGCTCAAGGCGGTGCGCGCCGAGGTCGGCGACGACTTCGTGGTCGGCATGCGCATCTGTGGCGATGAATTCCATCCCGATGGCCTGTCCCACGACGACATGAAGCAGATCGCGGCCTATTACGACGCCACCGGTCTGCTCGACTTCTTCGGCGTGATCGGCTCCGGCTGTGATACCCACAACAGCCTCGCCAACGTCATTCCCAACATGTCCTACCCGCCGGAACCCTTCCTGCACCTGGCGTCCGGCATCAAGGAAGTCGTCTCGATTCCGGTGATCCACGCCCAGAACATCAAGGACCCCAACCAGGCCGAGCGCATTCTGGAAGGCGGTTATGTCGACATGGTCGGCATGACCCGCGCCCACATCGCCGACCCGCACATCATCGCCAAGATCAAGATGGGTCAGCTCGACCAGATCAAGCAGTGCGTCGGCGCCAACTACTGCATCGACCGCCAGTATCAGGGCCTCGACGTGCTGTGCATCCAGAATGCCGCCACCTCGCGCGAATACATGGGCCTGCCGCATCAGATCGAGAAGACCAGCGGCCCGGTGCGCAAGGTCGTCATCGTCGGCGGCGGTCCGGCCGGCATGGAGGCGGCCCGCGTGTGCGCCGAACGCGGCCACGACGTGACGCTGTTCGAGGCCCGTGACGAGCTGGGCGGCCAGATCACCATCGCCGCCAAGGCGCCGCAGCGTGATCAGATCGCCGGCATCACGCGCTGGTATCAGCTGGAGCTTGCGCGCCTGAAGGTCGACCTGCGCCTGGGCACGCGGGCCGATGAGGCCACCATCCGTGACCTGCGCGGCGATGTGGTGATCCTTGCGGTGGGCGGTCGCCCGTTCATGGACCAGTTCGCGTCCTGGGGCTATGACGAAGACCCGGCCAAGAGCCTGATCGTCTCTTCATGGGACGTGCTGGATGGGCGCGTCGCGCCGGGCAGCAATGTACTGATCTATGACAGCATCTGCGAGTTCTCCGGGGTCTCGGTAGCCGACTATCTGGCCGACAAGGGCGCCAGGGTCGAGATCGTCACCGACGACATCAAGCCGGGTGCGGCGGTCGGCGGTACCACCTTCCCGACCTACTACCGCAGCCTGTATGCCAAGGAAGTCGTGATGACCTCCGACATGGTGCTGCATGAGGTCTACCGCGAAGGCGAGGGCCTGGTGGCGGTGCTCGAGAACGAATACACCGGCACGCTGGAAGAGCGCGTCGTCGATCAGATCGTGGTCGAGAACGGCGTGCGCCCGGATGAGGCGCTCTACTACGCCTTCAAGGACGGCTCGCTCAACAAGGGCCAGATCGACGTCGAGTCGCTCTACGCCATCAAGCCGCAGCCGTGCCTGAGCCAGGCCACCGAAGGCAATGATTACCTGCTGTTCCGCCTCGGTGACTGCAACGCACCGCGCAACACCCACGCCGCCATCTATGACGCCCTGCGTCTGTGCAAGGACTTCTGATGACGTGATCTGCCGAGCCGGCTGTTCCTATGCGCCGGCTCGGCAGTCGTCCGGTCGACAGCGGGCTTGAAGAAAGAGGGTGAGCAGCATGAATGACACGATCTTGTCGGTATTGATCTTCACCGCGCTGGCGCTGGCTGCCCTCGGCGCGGTCAAGCGCATCGGCCTGTGGCGCCAGGGGCGGGCGGACGCTACGTCCATGAGCATGGGAGAGCTGATCGCGAGCCTTGCCAAGGTGCCGCGCCGCTACGGGGTGGACCTGCACCACGTGGTCGCGCGGGACCGCTACATGGCCAACACCCACGTCGCCACCGGGGGTGGCTTCGTGGCCGCGGCGCTGCTGATGGTGGTGGTCTACGGCTTTGGCATCGACTCCGCCTGGCTGGGCGTCTTGCTGCTGCTGGCCAGTGGCGCGATGTTCGGTGGCGCGCTGTTCGTGCGTCGTCGTCGCCTCGACCCGCCGGCGCGCCTGTCGCTTGGCCCGTGGATGCGTCTGCCCAAGAGCCTGCTGGTGTTCTCCGCCAGCCTGTTCGTGATGAGTCTGTCACTGGTGCTGCCGGAAGGCGTCGGCGGCATGATCTCCGGCGGTATCCTCGGGCTGGTGCTGGTAGCGGGCATCGCCTGGGGACTGCTGGAGATGATCGTCGGCATGACCGGCGGCGGCTCGCGCATCACCGGGCCGATGAAGCATGCCTTCGCCGGCGCGCTGCATCTGGCCTTCCATCGGCGTCCGGCACGTTTCAGCACTCGTGACAGTGCGGGCATCCGCGACAGCGCGCTGCTGCCGCTGGACCTGACCAACCGCGAGGCACCGCTGGGTGTCGGCAAGCCGTCCGATTTCAACTGGCGTCAGCTGCTGGGCTTCGATGCCTGCGTGCAGTGCGGGCGCTGTGAAGCGGTGTGTCCGGCGTTCGCAGCCGGTCAGCCGCTCAATCCCAAGAAACTGATCCAGGACATGGTGGTCGGCATGGCCGGTGGCAGCGATGCCGCCTACGCCGGTTCGCCCTATCCGGGCGATGAGCCCAGGCGCGCGCCCGGCCAGCATGGCGGCGGCCCGCAGCAGACCATCGTCGGGGCCTCTCCGCATGCTCGCCCGGCAGCTCAGGCCGTTGACTCTGATAGCCAGACCGTTGCCTCTGGACCGATCCAGATCAAGGCGGCACCGGGTGAGGCGACAGATGGCGACAAGCTGATCCACGAGTTCAAGGTACTGGTCGAGCCGGAAACCCTGTGGGCCTGCACCACCTGTCGCGCCTGCGTCGAGGAGTGCCCGATGATGATCGAGCACGTCGATGCCATCGTCGACATGCGCCGTCACATGACGCTGGAGCAGGGCGCGACGCCGGGCAAGGGTGTCGAGGTGCTCGACAACCTGATCGCCACCGACAACCCGGGCGGCTTCGCGCTCGAAGCGCGTCTGCATTGGGCGGCGGATCTCGACCTGCCGCGCATCGCCGAGGTCCAGGCCGCCCGCGAGGCAGCGCGTGATCCGCGTCCGGTGGAAGCGCTGCTGTGGCTGGGCGATGGCGCCTTCGACATGCGCAACCAGCGCACGCTGCGTGCCTTCGTGCAGGTGCTGCGCGCCGCCGGGGTGGATTTCGCCATCCTCGGTGCGGAAGAACGTGACAGTGGCGACGTGGCGCGTCGTCTGGGCGATGAGGCGACCTTCCAGTCGCTGGCCACCCGCAATATCGCCACCCTGTCGAAGTATCGCTTCGCGCGCATCATCACCTGCGATCCGCACAGCTTCCACGTGCTGGGGCGCGAATATGCCGCCTTCGGTGGCGACTACCTCGTCAACCACCACACCAGCTACATGAACGAGCTGCTGGCGGCCGGTCGCCTGAGTCTCGATGCCACCAGACTGGCGACGCTCGGCGCGGTCACCTGGCACGACCCCTGCTATCTGGGTCGCTACAACGGTGAATTCGAGGCGCCGCGTAGCTTGCTGGCGGCGCTGGGGCTGGAAGTGCGCGAGATGCAGCGCTCCGGTTTCCGCTCGCGCTGTTGCGGCGGTGGCGGTGGCGCGCCGGTGACGGACATCCCCGGCAAGCAGCGTATCCCCGACATGCGCATGGGCGATGTGCGCGAGACCGGTGCCGAGGTCGTGGCGGTCGGCTGCCCGCAGTGCACCGCGATGCTGGAAGGCGTGGTGGCTCCGGCCGGTGAAGCCGAACCCCAGGTGCTGGATCTGGCGGAACTGATGGCGCGGGCGCTGGTACTGGAAGCGTCCACGCAAGGCTTGGCGGCGTCGACCACGCAGCCCACTGACGCGGAGGTGGCGGCATGACGATTCCCGTCGATCCACAAGCAACCGAGCGCCCACCGGTATCCCATCGAGAGGCGTTGCCACGCCGTGACCCGCGTCTGGAGCAGCAGGCACGCAATCGCCTGCACCCGCAGCACCTCATCGCGCTGCAGGCGCTGGGCCGCGGCGCGGCAGCCCCTCAGGAACGCTGGATGGGCCCGCAGGGCGTGATGCGTCGCGACCCCCACGTCGGCCACTTCATCGCCGCCAATGGTCGCAAGCGCATCGACCGCAGTGGCCGCTCCGGGCCTGCCGCGGCGGGTGCTGGCCAGCCCGCGGTCGTGGCCAAGGCGCGCGTACTGCCGCTGATCGAGATCGCATCACCCGCCTTCCTGATCGCGGTGGTGCCGGACATGACCGGTGGGCGACTCTCGAGTCACGACCGCGATGTGCTGGGGCTGGCGCGTCAGATCGCCGATGCCGATCCGGCGCATCAGGGCGCGGTGCTGGCCGTCACCTTCGGCACCTTGCGTGAGGATGGTGACGCCGCCGACAGTGTCGGGCTCGGCGCGGCGGGGGCCGATCGCTGGCTGCACTTTGCCGATACTCTCCACGATGGTTATGCGCCGCTGGCCCAGCTGGCGGAGCTTGAGGCCATCGATGGCAAGCTGGCACCACGGCTGTGGTTACTGCCGGAATCCCGCACTGGCGGCGGCGAACGCGGCCGACGTCTCGGTGCGCGCCTGCTGTGCCGGGGCGATGCGCTGGCGCGGCCCAGCGGCAATGCCTATCAGCTCGACGGCGAGCTTGCCGCCATCGGGCGTGGCGAGCTTGGCGAGGTGAACGTCACCGGGCGCAGCGGCAATGGTCAGCAGGATCTGACCCGCCCGCTGACCCGTATCGTGCTGTGCGAGGCGGAATGCGCCGAGCCGGTGGAAGATGTGCGCCACGCCGCGCTGCCGCTCGAGTGGGAGGCGGCCAGCACCGCGCACGCTGTGCCAGACGTGATCGAAGATCTTGGCCCGGTGGCCGTCGATCCCTCCGCGATCGCGCTGGGCGAGGCCGAATTCATTCTCTCGGCGGGCAATGGCATCCGCGATTGGGATGGCTTCCACCGCGCCGCCAGCCTGCTGGGGGCCACCGAAGGCGCCTCGCGGGTGGCGGTGGATGACGGCTTCATGCCGCGTGCCCGCCAGGTCGGCGCCACCGGTACCTGGGTGACGGCGCGGGTCTATGTCGCGGTGGGCATCTCGGGGGCCATCCAGCATCTGCAGGGCATCCAGCGCTGCGACAAGGTGGTGGCCATCAACACCGATGGCGGCTGTGACATGGTCAAGCGTGCCGATCTTTCGGTGATCGGTGACGCCGGGGCGATTCTCGCCAGTCTCTGTCAGCAGCTCGAGGCCGAACGCAGTGCCGGCGGTGATGCCTCGTCGGCGGGGCAGGCATCTGCCGCGGCCTCGGCGTCATCCAGTACGTCATCCGCCACGCTTGCCGCCGACGCGGCCTGAACTCGCGCCTGTGACAGGGGAAAGGAGAAGGACATGAAGGCAGATCGTTCGTCCGTTGCGCAGCAGGCCTTGGCGCCGCTTGAGGTCGTGAGCCTGGTATCGCTGGGGCAGCACCCGGTGTCGGGGCGTCTGCGGCGCGCCGAGCAGGACGCCCGCGCCCTGGAGCTGTGTCTGGCGCTGGAGCGTCAGTCGGCACCGGGTGCCGTAAGCCTCAGCGTCTGGCATGCCAGTGGCAGCGAGATCGCGCCCGGCAGCGAGCAGGACCAGGCGCTGCGCGGTTATCTGGGCATGGGGCTGGAGTCGTTGACGCTGGTGACGCCGGATGCTCTCGGCGCGGACCCGCTCAAGGCTGTCGGTTCGCTCATGGCTGACGATTCGTCGCTCAAGGATGTTGATTCGCTCAAGGCTGTTGATCAACCGGTCATCGATGTCTGGCCGCTGCTGGTCACGCGCCTCAAGCAGGCGGCCCCGCAGTTGGTGGTGTGTGGCGGCCAGGGCGAGACCGGCGAGGGCAGTGGCCTGCTGCCGCATCTGCTGGCGGAGAGCCTCGGCTGGCCGCTGGTGGAGGGTATCGTCGCGATCGAGAGCTGCGATGGCTTGCATGTCACCGCCTTGCAGGCGCTGCCACGTGGTCAGCGGCGACGGTTGCGCGTGAAGCTGCCGGCACTTGTCAGCGTCGATTCCGCGGCGCCGGCGGCGCGTCAGTCGGCCTTCGCGCAGGCGCGGCGCGGTGAGCTTTCTTCGCTGGCCAGCGGCGAGCTGGTGCATGATGCGCAGGCCGAGGCCTTCGGCGTGGCCCCGGCTCGCAAGCGTCCCAAGCGCTTGAAGCGCATCAAGGCGACCAGCGCGCGGGACCGCTTCAAGGCCGCGGCCGCCAAGGCCGAAGGGGGCGGTGGCAAGCGGCTGGAAGGCGTGAGCGCCGAGGAGGGCGCGGCGGAAATCCTCAAGCTGCTGCGTGAGGAAGGCGTACTGCGCTGAAGTCGCGCAGACGGTAAAAAGCCCCTGTCAGCTCGGCTGACAGGGGCTTTTTCATGCATCACAGAAGGTCGCTCCTTACAGAAAGGTCACTCCTCCCACTGCCAGTCCTCATCGTTCAAGGGGTCGGGCGAGGTGTGTTCGTCGGTGCCCTGGGGGGGCTTGCGCGCTGCCTGACTGGCTTCGCGCTGGCGCATCGGCATGTTGTCGATCACCTGATAGATCTGGTCGGGGGAGACGAAGCCTTCCTGCTGCATCTTCTTGCCGCCGTCCTTGCCCATCAGAATGACGGTGAAGGGCGCGCCCTCGCGCAATTGCATGGCATCGCGCAGGGCACGCACCTCCTCGAAGCTCATCGGCACGCCATCGTGGATGCCGCGCGTGCCCATCAGCGTATAGAGCGTCATGTCGCGTTGCTGCATCTCGCCACGCGTGGCACGCAGTTCCTCGCGCTGTCGCTCGAGGTCCCGGTCCTGCTCATCCGGCGCGATCAGCACCAGCGAGCGTCGGTTCCAGGTCTCGCCCAAAAGCGGATTGGCGGCGGGGTCGACATTGGCGGCGGTCATGGTGGTCTCCGCGGTGTCCGGCGAGGTCGGGGGCGGTGGTGCGCCTGTAGATGTCTCGGCGGGCGCGTTCAGGTCGGCGTCCGAATCCAGCAGGCTGATGGCATGCACCGGCGAGCTCAGCAGCAGGGCCGGCAGCAGGGCCAGCAACAAGAGGCTCATCAGGCCCGGCGTCAGCCTGTGATGCGAGAGCAGTCGAGGCAGCGCGGACAGTCTCTGCGTGGACGGTATGTGCGTGGACATGGCAGTCCTCCGGCAACGAATGATATGAGCTGGGTGTGCCAGCCTGGGCTGCAGAAGCAGGTTGCACAGGAGAATGGCACACCCCGGCTGACAGCCTCTCCTTCAAGACTAAGACAGTCGCCGAGAGTTTGCTGCCCGTTGGCGCGCGATTTATGTGGTACTTCACGACATGCCGCCCTCATTCAGCCTGTGAAAAGGCCAATGGCGACATGCCGATAGCGGCGGCGGCAGGTGACATGCCTGTCTAGAGCGCGTAGCGAGCGCAGAGGCATGTCTGTATCGAGGGCGGGTCGAGTGCGTGGCGGACAGACTTCACGCGTCTTGCTGCAGATATTTTCACAATCGTGGTGCAAGCTGTATGCGCGTCCAGCCGTCATGACGCCCGCCATGCGCGGCCCCGCGGTTTTTACGTTGCTGATCTGCGACTCATGTAACTCTGGCGATACAGAATGTTTTCAAAGAGTTGCATGAAAAAATGAACATCCTGTCGTCAGGCCCGTCTGAGTTAGGGCAAACACTTATTGATCACTGCTGGAGGCTGCAATGAAACGGATGACTGCATACATGACGGCTGCCCTGATTTCCGCGGGCATGATGTCGGCACCGGCGTTCGCTGCTGACGCACCGGCCCAGGGTCAGTCTACTGCCCAGGCGGCACAGGCTCAGGCTGGCGATTTCACTGACGCTCAGCTGGAACAGTTCGCTGCGGCCTCTCAGGACATCGCACGCATCTCTCAGGAATTCGCCGGCAAGCTGCAGAAAGCCGACGACGAGACTGCCAAGCAGAGCGTGCGTCAGGAAGCCAACGACGAGATGGTCAGCGCTGTCGAAGACTCCGGTCTGGAAGTCGCCACCTTCAACTCCATCGGTCAAGCGGTCCAGAACGACCCGGACCTGATGAAGAAGGTGCAGAAGCTGGCTCAGGAAAACTCCTGATCTCGCCTGGATGACGTTCGGGTCATCCAATGAAAACGCCGCCCCCGGTTGCCGGGGGCGGCGTTTTTTTGTGCCCATGTCTTGCGGCCTGTCAGTCAGTACCGCCTTGGTCAGTAAAGCTTTGGTCAGTAAAGCTATGGTCAGCGCCGCATGTCAGGCGCCGGCGACCGGACGAATGAGCATGTCCTGTGCCTTCTTTTCCTGCATCAGGCCACGGAACAGCGAATAGCACATCACCAGCAGTACCAGCGTGAACGGCAGCCCCGTGGCGATGGCGCCCGCCTGCAGCGAGCCCAGCGCAGCGCTTCCGCCGCCATAGAGCAGGGCACCGGCGATCAGGCCTTCCATCGCTGCCCAGAACATGCGCTGGCTGATCGGTGCATCCACCTTGCCGCCGGCGGTGATCGAATCGATCACCAGCGAACCGGAATCCGAGGAGGTCACGAAGAACACCAGTACCAACAGGATGGCGATGAAGGACGCCACACCGGACAGCGGCAGGTTGTCGAGCATCTGGAACATGGCCAGCGACACGGAATCGATGCCATTGGCCAGCGCGCCGACGCCATTGATGGCCTGTTCCAGTGCGGTACCGCCGAAGACTGACATCCACACGATGGTGACGAGTGTCGGCACCAGCAGCACGGCGGTGACGAATTCGCGTACGGTGCGGCCGCGCGAGACACGTGCGATGAACATGCCGACGAACGGTGACCAGGAAATCCACCACGCCCAGTAGAAGACGGTCCAGCCGTGGAACCAGCTTTCATCGGGGCGGCCGATCCAGTTGGACAGCGGCAGCAGATATTCCACATAGCTGAGGGTGGTGGTGCCCAGGCCCATGAGAATGGCGAGTGTCGGCCCGAAGATGAGGATGAAGATGATCAGGACAGCGGCGATGATCATGTTGATGTTGGAAAGCAGCTTCACGCCGCCATCCAGGCCACGACTGACCGAGTAGATGGCCACCAGCGTCACCAGGATGATGATCGCGATCTGGGTCGGCAGGCCATCGCCGACGCCGAACAGATAGTCCAGCCCCGATGCTGCCTGAGCGGAGCCCAGCCCCAGCGAAGTCGCCAGACCGAAGATGGTCGCCAGCACGGCGAGGATATCGACGATATGCCCCATCCAGCCCCAGGTGCGCTCACCGAGTATCGGGTAGAACGCCGAGCGGATGGTCAGCGGCAGGCCCTTGTTGTAGGTGAAGAAGGCCAGCGACAGCCCGACCACGGCGTAGATGGCCCAGGGATGCAGGCCCCAGTGATACATGGTGGCGCCCAGCGCGGCGCGTGCTCCTTCCGGCGTCCCGGCGGGTGCGTTCAGTGGCGTGCCGTACCAGTCGGTGTAGTAGGCCACCGGTTCGGCGACGCTCCAGAACATCAACCCGATGCCCATGCCAGCGGCGAACAGCATCGCGAACCAGGAGCGTGTCGAGAACTCGGGCTTCGCCTTCTGACCGCCCAGGCGCAGCTTGCCCACCGGGTGCACGATCAGCAGCAGGCAGAACAGCACGAAGAGGTTGCCGGCCAGCATGAACAGCCAGTCGCCATGTGCGATGGACCAGGCCTTGGCGCCGCCCAGGGCACTTTCCGCGCCCGCTGGGAAGAGGATGGCAAACAGGATGAAGCTGACGATCAGCACGGCGCTGATCGCGAAGACGGGGTTATGAACATCGAGACCCATGACCTGGACATTGTCCTGGCCGATCTCGTAGTCCGTGTCATACGGATTCGATGACATGTGGTGACCTCATGTTGTTATTGGTGTCGCCAGCCGGGCAGGGCAGCTGGCGTGAAGCGAGGTGTTGTCGTGGGTGTCTCCCGGGGCTGCGATGTGGGAAGGGGGTGGAATGGCAATCCGGAGCGCGGTGGCGAGTCTGACTGCGGGGCAGGTCGCCACCGGCCCTCGTGATTGTGTGAGGGCTGGGCGAGAGCGAGTTAGCTGGATACGACGCCGGCATATGCGTGACTGACACAGGGGGCGATTCAGCGCTCAGAGCGGTTGTCGCAGGTGTGCCCGCTTTGTAGATTGCGATCTACAGTGAAGGAAAGTGGTGCGTACTCCCTGACCGCGCACCACTTTCGCGCCCGAGACTTCACTCCTCGCGCGATACGCCAGTCCTTGCCTGCTCCTGCCCAATAACAACACCGTGGTGCCGCCATGACGCCTGAGACCCTGACCGAGCCGACACCTGTCGCTCGCCGCCGTTCGCGCAGCCAGTTGCGCGGCCGTCCGCTGGATGCCGAGGCCTGGGCCGAGGTACAGCGCCTGCTGGGCGATGCCCCGGCGCAGCGTGACTTTCTGCTCGAATATCTGCACGTGCTCAATGATGAGGTCGGCTACCTGACGCTGGCCCATCTGCGCGCGCTGGCCGAGTGGATGCGCCTGCCGATGGCCGAGGTCTACGAGACGGCCACCTTCTATGCCCATTTCACCGTGGTTCGCGATGGCGAGACGCCGCCCGCGGCGCTGACCGTGCGCGTCTGTGATTCGCTGTCCTGCCAGCTGGCCGGCTCCGAAGCCTTGCGCGCCGGTCTCGCCTCGGGGCTGGACCCCGAACAGGTGCGCGTGCTGCGTGCGCCCTGCATGGGGCGCTGCGACAGTGCGCCGGTGGCGGAGGTCGGGCATTACCATCTCGGCCACGCCAGCGTGGAAGGCGTCACGGCGGCGATTGCCGAAGGCCATGTGCATGCCGCGCCGGCAGCGAGTCTCGACTATCCGCGGCTGGCGGAATATCGCGCCAGTGGCGGCTATGGGCTGCTCGCCGCGCTGGATGGCGGTGAGGTCAGCATCGATGACCTGGCGCAGATGATCGAACAGGCCGGATTGCGTGGCCTGGGCGGGGCGGGTTTCCCGACGTTTCGCAAGTGGGGCTTCGTGCGCGCCGAGGCGGGGCCGCGCTATTGCGTGATCAATGCCGATGAAGGTGAACCCGGCACCTTCAAGGACCGCTGCTATCTGGAGCGTGAGCCGCACACCTTCCTCGAGGGCGCGCTGGCCAGTGCGCATGCCATCGAGGCCGAGGCGCTCTACCTCTATCTGCGCGACGAATACCCGACCCTGAATGAGGTGCTGCGTGACTGCATTGCGGAGCTGGAAGCCGCAGGCCTCGTCGCGCCGGGCTATATCCAGCTACGGCGTGGCGCCGGCGCCTATATCTGTGGCGAGGAATCGGCGCTGATCGAGTCGCTGGAAGGCAAGCCCGGCAAGCCGCGTCAGCGGCCGCCCTTCGTGGCGCAATGTGGCTTGTTCGGTCGCCCGACCCTGGTCAACAACGTCGAGACGGTCTATTGGATCGCGCGGCTTCATCGTGAAGGCCATGACCACTACGTTGCGGCCGGGCGTCAGGGACGTCAGGGGCTGCGCAGCTTCTCGCTCTCCGGGCGCGTCAGACGCCCGGGCATGTATCTGGCACCGGCTGGCATCACGCTCAGCGAACTGGTCGAGGAATATGGCGGCGGCATGGCCGACGGCCATCGCCTGCGTGCCTATCTGCCCGGCGGGGCCTCCGGCGGCATTCTGCCGGCCAGCAAGGCGGACCTGCCGCTGGATTTTGACACCCTGCAGGCCCACGGCTGCTTCATCGGCTCGGCCGCGGTGGTGGTGCTGTCGGATAAGGACGACCTGGCGGCGGTGGCGCGCAATCTGACGAGCTTCTTCATGGACGAGTCCTGCGGCCAGTGCACGCCGTGTCGTGTCGGCACGCGCCAGATGCTGGCGGCGCTCAGCGGCGATGAGTGGGATGAGACGCTGCTGACGCGCTTGTCGCAGGTGATGATGGACGCCTCGATCTGTGGGCTCGGTCAGGCCGCGCCCAATCCGGTGCTCGGCCTGCTCAAGGACTTCCGGGAGACCCTCGCCAGCAGCGGGGTACGCTTGATCGCCACGAGCCATGCGGCTGACAGCACGGGAGGTGAGGCATGAAGGCGCTGACAGGATTGGGCAACTCATCCTCGGATGAGCAGCCGCTGCGCGAGGATGGCTTCACCATCACGCTGGATGGCGCCGAGGTGACGGCCTATCCCGGCGAGACGCTGTGGAAGATTGCCAAGCGTGCCGGCGAGACGATTCCCCACCTCTGCTACAGCGAAGCGCCGGATTATCGCGGCGATGGCAACTGTCGCGCCTGCATGGTCGAGATCGATGGCGAGCGCACCCTTGCTGCCAGCTGCATCCGCGAGGCGCGGGCGGGCATGGTGGTGCGCAGTGCCAGCTCGCGACGTGCCGGCGGGGCGCGCGCGATGGTGGTGGAGCTGCTCGCCGCCGACATGCCCGCCGAGGCGCACAACCCCGATGTCAGCAGCCACTTCATGGCGATGGCCGAGCTGCTGGCGGTGGATGTCGGGCACGCGCGCGAGACCCTGGGCGGTGCCCGCGAGACGGTCCGAGAGTGGCTGGGGGATACGGTGGAGGAGTGGTTGCCGATGCAGGCCAGCGCTCTCGATTACTCCCACACCGCGATGGCGGTCAATCATGATGCCTGCATCAGCTGTGGCCTGTGCGTGCGCGCCTGTCGCGAGGTGCAGGTCAATGACGTGATCGGGCTGGCGGGGCGCGGCAGCAATACGCGTATCGTGTTCGATCTCGAGGACCCGATGGGCGACAGCACCTGCGTCGCCTGCGGCGAGTGCGTACAGGCCTGCCCGACCGGCGCTCTGATGCCCGCCGCCCAGGTGGATGAGCAGGGCTTCGGCGACAGCGCCGCCGTCGATGAGCGCGTCGCCTCCATCTGCCCGTACTGCGGCGTGGGCTGTCAGCTGGAGTATCAGGTCAGTCGCGGCAGCGGCGAGGCATTGAGTGTCGAGGGTCAACCGGTCGCGACCCTGGCGGATGCCCAGCAGAGCGTGGCGGACGGCGACTCCCTCAAGACTGACAAGCGCCGGCAGCGCGTCGCGGATACGCGGCTGGACAACATCATCGCGGTCAGTGGGCGCGACGGGCCATCCAACCACGGCCGGCTGTGCGTTAAGGGGCGCTTCGGCTTCGATTATCCGCGCCATCCGGAGCGCCTGATCCGCCCCCTGATCCGCCGTGACGGTGTGGCCAAGGGGCTGGATGCGAACTTTGACCCCGCCCACCCGCTGACCCACTTCCGTGAGGCCAGCTGGGACGAGGCCCTTGAGGTCGCGGCCGAGGGGCTCATGCGCCTCAAGCGCGCGCATGGCCCCGACAGCCTGGCGGGCTTCGGCAGCGCCAAGTGCACCAACGAGGAGGCGTGGCTGTTCCAGAAGCTGGTGCGCACCGGTTTCGGCTCCAACCATGTCGATCACTGCACGCGCCTGTGTCATGCAAGTTCGGTGGCGGCGCTGATGGAAGGCGTCGGCTCGGGCGGCGTGAGTGCCTCCTTCATGCAGGCCGAGCAGTCCGATCTGATCGTGCTGACCGGCTGCAACCCGGGCGTCAATCATCCGGTGGCGGCGACCTTCTTCAAGCGCGCCGCCAAGCGTGGCACGCGCATCGTGGTGATCGACCCGCGTGCGCTGGCGCTGCGTCGTCAGGCGCATCGCTCGATCCAGTTCACGCCGGGGGCGGACGTGGCGCTGTTCAATGCCATGCTCAACGTCATCATCAGCGAGGGGCTGGCCAATCAGGCCTATATCGAGGCACACACCGAGGACTTCGCCGCGCTGGCGGAGCATGTCGCGGCGCTGACGCCGGAGGCGATGTCGCCGCTGTGTGGCGTGGCGGCAGAAGAGATTCGCGCCGTGGCCCGCGAGTATGCGACCGCCAGGCGCGCGATGATCTTCTGGGGCATGGGCATCTCGCAGCACACCCACGGCACCGACAATGCGCGCTGCCTGATCGCGCTGGCGCTGGTGTGTGGTCATGTCGGGCGTGAAGGCACCGGCCTGCACCCGCTGCGCGGTCAGAACAACGTCCAGGGCGCCTCGGATGCCGGGATGATTCCGATGGTGTTCCCGGACTATCAGCCGGTGGGTGACACGGCGGCGCGCGAGCGGCTGGAAGCGCTGTGGCAGACCCCGCTCTCGGCGACGCCGGGCCTGACGGTAGTGGAGATCATGCACGCCATCCACGCCGATCAGATCCGCGGCATGTACATTCTCGGCGAGAATCCGGCGATGTCGGACCCGGATCTCGAACATGCGCGCAGCGCGCTGGCGCATCTGGAGCACCTGGTGGTGCAGGACATCTTCGTCACCGAGACGGCACAGTTCGCCGATGTGGTGCTGCCCTCGTACGCCTGGCCGGAGAAGGACGGCAGCGTCACCAATACCAACCGGCAGGTACAGCGCGGGCGGGCGGCACTGCGCGCCCCGGGCGAGGCGAAGCCGGACTGGTGGATCACCCAGCAGCTGGCGCGGCGCATGGGGCTTGACTGGGATTACGCCGGGCCGGAGGAGATCTACGCCGAGATGCAAAAGGGCATGGATTCCCTCGACAACATCGACTGGGCGCGGCTGTCCGAGGAGAACTCGGTGACCTATCCGTGCCTGACGCCGGGAGGCGAGGGCGAGGATGTGGTGTTCGGAGAGGGCTTCCCGCGCGCCAGCGGCCGTGCCCGCTTCGTGCCTACCTGGCCCACGCCGCCGGATGAGACGCTGGATGACGACTATCCGACGGTGTTGACCACCGGCCGTCAGCTCGAACACTGGCATACCGGCTCGATGACGCGCCGCGCGGCGGTGCTCGACAATCTCGAGCCGGCCGCCGTGGCCACGCTCAATCCGGTGGAGCTGGAGCGCCTGGGCATCACGCCGGGCGAGCCGCTCTCGATCACCACGCGTCGTGGCCAGATCACTCTTGCTACCCGCGCCGATCCGCTGACGCCAGCCGGCATGGTCTTCGTGCCTTTCTGCTACGCCGAGGCCGCCGCCAATCTGTTGACCAATCCGGCGCTCGACCCGGTGGGCAAGATTCCCGAGTTCAAGTACGCCGCCTGTCGTCTGGCCAGGGCCGAACCCGCCTCGGCGGGTGTGGAGAGCTGAAGCGGACATGTGAGGTGGGCATGGCAAGCGGGCTGGACCGAGCGGCCAGATCGAGGCAATAGACCGCAACCGAGCCAGACGCGCCTGACGCAAATGCCTACGCCAGTGGCGTGGGCAGGCACGCAGAGGGCGCCCCGGTCTGACCAGAATGTCGGAGACAGCCCGTCGTGCATTTCGGCTATCCTCAGAAAGGCTATGCTCAGAACAGAGTGGGTCAATACCAATGACAATGCCCGCCGTCAGCGAGCAAGGAGAATGACGATGATGATCGTGGAGCTGATTGATCACGAAGACTTTCGTGAGCGGCTGGTGGCGCTGGGCGTGCAGATTTCCGAGCATGCCTGCGCGGATACCTGCGCGCGCATGGCACTCAGAAAGCATGCCGAGGTGGGCGTGCCGGGCCTGCAGGAACTGGTGCGCGAGCTGGTGATGCACTCCGATATCCTGCTGCCGTCGGTGCGCCAGGCGCTGGACAAGTATCTGCTGCCGGGACTGCGCTAGGCGCGGCACTCCTGAAAGATTGCGCGCCGCGCGCTGACACTGATTGCCAGATGAACAAAAGGGCCTGTCGACTGACAGGCCCTTTTGCGTGGGTGCTCACTCGCCTCTTTTCACTGCGCGCAGTGGCTCAGGTCGCTGCGTTGGCGCGATCGTATTCGCGCTTCTCCCAGCGCAGACCGCGGAACAGCGAGAAGCACATCACCAGCAGCACCACCGTGAAGGGCAGTCCCGTGGAGATGGCGCCCGCCTGCAGCGCACTCAGTGCGGTGCTGCCGCCGCCATACAGCAGGGCACAGGCGATCAGGCCGCCGGCCGCTGCCCAGAAGATGCGCTGGCGCGTCGGAGCATCCTGCTTGCCACCGGCGGTGATGGAATCGATCACCAGCGAGCCGGAGTCGGAGGAGGTCACAAAGAACACCAGCACCAGCACGATGGCGACGCAGGAGGTGATGGAGGACAGCGGCAGGCTGTCGAACATCTGGAACATGGCCATCGAGGGAGTGTCGATGCCCTGGGCCAGCTCGCTGCCGGCGGCTCGTGCCTCTTCCAGTGCGGTGCCGCCGAAGACGGTCATCCACACGATGGTGACCAGGGTCGGTACCACCAGCACGGCGGTGACGAATTCGCGCACGCTGCGTCCGCGCGAGATACGCGCGATGAACATGCCGACGAACGGCGACCAGGAAATCCACCAGGCCCAGTAGAAGATGGTCCAGCTATGGAACCAGCCTTCGTCGGGGCGATCGATCCAGTTGGAGAGCGGCAGCAGATATTCCAGATAGCCGACGCTGGTGGTGCCGAGTCCGGTGATGATGTCCATGGTCGGGCCGACGATGAACAGGAACACCACCAGCAGCGCGGCCAGCATCATGTTGAGATTGGAGAGGCGTTTGACGCCGCCATCCAGGCCGCGACTCACCGAGTAGATGGCCGCGAGCGTGACCGCCACGATCACGCCGATCTGACTGACCAGCCCATCGCCGATGCCGAACAGATGGTCCAGCCCCGAGGCCGCCTGTGCCGCGCCCAGCCCCAGAGAGGTGGCAAGGCCGAACAGGGTGGCGAGCACCGCGACGATATCGATGATATGGCCGCTCCAGCCCCATACACGTTCACCCAGCAAGGGGTAGAACACCGAGCGCAGCGTCAGCGGCAGGCCCTTGTTGTAGGCGAAGAAGGCCAGCGACAGGCCGATCACGGCATACATGGCCCACGGGTGAAGCCCATAGTGGAAGACGGTGGCCGAGAGTGCCGCCGTTGCGCCTTCCGGCGTACGCGGTGGTGCGTTCAGTGGCGTGCCGGACCAGTCGGTGTAGTACGCCACTGGCTCGGCGACCCCCCAGAACATCAGGCCGGTGCCCATGCCGGCCGCGAACAGCATCGCGAACCAGGCCATCCGGCTGAATTCCGGCTTGGCGTCGCGTCCGCCCAGACGCAGGCGGCTGACCGGGTGCAGGACCAGCAGTAGGCAGAACAGGATGAAGAAGTTGCTGGAGAGCATGAACAGCCAATCACCATGGGTGATGGACCATGCCTTGGCGCCGCCCAGTGCCGACTCGGCCGACTCGGGCATCA
Organism: Cobetia sp. 29-18-1; assembly: GCF_029846405.1. NCBI lineage: Bacteria > Pseudomonadati > Pseudomonadota > Gammaproteobacteria > Oceanospirillales > Halomonadaceae > Cobetia > Cobetia sp. 29-18-1. The sequence goes on from NZ_JARWKS010000001.1 coordinate 265,866, forward strand.
GCAGCGTGAACAGGATGAAGCCTACGATCAGCAGCGCACTGATGGTGAAGACCGGCTTGTGGACATCCAGCCCGAGTCGCTGAACATTGTCCTGACCGATCTGGTAATCCGTCACATACGGATTCGATGACATGGAGTTACCTCGTATGTTTTCTTTCGATAGCCGCTCCTGTGGGCATCTCGAGTCAGAATGAGGGACCTTGTCCCGCCTGGTGGAAGCGTTCAGACCTTGGTCTGAAGCCTTGTGCAACATGCGCCTTTCTGCCAGTTGCAGGTGGTGGCGTCAAACCTTGAGCCATCCTTGTCGTGCGCTGAAAGGCATTGATTGTATTAAGGTTTATGGATTTCCTATCCGTGCCGGAAAGTCATTCGGGGCGCTGTAAACTGAACAGGCTATCCGTGCGTGCATAGTCACTGCCGGCCATGCGCCCGATGGCACGCAGCACCTCATTGTCGACATGCCGCCCATCCCAGACCGCTGCGTCGGCATGCATCACCACCACCTCGGCCAGCACCAGTGAACCGGCCAGCGGCTGATCACCGAACGAGATGATGTCGCGCAGTCGACAGCCGAAGGCGATCGGGGCGCCCTCCACGCGCGGGACCGCAAGCGGCGGCATGGCCACCTTGTTCAGGCCCGCGTGGGTGAACTCATCCTCGTCGGCGGCGAGACTGGCGCTGGTGAGATTGAGCGCCTCGCTCATCGCCTCGCCACCGATGTGAATGACGCATTCCGCGACCTGCCCGAGGTTGTTGAGGGTGTCCTTGGTCTTGCCTTCGCCATTGCGCAGCGGGCTGAAGGCGAGCACCGGCGGATTGATGCTGGCGATGGTGAAGAACGAGAAGGGCGCGAGGTTGGTGTTGCCTGCCGCATCGATGGTCGAGACCCAGGCGATCGGCCGGGGCGCGATGCTGCCCGAGAACAGGCGATAGAGGATGCCTGCGGGAAGCTGGTCGGCGGCGATGAGGGAATGCGTGGTCGAGGAGGCAGTCATGGTAGGGCTCTCGTTGCAGGGCTGTTGTTGTAGAGCTGTCATTGCAGAGCTGTAGCTGTAGAGCTGTCATCGCAGAGCTGTCATCGCAAAGCGGGCGTTTCAGGGCATGGCTCTCGACCCGCTCAGGCAGCATGTCGCACGGCCCTGACATTGGAGAGAGTGTGAGCCCGCCAGGCCCAGAGCCCGATAAGCCAAGAGACCCGGCAAGCCAAGAGACCCGGCAAGCCAAGAGACCCGGCAAGCCAAGAGACCGCTAGACCGAGAGCTCGAGAATCTGGCCGTCGCGGCGAGTGGCGGCCGCGAATCATCGCTGATGGGGAACGCGAATCGCGCCTGACCTCAGGCCGGTGGTGCTGGTGAAGAGAGACCTGTGTGGCCGCTGGGCGTGGAAAAGGTCCCGGGAAATTCTCCCAGATCATTGTCCCTATTTTTGGTGTGGTCAATTGTCGCAGGTCTTGACCTTTTTCGAGGATGTTGTTCCTGACGCCGCGGTCGAGTTCATTCCTTGTCTGACTCAAGTCACACAATGGGGGCGGGAAACCGGATTTTTGTGCAAAATTGGTAACCAGAAGGTTTCTGAGGTGTGTTTATTTGTGTATTTTTTATGATGGAAGGCTGGGCGTCATCTGGCGGAAAGGTGGTGAGTCCGCGTAAATGAATGACGGAAAATGACACTCATCAGGCCATTTGGTTCGGCATTGATCATGAGAATGGCATGCCAAGGTTGCGAAAAAGTGTCCCCTGTTGATCGGGAATGCCAGCATCATGTGAGACGCATCATGGTGCATTTACCTGTCAGGTAATGATCGATAATGATGCATGTTTTCTCGTCAATGAACGCCGGCCTCATACAAGTATCATGTCGGGAAAATGCCTCTCTCGCCCGGGTTGGGGGAGTACTTCAGCAACTTTTGAAAGGCTTATCGGTACAATTTTTGGCATTTAATTTCAAGCAGTGGCCATTTATTGGGTTTTTGTTGCGCAGTATCGTGTGGCGGTAGTGGTTGCTTCGACGCCACCTGGTGCGCCGATGGCGAGGACATCTGTGGGGATGCACTGAATTGTGACGCGACAAGGTCGTGATTCTCACGGGCATCATCAAGCAGGGCAGGGGGGCTGGCATCGCGGAGAAGGCCGGTGAATGACGAGCTGTCTGGCCCTGCAAGGCATGCACTGTCGCGACATCATTGCCGTGAGTGTCGGCTTCGCCACCCGATCCCGCTGCCTTAACCTCCCTCGAGCGTGAGAGAACTCATGCCGCTCAAGGCATGATTGGCGCGCACCGGATGGCCGAAGTCATCCGCATGTGGCCCCTGGTGCGTCATCCTGCCCCGTAGTCAGCCCCCCTGTCTTTTCTCTATCCTGTGCCCGCCTGCGGGAAATCTTCTGATTTCGTTCGAAAGATCGACGGCTTCCTGTTGGTCATTTCTTCGAACGCTGTGTTCCACATGTGGGCTCGTCATGACGCCATGGCGTGTTCCAACGAGGTCGTGAGATGAGAAAAAGCCTAATGCGGGGGGCTCTGCGGGGACTCCCTATCCTCGCGGGATTATTGATGCTGTCCGGCTGTGACGCCGTACTCTTCGATCCCAAGGGGCCTATCGGTGAATCCGAAAAGTCGCTGATCCTGACTGCTACCTACCTGATGCTCGTGGTTGTTATCCCGGTCATCTTCATGACGCTGTGGTTCGCCTGGCGCTATCGCGATACCAAGCAGAGCAAGGCGACCTACACGCCCAACTGGGCGCATTCCACCAAGATCGAGATCGTGGTCTGGGGCATTCCGTGCCTGATCATCCTCGCTCTGGGCATCCTGACCTGGAAGAGCACGCACGAGCTGGACCCGCGTGCCGAGATCGTCGACGGCGGTGAGCCGATCGAGGTGCAGGTCGTGTCCATGGACTGGAAGTGGTTGTTCATCTATCCGGAGCAGGGCATCGCGACGGTCAATGAACTGGCCATGCCGGTGGATCGTCAGGTTCGCTTCCACATCACATCCGACACGGTGATGAACTCGTTCTTCGTCCCGCAGCTCGGTAGCCAGATCTATGCAATGGCGGGGATGGAAAACCGTCTGCACCTGATCGGCAGTGAAGTGGGTACCTACGACGGTATCTCTGCCAGCTATAGCGGCGCCGGCTTCGCCGACATGCACTTCAAGGCGCATGTCATGAGCGAAGGCGACTTCGACGCCTGGATCGAGAAGGCACGCGGCAGCAGCAAGGTGCTGGATGACGCTGGTCTTGCCGCTCTCAAGGAGCCGAGCGAGGACGTTGCCCCGACCTTCTATGGTCAGGTCAAGCCGAACCTGTATGAGCAGATCATGGCGCCCTACATGGACGGCATGGAGCTGGGCATGAGCGATGATCAGATGCGCCACATGAAGAAGGGTGGAATGCATCACGACAGCGCCGAACACGGCATGTCCGATCATGACGCTTCTGGTCACGCTGAATCTGCGATGGCAACCGAGGAATAAGCAATGCTTGGAAAACTCACAATAGAGGCTGTTCCGTATCACGAGCCGATCATCATGATCGTGCTTGCGGCGGTAATCCTCGGTGGTGCAGCCCTTGTCGGCTTCATCACGGTAAAGAAAAAGTGGGCCTACCTGTGGAATGAGTGGTTCACCTCTGTCGATCACAAGAAGATCGGCATGATGTACATCATCGTCGCGTTGGTGATGCTGATCCGTGGTTTCTCCGATGCGATTATGATGCGTTCCCAGCAGATGCTGGCGTCCAGTGGTGGTCAGGGCTATCTGCCCCCGGATCACTACGACCAGATCTTCACTGCCCACGGCGTGATCATGATCTTCTTCGTGGCGATGCCGCTGGTCATCGGTCTGATCAACGTTGTCGTGCCGCTGCAGATCGGCGCACGTGACGTGGCCTTCCCGTTCCTGAACTCGCTCAGCTTCTGGCTGTTCGTGGTCGGCGCGCTGCTGGTCAACATCTCTCTGGGTCTGGGTGAGTTCGCCAAGACTGGCTGGCTGGCCTATCCGCCGTTGTCGGGGGCCAATTACAGCCCCGGGGTCGGGGTGGATTACTGGATCTGGTCATTGCAGATCTCCGGTGTCGGTACCCTGCTGACAGGTGTCAACTTCATCGCCACCATCCTCAAGATGCGTGCGCCGGGCATGTCCCTGATGAAGATGCCGGTCTTCACCTGGACCGCACTGTGCGCCAACGTCCTGATCGTCGCGGCCTTCCCGATTCTGACCGCTACCATCGCGATGCTGACGCTCGATCGCTACCTCGACTTCCACTTCTTCACCAATGACCTTGGTGGAAACATGATGATGTACGTCAACCTCATCTGGGCCTGGGGCCATCCTGAGGTGTACATCCTGGTGCTGCCGGTCTTCGGTGTGTTCTCCGAAGTCATCGCCACCTTCTCCAAGAAGAAGCTGTTCGGTTACACCTCGCTGGTGTGGGCGACTCTCGTCATCACCGTCCTGTCGTTCATCGTCTGGCTGCACCACTACTTCACCATGGGTGCCGGCGCTGACGTGAACGCCTTCTTCGGTATCGCGACGATGATCATCTCGATCCCGACAGGTGTGAAGATCTTCAACTGGCTGTTCACCATGTACCGTGGTCGTGTCGAAATGACCTCTCCGGTGCTGTGGACCCTGGGCTTCATCGTCACCTTCACCATCGGTGGCATGACCGGCGTTCTGCTGGCCGTTCCGGGCGCCAACTACGTACTGCACAACTCGCTGTTCCTGATCGCCCACTTCCACAACGTCATCATCGGCGGCGTGGTCTTCGGTGCGATGGCCGGTATTACCTACTGGTTCCCGAAAGCGACCGGCTTCATGCTGTGCGAGAAGTGGGGCAAGCGTTCCTTCTGGTTCTGGATCACTGGCTTCTACCTCGCCTTCATGCCGCTGTACATCCTCGGCTTCATGGGCATGACCCGTCGTCTGCAGCACGTCGACAACCCGCTGTGGGTGCCGTACCTGGTCGTCGCCTTCATCGGTGCTGTCCTGATCCTGATCGGTATCGCGTGCACCGTGATCCAGATCGCGGTCAGCATCAAGAACCGCAAGCAGCTGCAGGACACCACTGGCGATATCTGGGGCGGTCGTACCCTGGAGTGGAGCACCACTTCACCGGCACCGTTCTACAACTTCGCTCACGAGCCGCAGGTTTCCGAGCTCGACGAGTTCTGGGAAATGAAGGAACGTGGCATCGAGCAGGAGGCCAAGAAGCCTTATGCGCCGATCCACATGCCGCGCAACGCCGCTGCTGGCGTCATCATCTCCGCCTTCAGCCTGGTGTTCGGTTTCGCACTGATCTGGCACATCTGGTGGATGGCCGTGGTCGGGCTGGTCGGCATGATCGCTACCTTCATCGTGCGCTCCTTCAACTACGACATCGACTACTACGTGTCCGTCGAGGAAGTGGAGCGTGTCGAGCGTGAGGGTCGCGAGCGTCGCGCCCTGCCCAGCGCCCGCACACCTAACGACACAGTGGTTCAGGGGTAATCATGGCGAATAATGCAATGACATCTCACGATGGGGCGCATGACGCCCATGACGATCACGAGCATCACGATACCAACGGCCTGAAGGTCTTCGGTTTCTGGCTCTATCTGCTGAGCGACTGCATCCTGTTCGCGATGCTGTTCGCGGTCTACGTGGTACTGAGCCAGGCCTATGCCGGTGGCCCGACGGGCGCCGAGATCTTCGAGCTGAACTTCGTGCTGGTCGAGACCGCGCTGCTGCTGGCCTCGAGCTTCACCTACGGCCTGGCGATGCTGGGCATGAACCGCGGAGACAGCTCCGCGGTGATCAAGTGGCTGATGATCACCTTCGCCTGTGGCGCAGGCTTCATCGCGATGGAAATCTATGAGTTCTACCACCTGATCGTGAACGGCCAGGGTCCGGACAAGTCCGCGTTCCTGTCTGCCTTCTTCACCCTGGTCGGCACCCACGGTCTGCACGTGACCGTCGGTCTGATCTGGATGGCGCTGCTGATCTTCCAGGTCAAGAAGAAAGGTCTGACGGAAGTGCATCGCGGTCGTCTGATGATGCTCAGCCTGTTCTGGCACTTCCTGGACGTCATCTGGATCTGCGTCTTCACCGTCGTCTATCTCACAGGAGTGATGCTATGAGCCATTCCAACAACGACCACAACGACAATCACGGCAGCGTCAAGCAGTACGTGACCGGTCTGATTCTCTCCATCATCCTGACCATCATCCCGTTCGGGATGGTGATGATGATGGACGATCCGGGTGTCGGCGTGATCTGGGCCATCTACGGTTTCGCCATCGCTCAGGTCTTCGTGCAGCTGTACTTCTTCCTGCACTTGGACGGCTCCAAGGAGCAGAGCTGGAATGTCATGGCCATGCTGTTCACCGTGGTGATCGTGGCAATCGTCGTTGGTGGTTCCATATGGATCATGATCGAGCTGAATCAGAACATGATGCCCATCTGATAGCGTGAGCCTGATGATCAAGGACTACCTGCGTACCACCAAGCCGGGCATTATCTTCGGCAACCTGATCACCGTCAGCGGCGGCTTCTTTCTCGCTTCCGGTGGTGAGGTGGATTGGGCGCTGTTCATCGCCACCCTGGTCGGGGTGGCGTTGATCGTGGCCTCAGGCTGTGTGTTCAACAACTGCATCGATCGCGATATCGACCGCCACATGGCACGTACCCAGGGCCGTGCTCTGGTGCAGGGCGACATCTCGCTGAAGGGGGCCTTCGTCTTCGGCAGCGTGCTGGGCCTTGCGGGCTTCTGGCTTCTGGCCGCGATGACCAATCTCATGGCGATGATCGCCGTGGGGCTGGGCTTCGTGATCTACGTCGGGGCCTACAGCATGTGGCTCAAGCGTGGCTCGGTGTATGGCACCCTCATCGGCTCACTGTCCGGCGCTGCGCCGCCAGTGGTCGGCTACCTGGCCGTCACCGGTCAGGCGGACATGGGGGCGCTGCTGCTGTTGATCATCTTCAGCATGTGGCAGATGCCGCATTCCTATGCGATTGCCATGTTTCGTGTCGATGACTATCGGGCCGCCAATATTCCGGTACTCCCGGTAGCGCGAGGCATGGAGCATGCCAAGCGTGTAGTGACGGGGTACATTGCCGGCTTCATCCCGGTGTCGCTGTTGCTGACACTGTGGGGATATACCGGCATCTGGTATCTGGTAGTCGCGACCGTCACGGGTGGCTGGTGGCTGTATCTGGCCGCCTGGCGCCTCAAGGATCAGCCTGATGCCTCCTGGGCACGCAAGCTGTTCGGCTTCTCCATCATCATCGTCATGGCGCTCAGCCTGATGATGAGTCTGGACACGCAGCTGTAATCCAGCCGTAGTACCTCTCGGGTGACCCGCCTTCGGCGTGTTGCCCGGGTGAAAGCCAAAAAAACCCGCCACCGGCTTGCCGGTGGCGGGTTTTTTCTTGCCTGTCTTTCAGAGCCTCAGGTTTCGAGGACTCAAGCCCTCAGGCCAGCTGCAGATGCGGCTCCTGCTGTTCCTTGAGCGCTTCCTGCATGCGCTCGGCATACCAGTCGACGAAGTCGACGACACCGAACTCGAAGGTCGCCGAGTAGGGGCCGGGCTGATAGGCGCTGGAGTTGACGCCGCGCTGGTTCTCTTCCACCAGCTGACGGTCCTGATCATTGGTGGCGTCCCACACCTTGCGCAGCTTCGCCAGGTCGTAGTCGACACCTTCCACCGCGTCCTTGTGCACCAGCCATTTGGTGGTCACGCGGGTCTTGAGGGGGCCGATCGGGTCGACCTGGAAGACCACGGCGTGATCGCCCATGAAGTGGTTCCAGGAATTGGGCAGGTTGAGGATGCGCAGCGAGCCCATGTCGGGGCTTTGCAGGCGACCCAGCAGCTTCTTGCACGCCGGGGTGCCGTCCGTGGTCATCGAGACGGTGCCTTCCAGCAGCGGCGTGCGCGTCATGCGATTGCGGCGACCGAAGCGCACCAGTTGATAGGGCACCTTCTCGGCATCCCAGTCGGCCTGCTTCTTCGCGACCAGCGCCTTGTAGGCATCGGTGGCACGCGGGTCATCGGTGTCATCGAATTCCTGCAGGCTGTTGAGCAGCTCCGGGTGGGAGCCATCGCAGTGATAGCACTCGCGATTGTTCTCGATCACCAGCTTCCAGTTGCCTTCCTCGATGATGGAGGAGCTGGCCGCGACCTTGACGTTCTCCATGTCGTAGGGCTTGAGGTAGAACTCCAGCGTCTTGAAGAACGGCTCGCAGTTCTCGGGCTGCTCGGCGAGGTTGATGAACAGCATGCCGCCGGCTGAGCGCACGTGGACGGGGTGCAGGCCGTATTCACTGGTATCGAAGGTGGTACCCATGTCAGAACCGGCGAACAGCAGGCGACCATCCAGCTCATAGGTCCACTTGTGATAGCCGCACACCAGCTTGGCGACCTTGCCACGCTCGGTGCTGCACAGGCGAGACCCGCGATGGCGACAGACGTTATGGAAGGCATGGATGGCCCCGTTGTCACCGCGCACGATGATGATCGGACTGTTGCCTACATCCATGGTCATGAAGTTGCCCTTGAGCGGGATCTCGCTGCTGAGACCGGCAAACAGCCACTCGCGCTCGAAGATCTCCTTCATGTCGAGATCGAACAGGCGCTGATCATTGTAGAAGGGCTGGGGCAGGGTGTAGCCGGGACTGCGGGCCTCTAGAAGCCGCGCGGCGGCCTCGCGTACCGCCTGACGCTGCTGATCCTGAGCGTGTTCCAGTAAGTCGCTCATCGCGGTGTCCTCGCACGGTCGGTAGGCGCCGGGAGCAGGGTCGCCTTGGGTTGAGTGAGTGTGCTGATCATTGTTGTTGTGAAGCCGGGACAGAGGGAACGAGTGAACAGACCATTGCCGGGCAGCACCGCGGGGCGACATCGGGGCCCCATGAGGGAGTGCCGATGCATCGCGCGGTGCGTCGTCCCGTCCTGGTCGGTTCGGGTGTCGAGGGCGGCGCAGGCAGAGTGCCGCTCGCTCGACAGGATAGTCAGCGTGGAAGTTCAGGCAGCCCGCATGACGTCTGAGTGGCATTGCCACGCATGGATCGCAGTGTGGCTGAGGTCAAGTCGCGACTTATGTCTGATGGCGACGCTCAATGATGTATTTCCGACGCCGGTCGTCTGCGCAGGGGCTTTGAGACACAGACAGGCGCAGCGATGAGGCGGGGGCAGGGCGCTGCGGGGGAGGGATTGGAGCGATCGGGCATGTTTCTGTCGTGCACGGATAAATGCTTGCCGGGCGCTGACTCGACAATCCTGAGCATGTCCCACCGTTGGCCGCGCACGCAGCGCAGGGTGGCCTGACACTGTCTCTTCAAGAACATGTCTCCAAGAACAACATGCCCAGCGAGGCCTTCATGAGCACCACTCTCAGCAACTTCAATCCGGTTACGACACAGACCTGGACCAACGGTCGACATAGCGTGCGCTGCGTGAAGGTCATTCAGGAAACCTGGGACGTTCGCACCTTCTGTTTCATGGCCGAACAGCCGGTGATGTTCTTCTTCAAGCCGGGGCAGTTCGTGACCCTGGAGCTCGAGATCGATGCCCAGCAGATCATGCGCTCCTACACCATCTCCAGCTCACCGTCGGTGCCCTACAGCTTCTCGATCACCGTCAAGCGCGTGCCGGGCGGCCTGGTCTCCAACTGGCTGCACGACAACCTCAATGAAGGCGATGTGCTGGCGGTGCACGGCCCGGTCGGCAACTTCAACTGCATCGACTACCCGGCGGAACGCATTCTGATGCTGTCCGGTGGCGTGGGCATCACGCCCTTGATGTCGATGGCGCGCTGGTACTTCGATACCAATGCCAACGTGGACATCTCCTTTGTACACAGTGCGCGCAGCCCGCGCGACATCATCTTCTGGCGTCAGCTCGAGTTCATGGATTCCCGCGTGCCGGAGTTCAACATGCACGTCATCTGCGAGCGCTTCGAGACCGGCCAGACCTGGTCCGGCTATCGCGGCTATCTCACCGACGCGATGCTCGAGATGATCGCGCCGGACTTCATGGAGCGCGAGATCTTCTGCTGTGGCCCCACGCCCTACATGAATGCGGTCAAGCATCTGCTGCGCAGCCACGGCTTCGACATGAGCCGCTATCACGAGGAATCCTTCGGTGCCACGCCGGTCGATGTCGAGGAAGAGGCCATCGTGCAGGCCGAACAGGCCGAGGTGCTGGCCGATGAGCTGGACCGCTCCGATCTCACGCGGGTCGAGTTCTCCGCCACCGGCAAGTCGGTGCAGATCGCCCCGGGCGAGACCGTCCACGCCGCCGCCGCCAAGCTCGGTCTGCATATTCCCAAGGCCTGCGGCATGGGCATCTGCGGCACCTGCCGGGTGCAGAAGGTCTCGGGCGAGGTCGAGATGGAACACAACGGCGGCATCACCGATGAAGACGTCGCCGAAGGCTTCATCCTGTCTTGCTGCAGCGTGCCCAATGGCGATGTGGTGATCGATTACTGATCCACAACCTGGCCTCCCGCCCTGCTGGCTTTCGCGAGCGATATTCACGGGCGGGCGCAGGCGCTGGATAAATGCGCTGGCTAAATGAGAGGACATGTCGCATTCGCGCGGTTGGATGACGCAGCCAGTCAGCCGCGACTTCCCGGGTCCCATTAGCGTTAGGGGTACAAAAAGTACAACTAACTAATGGAGCAAGACATGACTCGGGACGTGAAGACCCCACTACGGCCATCGCTCAAGATGGCCTGCCTGCCTATCGTGGCCACCCTGGCCGTTCTTGCATTGCAACTGTTCGTGTTCGGCGAGTTCACTCCGCATGTACCGCTGGTATGCGGTGTCGCCATCACGGCGCTGATCGGCTGGAAGCTGGGCCACGGCTGGTCGGCGATGGAAGAGGGCATGATGCGCATCGTGCGTGTCGGCCTGCCTTCCATCGCGATCCTGATTCTGGTCGGCATGACGGTCGGGGTGTGGATCGCCTCCGGCAGCGTACCGATGATCATCTACTACGGACTCAAGCTGGTCTCGCCGGAATACTTCCTGGCGGCGGCCATGCTGCTGTGCGCGGTGGTCTCGGTAGCGCTGGGTACCAGCTGGGGCACCGTGGGCACGGTGGGGCTTGCGCTGATGGGCATCGGGGCCGGCTTCGGCATTCCGCCGTGGTGGACCGCCGGTGCGGTGGTGTCCGGCGCCTTCTTCGGTGACAAGGTCTCGCCGCTGTCGGATACCACCAATCTGGCGCCGGCGGTGACGGGCGTGAATCTGTTCGCGCACATCCGCAACATGATGCCGACCACCATTCCCGCCATGCTGATCGCGCTGGTGATCTACCTGATCGCCGGCAACCTGCTCGCCGCTGGCCAGTCGCTGGATCTCGAGCGCATCACTGCCATCACTGCTGGGCTGTCAGGTGCCTTCGAATTCAATCTGTGGGTGCTGGTGCCGCCGCTGTTGGTCATGGCGCTGGCGATCGCGCGCATGCCGGCACTCCCGGCGCTGTTCGTCGGGGTGCTGGCGGGCGCCGTGGTGGCCTATGGTGTCCAGGGCGAGGCCATCAAGGCACTGTTCGGTTATATGCAGAGTGGTTACACCCTGAACACCGGGGTGAGCGAGATCGACAGCCTGCTTAATCGCGGTGGCCTGATGTCGATGGCCTGGGTCATCCTGCTGGTGATGATCGCACTGGCCTTCGGGGGGATGCTGGAGGTGATCGGCTGTCTGGAGGTGCTGTGCGCCGCGGTGCTGGTCAAGGTGCGCGGTATCTTCGGGCTGCAGGTCGCGGCCAGTTCCACGGCGGCGCTGACCAATGTCATCGCGGGCGACCCCTACCTCTCCATTGCTCTGCCGGGGCGCATGTACGCGCCGGTATTCCGCGGAGAAGGCTACTCGACGCTCAATCTGTCACGCTCACTGGAAGAGGGCGGCACGCTGATCTCGCCGCTGGTGCCCTGGAATGCGAGTGGTGCGGTGGTGATCAGTTCGCTGGGGCTGATGGCCGGTGGCGCGGGCATGGAGGGGCTGCTCTACATTCCGCTGGCCTTCGCCTGCTGGCTGTCACCGTTGCTGGGGCTGCTCTACACCCTGCTTGGACGCTTCATCATCCGGGCCGATGATGATGAGCGCGCCGAATGGCAAGCCAGGGGACATGCCGTGACAACGCTGGCCCAGCTGCGTCAGCAGCAGGCCGAAGGCCTGGCGGGACTGCCAGCCGCCACGCCCGAGGTGCGCTGACAGTCTGCTCGGCATGAGTGCTCTAAGACTTCATGCTCAGGTTCATGAGCAAGTCGACTCGCGCAGGAAGACGGCACAAACCATCTGGAGGTGCAGACGACTTCGGGGCTACCCTTCAGATGTTGCCACGTGAATGAGCGCATGCAGTGCAGGGGGCTCTGCGGGAAGTCCCGCCAGGCCATGCCAGGGTTCGCCCTGGTGCCATAAGCACAAGGCCCCGTTGGGCTGCATGCCCTCTTCAGCTGCGGGTCGAGAGCGGAGAGCGTTCACGTCAGGTCCACGACTGCCACTCCAGTCACGGGTTTGGTCAAAAGGGCAATGATGACACAGGGGAACGGTGCGCCACCTCCAGGCCGGGAGCGGGTGCCAGCAGGACTACAAGGCTGATCGTCGCAACAGGAAGCGCCGTGCTGCTCAATATCGGGATGGTGCAATACCGTCTTCTTCACGGCACGGCAGTTTCCGCAGGAAGGTGTCACACGACCACGCAAGCTCAGGCTCGCGTGGTTTTTTTGTGCCTGTCATTCACTGCGGGAAGGCTCTGGCGGCTTCCGTCGGGTCAGCCCAGTGTCGCCCCCATCGCCGCCAGCAGCATGGGCAGATAGAGGAAGGCGGCGAGCGTCGAGCAGAACACCAGCGTAGCGACGTACTCCGGTTCACGCCCGGCCTTCTGGGCGAACATGTAGTTGTAGACCGCCACCGGCATGGCCATCTGCATGGTCAACACGTGCAGCGCCAGCGGGGGCAGGTCCAGCAGGGTGCCGATCCCCCAGGCACACAGGGCGGCAAAGGGAATGCGCAGGACACTGAAGCCCACGCCCGCCGCCAGATTCTTGACACGAATGCTGGCCAGCGACACGCCCAGGGTGATCAGCATCAGCGGCACGGTGAAGCCGGAGATCAGCTCCAGGCTGTTGGCGACGAAGCGCGGCATGTGCACATCGCAGAGCAGCATGAGGGTGGCGACGATGCTGGCCCAGATGGTCGGCGAGCGCACCACGCTGCGCAGCGGGTTGCCGCTGGTGCTGGCAAGCCAGGCGCCGAGGGTGAACTGCAGCAGCGACATGGTGACCATGATGGTGATGGCGTAGGCGAAGCCGGCCTGCCCGAAGGCGTAGAGCGAGACGGGCAGGCCCATGTTGCCGACGTTGGAGAACAGCAACGGCGCCACCGCGACCTTCCAGGGCTTGCCGATCAGGCGCGCGAAGGGCCAGCTCAGCGCCAGCAGCAGGGCCATCACGGACAGTGTCGCCAGGCCCGTGCGCAAAAAGCTCGAGTTGTCGATCTCGGCGCTGCCCAGCGCATTGAGGATCAGCGCCGGCGTGCCGATGTAGAGCACCAGCCGGGTGACGAAGGCCATCGGGTAGTCGTTGCCCAGCCTGACCCAGAAGAAGCCGATGGCGGCGCCACACAGTACCGGTGCCATCACCGCCAGCAATTCCATCAGCATATTCTCAACTCCCTTCCCCAGGCGCGCGCTTGCATGGATCAGTCGTCATCCGGCGCCTGATCGCACGATATCGGTGTCTAGCATACCTGCCCGCAGGGGCTTCGGTGTAGCGCCAGTGGCGGGCAGCCACTCTTTGCAGCAGCTCTGTGCGGGCCATCGAGATGTCGCTTTTGCCTGCCGATGTCGCATTCGCGCTGCGGGGTGACGCTGACAAGCAGTTTGCCGCAGGGGGGCAGGGCTAGTATCGGGTCAAGACAGCCACTCAAGGCCTTGGCGCCGGCTGACTCGACAGGATTTAAGCGAACAGACGATCACTGATCACCCTTCATCGAACCACTCCAACAACAACGATCCGCTTACCGGAGGCGCGCAATGTCTCAGCAACATGGCTACACCCGTGATGACCGACTGGCCAGACTCGACCCTGCACTGGCCGAGGCCATCCTCGAAGAGACAGCGCGTCAGGAAGCGCATATCGAGCTGATCGCCTCCGAGAACTATGCAAGCCCGCTGGTGATGGAGGCTCAGGGCAGCCAGCTGACCAACAAGTACGCCGAAGGCTATCCGGGCAAGCGATACTACGGCGGCTGCGAATTCGTCGACAAGGTCGAGACGCTGGCCATCGAGCGCGCCTGTGCGCTGTTCGGCTGTGACTACGCCAACGTGCAGCCGCACTCCGGCGCCCAGGCCAACGCGGCGGTGTTCATGGCACTTGTCTCGCCGGGCGACACCATCCTCGGCATGAGCCTGGCGCATGGCGGCCACCTGACCCACGGCGCGGCCCCCAACTTCTCCGGCAAGCACTACAACGCCATCCAGTACGGCCTGACCGAAAGCGGCGAGCTGGACTACGAGGAAATGGAGCGTCTGGCGCGCGAGCACAAGCCGAAGATGATCATCGCCGGCTTCTCCGCCTACTCGCGCGTGGTCAACTGGCGTCGCTTCCGCGATATCGCCGACGAGATCGGCGCCTGGCTGATGGTCGACATGGCACACGTGGCCGGTCTGGTCGCGGCGGGTCACTACCCGAGCCCGCTGCCCTACGCCCATGTCGTCACCACCACCACCCACAAGACGCTGCGCGGCCCGCGCGGTGGCCTGATTCTCTCCGCCACCGGTGATGAAGCGCTGCACAAGAAGCTCAATGGCGCCGTCTTCCCCGGTCAGCAGGGCGGCCCGCTGATGCACGTCATCGCCGCCAAGGCCGCGGCCTTCAAGGAAGCGATGAGCCAGGACTTCGTCAGCTATCAGGCCCGCGTGATCGCCAATGCCCGCGTGATGGCCGAGGTCTTCATGGCGCGCGGCTATGACGTGGTCTCCGGTGGCACCGATGACCACCTGTTCCTCGTCTCGCTGATCCGTCAGGGCGTGACCGGCAAGGACGCGGATGCCTCACTGGGCCGCGCCCACATCACCGTCAACAAGAACAGCGTGCCGAATGACCCGCAGAGCCCCTTCGTGACATCCGGGCTGCGCATCGGCACTCCGGCCGCCACCACGCGCGGCTTCGGCGAGGCGGAATGCGAGGCACTGGCCGGCTGGATCTGTGATCTGCTCGACGCGCTGTCCACCGGCGAGAGCGCCAAGGTGGAAGCCGAGGTGCGCGGCAAGGTCGAGGAAGTCTGTGCACGCTTCCCGGTCTACGCATCGAACAGCGTGACCGACCCCGCTGCGCTTGCCTGAACAAGGCGCTGGCGAGAGACAACGATAACAACGACACATGCCGCAAGCGCAGAGACAACACTCGGGTGACAACAACAGACATCACTCGGGCGAGAGCACCGGACAGCGCTTGCGGTGGCAAAGATGTGAGGAGGGTGGCAAATGCAGCGTTACTCGGGATTCGGGCTGGTCAAGCATGCGCTCAGCCACCATGAGAACTGGCAGAAGGTCTGGCGTAGCCCAGAACCCAAGAAGGAATACGACGTCGTCATCGTCGGTGGCGGCGGGCATGGTCTGGCCACGGCCTACTACCTGGCCAAGGAGCATGGCATCACCAATGTCGCGGTGATCGAGAAGGGCTGGCTGGGCGGCGGCAACACCGCGCGCAACACCACCCTGGTGCGCTCCAACTATCTGTGGGATGAGGCGGCGGCGCTCTACGAGCACTCCATGAAGCTGTGGGAAGGTCTGTCCCAGGATCTCAACTACAACGTGATGTTCTCCCAGCGTGGCGTGCTCAACCTGGGCCACACCCTGCAGGACATGCGCGACATCCAGCGCCGCGTGAATGCCAACCGTCTGCAGGGCATCGATGGCGAAGTGCTGGACGCCCAGCAGGTACAGGAACTGGTGCCGGCGATGGACTGCTCGAGCCGTGCACGTTACCCGATTCTCGGTGCCTCCTGGCAGCCGCGCGGTGGCGTGGCACGTCACGACGCCGTGGCCTGGGGCTTCGCGCGCGGTGCCGACAGCCTCGGCGTCGACCTGCTCCAGCAGACCGAGGTCACCGGCTTCCGCAAGCAGGATGGCGCCATCGTCGGGGTGGAAACCTCACGCGGCTTCATCGGTGCCAAGCGTGTCGGCGTGGTCACCGCCGGCAACTCCGGGGTGATGGCCGAGAAGGCCGGCTTCCGTCTGCCGCTGGAATCCCACCCGCTGCAGGCGCTGGTCTCCGAGCCGCTCAAGCCGATTCTCGACACCGTGGTGATGTCCAACCACGTCCACGGCTATGTCAGCCAGTCGGACAAGGGCGACCTGGTCATCGGTGCCGGCATCGACGGCTACGTGGGCTACGGCCAGCGTGGCAGCTATCCGACCATCGAGCACACCCTGCAGGCCATCGTCGAGATGTTCCCGATCTTCTCGCGGGTACGCATGAACCGTCAGTGGGGCGGCATCGTCGACACCTGTCCGGACGCCTGCCCGATCATTTCCAAGACGCCCGTGAAGGGGCTCTATTTCAACTGCGGTTGGGGTACCGGTGGCTTCAAGGCCACGCCGGGTTCCGGCAATGTCTTTGCCTGGACACTGGCCAAGGGGCGCACCCATCCGCTGGCAGAACCCTTCTCCTATGACCGTTTCAACACGGGCAAGCTGATCGACGAACACGGCGCCGCTGGCGTCGCGCACTGAACCTGCCGTCAGGAGACGACCGACCATGATGCATATCTTCTGTCCCTACTGCGGCGAGCTGCGCGAGGAAGAGGAATTCCACGTCAAGGGCCAGGCGCATATCGAGCGCCCGAAGGACCCCGAAGCGTGCTCCGATGCCGAGTGGGGGGATTATCTGTTCTTCCGCAACAACCCGCGTGGCGTCCACCACGAGCTGTGGATTCACGCCGTGGGCTGTCGCAAGTATTTCAACATCACCCGCCACACCGTGACCTACGAGATTCTCGAGACCTATCGCATGGGCGAGCAGCCCACCATCACCGGTGAGACGAAAGCCGATCCGACCACGCAAGCCAAGGGGGTGAGCGCATGAGCCAGCAAGACAACCAGACCGCCGCTGCCCCGCGCCGTCTCGCCTCGGGTGGACGCATCGACCGCGCCACGCCGCTGACCTTCACCTTCAATGGCAAGCGCTATCAGGGCCTGGCAGGCGATACCCTCGCCTCGGCACTGATGGCCAACGGCCTCGACGTGCTCAACGCCAGCTTCAAGTATGCGCGTCCGCGCGGCCTGGTCGCCGCCGGTGCCGAAGAGCCCAACGCCATCCTGCAGCTGGGCAGCACCGAAGCCGGCCAGGTGCCCAACGTGCGTGCCACCCAGCAGGCACTTTACGACGGCCTGGAAGCCCACGCCGTCAGCGGCTGGGTCAAGGCCCAGAAGGACCTGATGAGCCGCTTCCTGCCGCAGGTCGGCAAGCTGGGCGGCAAGTTCATGCCGCCGGGCTTCTACTACAAGACCTTCATGGCGCCGGCCTCGCTGTGGATGACCTACGAGAAGTACATCCGCAAGGCCGCCGGTCTCGGGCGTTCTCCGCTCGAGGAGGATCCGGACATCTACGATCACCTGCATCAGCATACCGATGTGCTGGTGATCGGCTCCGGCCCGGCGGGCCTGATGGCGGCGCTGGTCGCGGCCCGCAGCGGCGCGCGCGTCATCCTGTGTGATGAGCAGGAAGAGCTGGGTGGCTCGCTGCTCTCCATGTCGGCGGACTGCCTCGATCAGACCCTGGACGGCCAGCCTGCCATCGAATGGCGTGACGCGGTGCTGGCGGAACTCGAAGCCTGTGAGGATGTGCAGCTGCTGCCGCGCACCACCGCCAATGGCTACCACGATCACAACTTCGTGACCCTGCACGAGCGCCGTACCGAGCATCAGGCCGATCTCGCGCCCTTGAATGCCCGTGGCGCCCAGCAGGCACGTTCCCGCCTGCACCGCGTGCGCGCCCATCGCGTCATCATGGCCACCGGCGCCCACGAGCGGCCACTGGTCTACAGCCACAACGATGTGCCGGGCAACCTGCTGGCCGGTGCCGTCACGACCTATCTGACCCGTTACGGCGTCGCCGCCGGTGACAAGCTGGTGCTGTCGGTCAACAACGACCACGCCTATCGCGCGGCACTTGCCTGGGCGGCGGCCGGTCGTGAAGTGGTCGCGATCGCCGATGCGCGTCCGGCGCCCTCCGGCGTGATGGTCGAGGCGGCGCGTGCCGCGGGCATCCGCATCATCGCCGGCGCCGCCGTGATCGAGGCCAAGGGCGAGCGTCGCGTGACAGGCGCGCGCATCGCGGCCATCGATATCGATGCCTTCAGCGTGACGGGGGCAGTGGAAGAGCTCGCCTGCGACACCATCGCAAGCTCCGGCGGCTACAGCCCGGTGGTTCACCTGGCGGCGCACACCGGTGCGCGTCCGGTATGGAGCGACGAGATCCACGGCTTCCTGCCGGCGCTGGGCGCACCGATGCTCAAGGGCTTCGATGCCTGCGGCGCCGCCAATGGCAGCTTCGCGCTGGAAGATGTACTGGTCGCGGCCTACGCCAGCGGTGTCGCCGCGGTGGAAGCCTGCGAGTTCGAGATCGCCCAGGCCGAGGCGCCTGCGGTCTCCGAACTTGCAGAAACGCCGATGCTGCCGCTCTATCAGGTGCCGCATGACAAGCCCACCGCACGTGCGCCCAAGCAGTTCGTCGACCTGCAGAACGACGTCACCGCCGCCGGTATCGAGCTCGCTACCCGCGAAGGCTTCGAGTCCATCGAGCACGTCAAGCGCTACACCGCGATGGGCTTCGGCACCGACCAGGGCAAGCTGGGCAACATCAACGGCATGGCGGTCGCCGCGCGCTGTCTGGGGCAGACCATCCCCGACACCGGCACTACCGTGTTCCGTCCCAACTACACGCCGGTGACCTTCGGCGCCATCGTCGGCCGTCACTGCGGCGAGCTGTTCGACCCGATCCGCTACACCGCGATGCACGAATGGCACGTAGCGCAGGGCGCCAGGTTCGAGGATGTCGGCCAGTGGAAGCGCCCCTGGTACTACCCGCAGGGCAGTGAGGACATGCATGCCGCGGTCGAGCGTGAGTGTCTGGCGGTGCGCGAGAAGGTCGGCGTGCTGGATGCCTCGACCCTGGGCAAGATCGACATCACCGGTCGCGATGCGCGCGAATTCCTCAACCGTATCTACACCAACGCCTGGGCCAAGCTGGGCGTCGGCAAGGCGCGTTACGGCCTGATGTGTCACGACGACGGCATGGTGATGGACGACGGTGTCACCACCTGTCTGGCCGAAGACCACTTCCTGATGACCACCACCACCGGTGGCGCGGCCTCGATCCTGGAATGGCTGGAGCTGTGGCACCAGACCGAATGGCCGGAACTGGACGTGCAGATGACCAGCGTCACCGATCACTGGGCGACCCTGACCGTCACCGGCCCCGAGGCGCGCGCGCTGGTCGGCGAGCTGACCGACATCGACCTTGACCGTGACAGCTTCAAGTTCATGGAAGTCCGTGAAGGGCTGATCGCCGACATTCCCGGGCGCATCTTCCGCATCTCCTTCACCGGCGAGCTGTCCTACGAGCTCAACGTGCCGGCCAACTACGGGCTGCATGTCTGGAAGCGTTTGTTCGAATGCGGCAAGAAGTATGGCCTCACGCCCTACGGCACCGAGACCATGCACGTGCTGCGCGCCGAGAAGGGCTTCATCATCGTCGGTCAGGACACCGATGGCTCGATCACCCCGGAAGATCTCGGCATGCAGTGGTGTGTCGGCTACAACAAGCCGTATTCCTGGATCGGCAAGCGTGCGCTGTCGCGCCCGGATACCCGTCGCGACGACCGCAAGCAGATGGTCGGCCTGATTCCGACACGCAAGAAGGCCGGCGATGAACGCATCGTGCTGCCGGAAGGCTCGCAGATCGTCTTCGACCCTGAGCATGCCATCCCGATGCCGATGGTCGGCCACGTGACCTCCAGCTACTACAGCCCGACGCTGGGGCATGGTTTCGCGCTGGCGGTGGTCAAGGGCGGTGCCAAGCGCATCGGCGAGACGGTGTTCCTGCCGCAGGCCGATGGCACGACGCTGGAAGCCGAAATCACCTCACCGGTGTTCTACGACAAGAAAGGGGAGCGCCAGCATGTCTGATGCCACCACACTCGACCCGCAAGCGGGTGCCGCCGTCGATGCGCAGCCGCAGGACATGACAAGTTCTCAGACGTCGGTGATCGACCAGCGCCCGACGCCCGAGGTCCACGCTCAGTGCGCCCGTTCGCCGCTGGCGCATCTGTTCACGGCCCGCGATGACGGCGATGCCGGCGTCGTGCTGCAGGAGAAGGCGTTTCTCGGTCACCTGACGCTGCGCGGTGACCCCGCGCAGCCGGGCTTCGCCGAGGGTGTCGAGGCGGCGCTGGGTCTGGCGCTGCCCTTGACGCCGGCGACCCTCCACCACAATGAGGGCGGTCGCTCTATCCAGTGGCTGTCACCGGATGAGTGGCTGATCCTGGTACCCGGCGAGGAAGCCTTCACTGTCGAGAAGGCGCTGCATGAGGCGTTGGCCGGTCGCTATCAGGTGGTCAACGTCAGCGGTGGCCAGACCGTCATCTCGCTGAGTGGCGACCAGGCGCGTCAGGTGCTGATGAAGTCGACGCCCACCGATGTGCACCCGCGTGCCTTCCCGGTCGGACGTGGCGTGCCTGCGGTGTTCGCCAAGGCGACACTGGTGCTGCGCCGCGTCAGCGAGAGCGAATTCGAGCTGGTGGTGCGCAGAAGCTTCGCCGATTACCTCGGCCGCTGGCTGCTGGATGCCAGCGAGGAATTCGGGGTCTGCATCAAGGCCTGAGATCTGAGGCCTGAGTGCGTCTGGAGAGATCTGCGTCTAGAGAGGTCTGTCGCAGGCGCGCGCAATGACCTGAATCGACTGCCAGGGGCCTTGCCCGGGCCAGGAGGCGGGCTTCAGAAATACTGAAGCCCGCCTCAATAATATTGGTTTGTCGCGCAGGGCCTCGGATGCAACCCTGACGTTGCTGCTTCCAACAATAGATAATCCTTACATGACAGGCACCTACGTATGCGTGATACCTGGATTCTGACCGCCCAATGTCCCAGCCGCATCGGCACGGTGGACGTCGTGACACGCTACCTGCGCGAGCAGGGCTGCTATATCACCGAGCTCAATTCCTTCGATGACCGCCTGTCGGGGCGCTTCTTCATCCGGGCCGAATTTCGTCCGCAGACCGAGGCCGGTGCCCTCGATGACGGCTTCGATGCCGCGAGTTTCGAGCAGGGCCTGGGCACGCGTGCCGCCGACTTCGAGATGGACGTCAGCCTGAGTGCGCCGGATGAGCGCATGAAGGTGGTCATCATGGTCTCGCGCTCGGACCACTGCCTGAACGACCTGCTCTACCGGCATCGCATCGGCCAGCTGCCGATGGACATCACCGCCGTCATCTCCAACCATCCGGACATGGCACCGCTGGCCGAGTGGCATGGCCTGCCGTATCACCACCTGCCGATCACCGCCGAGACCAAGGCCGAGCAGGAAGCCCAGGTATGGCAGATCGTGCAGGACACCGGGGCTGAGCTGGTGATTCTGGCGCGTTACATGCAGGTGCTGTCGAGCGACATGTGCGAGAAGCTCTCGGGGCGTGCGATCAACATCCACCACTCGCTGCTGCCGGGCTTCAAGGGCGCACGCCCCTATCACCAGGCCTACGAGAAGGGCGTCAAGCTGGTCGGCGCCACCGCGCACTACATCAATGATGATCTCGATGAAGGGCCGATCATCACCCAGGGCGTCGAGACGGTGGATCACGCCCACTATCCCGAAGACCTGATCGCCAAGGGTCGTGATATCGAGTGCCTGACCCTGTCGCGTGGTGTGCGTTATCACCTCGAGCGTCGCGTCTTCCTGCATGACAAGCGCACGGTGGTGTTCGGCAACTGAGCCCGGGCTGCGTCCGCCAGTTCACTCTGTTCATGAACTTCACCGACTCCACAAACGACGAAGCCCGCGACCTTTCGGTGGCGGGCTTCGTCGTTTGTGCGTGTGCGTATGCGCGTCAGCTTCTGCGCAGGCTCCACAGGAAGTAGCTGCCGCCGATCAGCGAGGCCATCAGGCCGGCGGGAATCTCGTAGGGCGACAGCAGCTGGCGGCCCAGCCAGTCGGCCAGCACCATCAACAGCGCGCCGCACAGCACCGCGCCGAGCATGTGCTCGCGGGCGCGGCTCAGCCCCAGCAGACGCGCCAGATGCGGGGCCAGCAGGCCGACGAAGGACAGCGGGCCGACGATCAGGGTCGCCAGCGCGGTGAGCACCGCCACCGCGCCCAGCAGCACCAGGCGGGCGCGGGTCACGCCGATACCCAGCGCACTGGCGCTCGCCATGCCCAGCGGCAGGATATCCAGCCAGCGCGCCAGCGGACGCACCAGCAGGACCGCGATGATCGCCAGCGCGAGCACGCCAACCGCCGCGGAGAGGCCCACGTAATAGGTGGAGCCGGACAGCCAGGCCAGAATCTGCTGACCGCGCGGGTCGCCATCGGCGAGGATGATGCCGCGCACCGCATCGTAGAGCGCCGTGATCGCCACCCCGCACAGCAGCACGCGTTCGGGAATGAAACCACTGCGATGATTGAGCACCACCAGCAGCGCCAGACAGGCCAGCGCCCCGCAGATGCCTGCGCCCAGCAGGGTCAGTTGCCCCGGCGCCGGGGCCAGCAGCAGCGTCAGCATCAGGGCGATGGCGGTGCCGCCGCTGATGCCGAGAATCTCGGGGCTGGCCATCGGGTTGCTGGTCAGGCGCTGCAACAGGGTGCCGGCCAGGGCCAGCAGCACGCCGGCGCCTGCCGCCGCCAGTACCCGTGGCAGGCGGAAGTCCAGCACGCTGGTCTGGCCGGCCAGCAACTGCTCGAGCATGTCAGCGCCAAGAGTCCAGCCATCGGCGCCATTGCCGACCAGCAGTGCCAGCATCAGGGCCACGCAGACCCCGGCCAGCAGCCAGCCGAGCAGGCGGTCGGGGCGGGGATGACGATGCGTCAGTGACATGCCGTGATGACTGGCGGGGCCAGCCCCCTGCGCCATCTTGAGGCGCGGAATCAGCCACAGCAGCAGCGGCGCGCCGAGGGCCGCCGTCATCGCGCCGGTCGGAATCAGGTTGGGCAGCAGGCCATCGAGACTGGCGACCACCTGGTCCGTCACCGCCAGCAGCAGTGCCCCGAACAATGGTGCCCACAGCAGGCGCTGGCCCAGGCGGCGCGCGCCCATCAGACGCACGCAGGCCGGCGCGGCCAGGCCGATGAAGCCGATGATGCCCAGCACGCTGACCACGCAGGCGCTGAGAAATACCGCCAGTCCCAGACTCATCAGGCGCAGCTTGCGCAGCGAGACGCCCAGGCTTCGGGCGTTGGCCTCGTCGAGGTCCAGCACCGCCAGCGGACGCATCAGCACCAGCGCCAGCAACATGCCCGGCAGCAGGCGGGTGAGCAGCGTGATCACGCCATCCCAGCTGTTCTGGGCCAGCGAGCCTGCGCCCCATACCAGGGTGCCGTGCAGGGCCTCCTGATTGAACAGCAACAGCACCATGCCCAGTGCGCCGATATAGAGGTTGACCACCAGCCCCGCCAGCACCACCACGGTCGGCGACATGCCTCGCGCCCAGGCCAGTGCGAACACCAGCCCCATGGCGGCCAGGCCACCGGCCAGTGCGACCCATTCACGGCCCAGCTGGAAGCCGTCTCCCCCAAGACCCGTGCCGGCCATCAGTGCCGGGGCGAACAGCGTCGCCAGCATCATCGCCAGACTCGCGCCACTGGCGACGCCGAGGGTGGTGGGCGCGGCCAGTGGATTGCGCAGCACCTGCTGCATCAGCACGCCGGCCATGCCCAGCGCGCCACCGGCCAGCAGCGCGCAGACCAGACGCGGCCACCAGCTGACATGCGCCACCAGCTGCGCAGAAAGCAGTGCACTGTCTGCCTGGCCGAGACTGGCCGCAGCGCTGAAGTCGGGCGAGGCCCACAGTGCGGTCAGGCCCTGCATCAGGCTCAGGCCTTCACGGTTGAGCGCGAGGCTGCCCAGCACCACCAGGGCCAGGGCCAACAGGCTGCAGGCCCGGCCCGGCGTGAGGTGCAGCGGGCGATGGTTTGATGCGGGACGAGTGCTCATGGCCTGCTCAGTGGTTGCCATCGGTGGTCTCCCCCTCAAGTGTCGCCTCATCATCAATCAGATGGCTGGCAAGCAGTGCGGCGAAACGATTGGCCGAGGGCAGGGCGCCGAAGCTCCAGACCGGCGGCAGGAACAGCGGCGCCGAGGCCTGGCTGTTTTCACGCACGCCGGGCATGGCCTGCCACAGACCGTTATGTGCCAGTGCCTGGTGTCCGCCGGGCGGCAACGGTTCCACCACCACCATGCGGCCCTTCAGCGTCACCAGCTTCTCGAGACTGACGGTGGCGAAGCCCCAGGCGTTGGTGTCCCCTTGCCAAGCGTTGTCGATGCCCATGCGCTCGATCACGGCCTGGAACAGGCTGTTGTCGCCGAAGATGCGCACATGGCGATCATCCATGAATTGCACCATCAACAGCGGCAGGGGCGATTGACCCTTGCGTGCCGCCTGCTGGCGCAGCGCGGCGTTGTAACCGGCCAGGCGAGCGGTGCTCAGGCGAATCAGCTGTTCGGCCTGTGGCTCGCGCTGCGTCAGCTTGCCCAGTTGGCGGGTCGCCTTGGCCAGTGTCTGCCAGGTGTCGGCGTCCGGGGTATAGATGGCGATGCTGGTGACCGGCGCGATGGCCGACAGGCGCGGAGCGAGGCTGGACAGCATCGGGCTGATCAGGATGTCGGCGGGGGCGAGGGCGGCCAGCTGCTCCAGGTTCGGCTGGGTGCGCAGGCCGAGATCCCGCGTGCCCTGCGGCAGCGCCGGTTGGTTCACCCAGCTTGCGTAGGTCGCGACCTGGCCCACGCCCATGGCGCGCACTCCGATTCCGGTCAGGGTCTCGGCCAGGGTCCAGTCCAGCGCCACGATGGGGCGATCGACGAAGCCGGCCGGTGGCCGGGCTGTCTCGGTCATCGCTGTCTGTTTCATCGCAGCCACGGCCGCCACTGCCTCGTCTTCCACTGCCTCCTCCGTTGCGGCAGAGTTGGCGGACCCCACCGCCAGCAGGCTCAGACTGATCAGTGCCAACAGCCACTTCATAGTGGCACCGCGATCTGCTGCTGGCTCTGCGGCGGGGTGATCACCTGCATCTCGACGCCGTAGATATCCTTGAGCGTGGCGGGGTTCATCATCGCGTCGGGCGCGCCCTCGGCCAGCACCTTACCGCCGTGCAGCGCCACCAGGCGATCGCAGTAACGCGCCGCCAGATTGATGTCGTGCAGCACGATGATGATGCCCAGCCCCAGGGTGTGGCTCAGGTGCGAGACCAGTTCCATCACCTCGATCTGATGGGCGATATCCAGCGCCGCCAGCGGTTCATCCAGCAGCAGGTAACGACTGCCCTGGGCCAGCAGCATGGCCAGCCACACGCGCTGACGTTCGCCACCGGAGAGAGTATCGACCTGCTGTTCGGCGAAGGCTTCGGTGTGGGTCAGCGCGATGGCGCGCTCGATGGCTTCTTCATCCTTGGGGCCGGGACGGCCGAGCAGGCCGTGCCACGGATAACGGCCGAAGGCGACCAGCTCGCGGCCGGTCAGCGCTTCGGCCGCCGGCAGATGCTGCGGCAGGTAGGCCACCGCCCGCGCGAATTCCCGACTGCCGAACTGCGAGAGCGGGCGATCGTCCAGCGCCAGCTTGCCACTGGTCGGCGTATTCTGACGCGCCAGCAGCTTGAGCAGTGTCGACTTGCCGGAGCCATTGTGGCCGATCAGGCCATGCACCTGGCCGGGGGCGAAATCGAGAGACTGCGTCTTGAGCAGGCAGCGCTCGCCGAGGTCAAAGCGCAGGTGGTCGAGAGTGAACATGAAAGCATCGTCATCCGTGGTCAGGGCGTCAGGCTAAGGGCGATTCATTCTGGGCGACATGACGCGGAGACGTTCGCCCATCCGTGCTCCGCGGGGCCATCAGTGCTGATCGCCTCTTGCTGTCGGGCTGTCATCACGCCGGCTTCTTCGTCGCGCCTTGCCGGGCGCGGTTGACGTGTGGTGCGCGGCTGACGGCGAATCCGCGGTGTCGTGTTGGCAGGCGGCACAGTCGCGGCTGACTTCATTGCGATAACAGCCCGCCGCGGCCAGGCGCATCTCGCAGTGCTGCTGCGCCTGGGTGACGTAGCGGCCCGCCATGCGCTCGGACACGCCGAGTCGCTCGCCGATCTCACGCTTGGTCAGGCCCTCGAGGCGATACCAGGTCAGGGCGAGGCGAAAATGGCCCGCCAGCTCGGAGAGTGCCGCATCGACGACCTGCAGCTTCTGGCGGCGCGCCAGGCTCCTCTCCGGGTCCAGATGGGCGGCCGCCACGCGCTCATCGCCCTCGGACACCGATTCGAATTCCGGTGCGCGGGACTGGTGGCGGTGATGATCGATGATCAGGTTGCGAGCGATGCGAAACAGCCAGGCGCGCGGGTTGGCGGGCCAGTCTCCGGTCAGGCGCAGACGCAGATAGACCTCATGGCTGATGTCTTCCGCCAGCTCATGCGAGCCCAGCTGGCGCACCAGAAAGCCGGTCAGTTCGTGACGATGCTCGGCAAACAGCTGGTCCAGCGAGTGACGGTATTGCTGTGCAGCACAAGCCTGCAGCTCAGCGGGCGTTTCAGCTTCTGGCCCGTGTGCGTCAGGCGTTCGCTCATCCGTGTCGCGATGAGGCCGAACTGGGGGCTTGGCGTGAGAGGACATCCACGGCTCGCAAAGAGATCTGTCGTGATGGGAGGGTAATGGTATTGTTGTTACGAATCATTATCAATGATTGTATGTCAGGCACGCCAAGGACCGCCCCCGTGCATGACGAGGGCGGTCCCGGTGCTGCTTGGTCGTAGTTAGCTGATCGTAGTTAGCTGGTCTTGGCTGACGGGCCGTAGCTGATGGGTCATGGCGATCACCGCCTAGCGGCGGGCGAAGGCCGCGATGGGGTTATCCAGCTCGCCCTTGAGCTGCAGGGCGCCGGACGGATCGGTGAGATCGACCATCTGCTGGTTGTTGCGCAGCTGCAGGCGGTTGAGGCACGACAGCGTGAAGCGCGGCGCGAACAGATCATGACGCGCGAACTTGTCGGCCATCTCCGGATGGGCATCCTGATAGTCATGGATGCAGGCCGCGACGCGAGACCAGAAGGCCTCCTCCGTCATCACCTGCTCGCGCACCAGCAGCGGTACCGCGAAGCGGAAGATGCAGTCGAAGACATCGGTGAGCAGCGACAGGATGCGGATCGGTTCCGGCACCTCGACCACCAGACGCTCGACCCCTGCCGGCAGTTCGAGTGCACGCGTCTCCTCGGTGGCGAACAGCGCCGCTTCCTCGGCGATGTCCTTCATCAGCGCACCGCACGGTACGCCATCGCGCAGACGCATGATCAGGTTCTCGCCGTGTGGCATGAACACCAGGTCGTGCTTGAAGTAGCAGTGCAGCAGCGGCGTCATGTAAGCCGTCAGCCACTTGTCGATCCACGCTTCGGCGCCGATGCCGGAACGCTCGATCAGCGCCGGCAGCAAGGCCTTCTCATCGTTGTCGACATGCAGCAGCGCGGCCATGGTCATCAGGCGCTCGCCCTCGTCCTTGACGTCTTCCGGGCTCTCGCGCCACAGGCTGGCCAGCATCTTGCGATAGCCGACGGCCGCCGGGTCCGCGTCTTCCAGCACATCATCGCGATAACCGATGGCCGCGACTTCACGCAGCAGGCGGAAGCCCCACTTCTCGAAGGACGGGTCCGAATCGATCAGGCCCTGCAGCCACTGATTGATGACCGGAGTGGCACGCATGTAATAGGGCGACAGGCCGCGCATGAAGCCCATGTTGAGGATCGACAGCGCCACCTTCACATAGCGGCGATTCGGCTGATTGCGGTTGTAGAGCGTGCGGATCGACTGCTGGGCCTGATAGCGGTCCTCCCCCAGGCCGAGACAGATGATGTGCTGACTGGCGATCTCTGCGGCGAAGGTGATCGCCAGCTTGTGGCTCCACTGCCACGGGTGCACCGGCATCATCAGGTAGTCGGCGGGCGCAAGGCCCTTCTCGGTCAACTGCTGTTCCAGGCGGGCGAGTTCGGCTTCACCCAGCTCTTCCTCGAGCAGACGGCGCGGATCGAGACCATCCACCGCCGAGTAATGGGCGTTGTCGCGATGCACGGCGATCCACACCAGCGAGAACGGCTGGGCGGCTTCCGGCGCGTAGGCGCGATAGTCCAGCGCATCGAAGCCCATGCGGCCATTGTTGGCGACGAAGCACGGATGGCCTTCGCTCATCGCCGATTCCAGGGTCTGGAAGGAGGCGCCCGCCAGCACGCGGGCGGACTGATTCTCGCGCACGGCGCGCTGCATCTTCCATGCGCTGGAGGCGAGCGTGGCGCTGACCTCCTCGAGATAGACCGGCAGCAGACGTGGCGGAATCTCCAGCACGTCATTGAGTTCCAGAATCAGCTCACGCGCGTCCAGCGGCAGGGCGTTGCCGTCGGCATCCAGACGCTGAATGGAGGCGGCATCGATCAGCCAGTGATCGAGCTGGAAACGGCGCGCCACGAAGCGATATTCCGCCGCGCGGCGGCTGACCGGCGGCGTGTCGCTGACCTGCGCCGCCAGCGGCAGGCGGAAGTGATGCCAGTTGTCATGGCTCTGGCAGGCGGTGCGGGTGCCGCAGTCATCGGCGCATTGCGGGTGGATCAGACGCTCATGGCTGAATTCGGCCAGCGCCTTGCGCACCAGCAGGCGATTGGCCTGCTGCCAGTCCGGCCCGGTGAGGTGCTGGCTGGCCGCGGCCGGGTTGGCGGTCACGCCGTTGTCCAGACGCGGGCTGCGAGTGGCCAGGGCGGCGCGGAAGTCCTGCGGGGTGCAGAAGCACAGCCGGGCCGGCTTGCCGTCGAGATCCAGCGGGCCATGATCGACGAAGCCCACTGCGGCATTCAGCGGATGAATGGCGCGATTGCGGCTGTCCGGCTCCACCACCACACGGGTCACGGGACGGACTGCATCTTTCCCTTCATCGGCATGCTCATCGCGGAACTGGCCGGCGAAGATCATCGCCATGATCGATTCGATCACCGCCCGCGAGAAGCCGCTGATGGGGGCCTGGTCCTCGCTGCGCGGCGCGACGAGGAAGTGCATGCCGAAGTCGCCGGGCTGCACACTGTAATGCTTGCCGAGCGGGTCGTGCGCCGGGTCATAGAGCTCGACCAGAAAAGCTGGCTGGTCGTTGTAGAAACCGACCCAGCCCTGGGCGTGCTGGCTCTCTTCCAGGCCCTGGTAGAAGTCGTACTTGGTGGTGATGAGGTCATCACTCATGCCCCAGAAGCTGGCGCGTTCGCCGCTGGTCCATTCATCCACCATCGCCATGTCGGCGGCAAGGTCGAGCGGGCGCAGCGCGAATTCGGCGCGCTCGCTCGTGCTGTCGTCCTGCGGCTTGCGCAGGCGAGCCTGGGCTTGCTCCAGCTCCACTGCGCGGCGGGTGAAGCGCGTTCCCGGTGCCGGGCTGAGCAGATCGAGCGGTGCCGGCACGGCGAGTGAGGTCGTCCCGAACAGCTGTTGTGACGGTGTCGCCGCACTGTGGGAGCTTGCCGCGCTGCTGGACTGTTCGGCGCTTGCGGCGCTGGTGATGTCGACTGGCATGTTCATGCGGTGGTCTCCCGGTGTTGCGGTGCAGCGGTGTGAGTCGTGTCGGCCTGGGTGTCAGAGACGGTGTCGATAGAGGAGCTGTCGGTAGAGGCGGTGCCGGCAGAAGAGAGGCCGGTAGAAGAGGTGCCGGTAGAAGAGGTGCCGGCGTGAATATCCGTCTCGCCGTAGGGCAGGTGTGCGGCGGGCAGCGGTGTGAAGCCATTGCCACAGCCCTTTTCAGAGCCGGGCGTGCCGAAGCTCTGGAAGGCGATGCGGCGCTCGATGGTATAGACCTCACGACCGGTGATGGCGCGCAGGATGCAGCTGTTGCGATAGCAGGCCATGCCCAGGTCCGGCGCGGCCAGCGAGTGGGTATGCAGCTCGGCATTCTGGACGAAGATCTCGCCGGCGAACGGCGATTGATCGCCCTCGTTGCCGTCAGCATCCGCGGTGCTTTGCGTGTCGACGGCGTAGAAGCGCCCGACGGCGTAGCGGCCTTCCTCGTCACGACGAATGCGTGACTCGATGCTGCGCAGGAAGGGCGGCGCCACGTAGTGATAGCCCGTGGCCAGCACCACGGCGCTGGTGCCATGACGCCAGGCCTGCTGCTGTTCGCGCTGATAGAGGCCCAGGGTGAAGTCGCCGTCAGTCTCTTGCTTGTTCAGCGAGGTCAGTTCGGTATTGGTCATCAGGGTGGTGGGCACCACGCCTTGCAGCTGCTTGGCGTAGAGGGTGTCGTAGATCTCGTCGATCAGCTCGAGATTGATGCCCTTGTAGAGGCCCTTCTGGGTCGCCAGCAGGGTGTTGCGCTGCTCACGCGGCAGGGCGTGGAAGTAATCGATGTAATCCGGCGAGGTCATCTCCAGCGTCAGCTTGCCGTATTCCAGCGGGAAGAAGCGCGGCGAGCGCGTGATCCAGTTGAGCTGGTAGCTGTGCTGGTCGATCTCGCGCAGCAGGTCGAGATAGATCTCGGCGGCGCTCTGGCCGGAGCCGATGATGGTGATGGCCGGCTGGGAGGTCAGTTCCTCCTTGCGCGCCAGATAGTGGGCATTGTGGCACACGCGGCTGCCCGCGACCGGCACCACGTCACGCACGGCGTCGGCGGCTTTCGGCAGGTAGGGCTGGGTGCCGGTGCCCAGCACCAGCTTGCGTGCGCGATAGGCGAAGGCTTCGCCGGTGCTGGGGCGAGTGCCGCGCACGACATAGATGTCGCCGACATGCTGGATGTCCTGGACGTCGTGATCGAAGCGCAGGCAGCTCAGCTCGCGCGCCGCCCACTGGCAGTACTGGTTGTACTCACGACGCAGTAGGAAGAAGTCTTCGCGGATGTAGAAGTTGTAGAGCTTGTCGTGCAGCTTCAGATAGTTGAGGAAGCTGAAGTGGCTGGTCGGGTCGGCCAGAGAGACCATGTCCGCCATGAAGGGCGTCTGCATGCTGGCATCTTCCAGCAGCATGCCCGGGTGCCAGTCGAACGCGGCCTTGCGCTCGAGGAAGACGCCCTGGACGTCTTCCAGCGGCTCGCTCAGGCAGGCAAGGCTGAGGTTGAAGGGGCCGATGCCGATGGCAACGAAGTCCAGCACATCATCGCGCGCTTCCAGAGTGTCTGTGACGTGAGGGTTCGAGGTGTCATGCATGACGGCTTTCCTTGGCTTCTGTGGTGTGACTGCGACGGCTGGCGGCCGGAATGTCGGCCAGTGGTGCGCCATGGTTCGGCTGGGCGGTGGTGCTGACGGCCAGATGATGCGCCTTGACCAGCGCCTGGCCGTGCTGACGGATCAACTCGACCACGGCGGCCAGGTCTTCCTGGCGCGTTTCCGGGTTCAGGAGGGTGAACTTCAGGTACTGACGGCCCGAGACCTTGGTGGCGGCGACGATGGCTTCACCGCTGCGTGACAGGCGCTTGCGGATCTCGCGGTTCAAGGCATCCCACTGTTCGGCGCTGAGGGTCTCTTCACTGGCGTCATGGAAGCGGAACACCAGGGTGCTGAGCTCCGGCGCCTGGACGACATCGATGTCCGGCGCCGCCTCGAGCAGCTGGTAGCCCTCGCGGGTGAGGTCGATCACGCAATCGAGCATGTCGCCGAGGGCATCGGCACCCATCAGGCGCAGTGTCATCCACAGTTTCAGGGCGTCGAAACGCCGCGTGGTCTGCAGACTCTTGTTGACCTGATCCGGCGTGCCTTCGCGGGCCTGAAGCTCCGGGTTGAGGTAGTCGGCGTGATAGGTGACGTGGCGCAGCTGGGTGCGATCACGTACCACGCAGGCACTGCAGCTGACCGGCTGGAAGAAGGTCTTGTGGTAATCGATGGTGACGGAGTCCGCCATCTCGGTGCCCTTGAGCCAGTGACCGTGGCGGCGAGAAGTGATCAGACCGCCGCCATAGGCGCCATCGACATGGAACCAGATGCCACGGGCGTGGCATTCACGACCGATGGCCTGCAGCGGGTCGATGCTGCCGAAGTCGGTGGTACCGGCAGTGGCGACCACGGCCATCGGGATCAGGCCTTCGGCGCGGGCGTTGTCGAGGGCGTCACGCAGGGCTACGGGGTCCATGCGACGACGCTCATCCACGGCGACCGGGATGACGGCGTTGTGGCCGAGGCCGAGCAGGGCACAGGCCTTCTGCAGACTGAAATGGCTGATGCCGGAAGCGAAGACGCGCAGGCGTCCGGCTTCCGGTGGCAGGCCGTGGGTCTGGTTGCCGGGGTGGTCGGGCAGCTTCTCGCAGACCGCATCACGCGCCAGCAGCAGTGCCATCAGGTTGGATTGGGTGCCGCCGCTGGTGAAGATGCCATCGGCGGTCGGACCCAGGCCCAGGCGCTCGGTGGTCCAGTCGATCAGGCGCTGCTCGATCAGGGTGCCGCCGGCGCTCTGGTCCCAGGTGTCGAGTGAGGAATTGATCGCGCCCAGCAGGCTCTCGGCCCATACACCGGGCAGCACGACCGGGCAGTTGAGGTGCGCGATGTAGCGGGGATGATGGAAGTAGACGGCGTCCTTCAGGTAGAGCGACTTGAGCTCCTCCAGACCGGCTTCGAGGTTCTCGAGGGGCGTCTCGAGATCGAGGTCGGCAAAGGCCGGACGCAGGGCCTCCGGGGTGATGCCACTGAACGGCTTTTGAACACTGTCGAGCTGTTCAGCCACCAGCTGGCTGATGCGGTCCATGCCTGTCTGCCAGGCATCCATGTTGGCAGGCGAGAACAAGGCGGCGCGCGGCGAGCTGGACAGTGAGCGCGCACAGGCGTCGGTCTGGGCGTCAGACACGGAGGATCCTGCGGCAGCGCCGTAGGTGGCGGCGGAATCTTGAAGGCTGTGCATTACATAACCTTATGCGAATGTTCGCAGATAAAGACTTGGAAGAGACTCGCAGCCAGCTGGGACAGATGGCTCAGGTGCGAGGACCAGTCAGGACATTCATCAAGTGCCGCGTTTGCGGTCGTTGTTGTTGGTGAAGCTGTTGGCAAAGCGGTCGGCGTGGTCAGTCACGTCTGCCGTGGGCATCGGCAGAGTGAGTCGTCACCGAGCGCCCCTGTGTCGGGCAATCTCGGTGGCCGGCAATCCCGGTGGCCGGCATCCCCGGTGTCATGTGCTGGACACGCCAGAGCTATCAGACGATGAGTGGTTCAGGGCGATGGTGCCGGCGACATCCTTGCCGCCGGCGGGTCGTGCGGGACGATTCAGAATCGACGGACTGCGGAGTTTTCGAAATCAGAAATCATAGGTCAGTGTCGCGGTCATGCTGCGCTCGGCACCGTAGTAGCAGAAGCTGGTGTTGTAGCAGGACGCGATGTATTCCTTGTCGAACAGGTTGCTGACGTTGAGCTGCACGCTGGTGCCGCTCCAGCCGATCTGGCTCAGGTCGTAGCCGACCAGGGCATCGACCAGCGCGTAGTTCGGCACCTTCTCGGTGTTCTCGGAATCCGCCCACATGTCGGCGTAGTAGCGCACGCCGAGACCGGCATTCAGCCCCGTGAGCGGGCCTTCATTGAAGGCGTAGTCACCCCAGACGCTGACCTGGTGCTTGGGCACCTGGTTGGCATCGTTGCCTTCGGTGCCATCTTCCGCCTTGGCATAGGTCACGTCGGTGTAGCTGTAACCGGCCTGCAGCGCGAAGTCGCGGGTCACCTGAGTGCGGGCTTCCAGCTCCAGGCCCTGGGACTCGATCTCGCCGTAGGCGGTGTAGTAGCTGTCTTCCGGGTCCTTGGAGGCGACGTTTTCCTGATTGATGCGGAACAGCGAGACGCTGTACTGATCACGCGTGCCGTTGGGCTGGTACTTCATGCCGACCTCGACCTGCTTGCCGGTGGTCGGGTCGAGCAGGTCGCCGTCTTCATCGGTGTAGGAGTTCGGCGAGAAGGACGTGGAGTAGCTGACATAGGGCGAGATGCCGTTGTCGAAGCCGTAGATCAGGCCGATGCGGCCGCTCATCTCGTTGTCGTTCAGCTCACTGGTGGTGTTGTAGTCACGATCGGTGTTCTTGATGTTGACCCAGTCCTGACGCAGACCGGCGGCCAGGTTCCAGCGACCCCAGCTGATCTGGTCCTGCAGGTAGACACCGGTCTGGTCCAGTTCACGCTTCTGGTTCTCGGTGGCATAGATGGAGACATCGGCATCGCTGCTGCTGGAGACATCCAGCGTGCTGGCGGTGCCGTATTCCCAGTCCACGTCATTGGTGCGCGTCTGATAGTCGGCACCGAACAGCAGGGTGTGATCGAAGGCGCCGGTGGAGAAGCGGCTCTCCAGCTGGTTGTCGACGGTCCAGGCGCGCAGGCTTTCTTCGCCGCCGGAGTAGTAGCGGGTCAGCTCGGTGTCCGAGGCCCAGCCATAGGCGTAGACCTGCTCGAGGTCCACATCGGAGCGCAGATAGCGGAATTTCTGGCGTGCAGTGACAGCGTCATTGAAGCGGTGCTCGAAGTCGTAACCGAGCATGCGTTCGGTGCGATCGAACTCTTCGTAGTCCTCGTCACCTTCGTAGAAGTCGTTGCCGAGCTTGGTGCCGTTGTAGCTGACCACCGTGCCTTCATAGGGCAGGCCGGAGTGGTAACCGCCTTCCGGGTCCTTCTGGAAGTAGCCCATCAGGGTGACGGTGGTGTCGTCGGTGACGTCCATGGTGATCTGAGGCGAGAAGGCGTAACGCTCTTCCTCGACGGAGTCGACCTGGGTGTCCTCGGCACTGGCGAGGCCGGTCAGGCGATAGGCGATGCGCTTTTCGTCATCCAGCGGGCCGGTGAGGTCGAAGGCCGCGCTGCGTTCGTTGTCGTCGCCGACGGTGAAGCGGACCTGGCCGGAGTCCTGGAACTCGGGGCGCTTGGACTGCATCGCGACCAGACCACCCGGCGAGGAGCGACCGTAGAGGACGGAAGACGGCCCTTTCACCACCTCGATGCTGTCGAGGAAGTAGGGGTCGATGGTCATCGAGCTGTAGGAGCCCGAGTCACCCATCAGCTTCAGGCCATCCAGAAAGGTGTTGCTGACACTGCCATCGGAGAAGCCACGCAGCACCAGATAGTCATAGCGGTTGGAGGCACCGATCTGGTTGGTGAAGACGCCCGGCGTGTAGTCCGCGGCACGCTGGACTGTCTCGGCTGCGCGCTTGTCGATATCGTCGCGCGTGATGGTGGAGACGGCCTGGGGGGTTTCCAGATAGCCGGTGTCGGTCTTGGTAGCCGCTGTGGTGGTCACCGTCATGGTGTCGAGGGTCTCGTCCTGAGACTCACGGTGGTCGGCCGCCATGGCCTGACCGGCGAAGGGCAGGCCAAGGCCAATCGCCAGTGCCAGAGGGTGCCTGGGCAGGGTCATCAGCAGGGAGCGAGTGGCTTTATGTGCGGCGGAGTCTTTCATGAGCGCGGTGTTCCATCCGGAATGATTTATATAGGAATGATTCTTGTTCGTCGTTCTCTCCTGTGGGTAGACGTTCAGATGACCGCTTTCTGAACCATGAATGAGAATTATTTTTATCATTCTCTTATGTCGTGGCGTCATGAGGGCTGACCATCGCCGTCATGCTCGTCCTTGCTGGCTGGCGCAGGCCGTTATCCTTGGCTGCTACCGGCACAAAAAAACCGCCCCGTAGGGCGGTTCTGATGACGCGATGAACGTGCTCGCGACGGGATCGCCGCGCTTGTCTGGCGGCGTCGCGCTGTGCTGAAGGTTACTGGTCGACCATCTCGCCCTGCAGCGTGATGGGAATGTCGCCTACCAGCTTGCCGTAGCCCAGCAGGTTGAGCAGAGTGCTGCCGACCTGATTCCTGGCGACTTCTGCACTGTCCAGTGAAATGGGGTCGGCGTTGATGAAAGTCATGTGGGTGGCATCCTGACGGGTGACCTCCAGCGGCAGGGTCTCGCGGTGGGTGCGGTTGCCATCGGTGGCCGAGAAGGGCACCTGCATGCGCGTCGTCTGACCGGGCTCCAGCGCCGCGATGGCCAGCGGATCAAGATTCAGGGTCAGCGTGGCCAGGCGCATCTGGCTGACGCCGGACAGCCACGGCGGCAGCTCGCCGACCTTGTCGAGCAGATCGGTTTGGCCGACGCTCAAGGGAATGCTCATCTTGCCGTCATCTCCCACGGTGCCGCTCAGGCCATTGAGGTGATGCACGTGCTCCACATTGCCCTGGCTGCCCTGCGCGGTCAGCGTCGCGGTGGCGCCGCTGCTCTCGGGCACCAGCTGCCAGGCGGCCTGTGTCGGCAGGCTGACACCGATGCCACTCATGGCGAAGGCCAGTGCCGCGGCCTTGATCGGGGTGCCGAAGCGGCTTTTGGCGGCTGTGGCGGTGAGGCGGCTGGCGGGTTTGCCGGTCGAGCGACGCGCAAGCGTGCGACTCAGGGCGCGGGTCCAGCGAAAGAAAGGCAATGACATGTCATGACTCCTGATGGCCAGGGGCTTGATCGGGCGAGGCCCGCCATGAGCGCCTGGAAAAGATTCGATGCTGCAGATGGGACATTGGACAGGCGGCGGCTCCAAGGGTTCGCGACACTCGTCGCAGCCGGGAGGGGAGAATCGCTATGTTGTTGAGTTTTCGGGCTTTCCCGAGGCTCATGCTTTCGCTATCATATGCGCGCTGCATGGGCCCATAGCTCAGTTGGTTAGAGCACTCGACTCATAATCGATTGGTCGCAGGTTCAAGTCCTGCTGGGCCCACCATGCATGCATGCCAGTGGGGTTCATTCAGCTGATGCTCAAAAGCTTCAGTGCCCCGACAAGTCGCCAATGGCGGCTTTTTTTGTGCCTGCCATTCCGGCCTTTCTTGCTGTTCTTTCTTTCCCTTCTTTCCCCCACCAGTGCATCAATGGCGTGATTTCTCGTGGTCCTGAACCACGAACGCCCCATGCCGTGGGGCATGAGGCGTTTTCCTCTGCATTGCCGCGGATCATCCGGTTCGGGTGATCTCTTGCAGGGTCGCTATCACTGAGTCTCTTCTTCCATTTCCTGCTCAGTGTCATTGGCGGCACCGCTGATGGCGTTGCCGGCGGTGGTCAGCGCATTGGCGGTCGCCTGACGAGTGTCCTGCCAGGCGCTGGCAGCGGTGTTCTTGGTTTCATCCCAGGCCGCTGCGGCGCTCTTGCGCGTGTCCTGCCACCAGTCAGTGGTGTAGTTCGGCTGCTGCTCGAACTCGCTCACATCCATGTCGAGGTGGATGCGGTATTCCAGAGCATCCAGATCATCGCCCTGTTCGGTCTCGAGGGTGAACTTGCCCGTTTCCACGACGTACTGGTTCTCGTCCAGCCCCATGGAGTCATCGCTTTCGACGACCAGAGCGGCGACCTGCATGTTGTCGTCGAGCAGGATGTCCTCGACTTCACCGATCACGTTGTTGTCATCGTTCTGCAGGTAGACATCGGCATCCATCAGCTCATCTGCGGAGTAGAGCCCCTGCGGACTGGCCATGGCCATGCTGGTAGTGGATAGCAGCGTGGTCGCGGTGATCGCACCCAGAATCTGTTTGCGGTTCATATTGCTCATGCCGTACTCCTTGCGTGTTGAATCGGTACTTCTGGTCCGGTCCCTCAAGCGCTTCCTTCTCGCTCGTGGCGCAAATGATTCGCCAGAACCATGACCCTACCCACTGAGATCCTGACGAGACCGACAAGTTTCAAGGGGGGGGGGGAAGAAAAACTTGTACGAGAATTTCTCTGTCTGTCATATGCAAGGTGTAAAGGGGCAATGTCGTCGTGCCAAGAAAGTGGGCTTTCTGGTGCTCCATAACTGTCGCGAACAGGCCGCCCGCAAGCGCTCTGTCAGCAGGGCTCTGACGAAGGGTTCGAGTAGAGGGGCGAGCAGAGAGATGAGGTGCTGAAGGATTGCTTGGATGCCAAGGCCCGCGCCGTTCAAGGCAAGAAGTCGAAATGATGCACGTGGATATGTCGCAATCAGTGCGCGTTCAAGGCTTTTCTGCTCGCTGATTGGCTGCCTGACGAGTGGGGCAAGATGTTTTTGCACGTCAAAAGAGGCTTTTTTGTAGCGAAGTGTTACACGGCTCTGGCGGGGCGCTCTCGTGCTACAGCGGGCGCATGGGGAGAGGTAAACGCTTGATCAGCGCACATGAAAACGCCTACCAATGCGTCTACATTAGCTATACAGATACGTTCTGATACGCGTTAAAACTTGTACAAGGTTTTGGAAGTGTCTAACTTTGCAACTGTCGAAGCACGGCGGGGCAGGCAGGAGATCACCCTGATACAACATTGATGGAGCCGCAGAGGCGCTTTTTCAATCCCTTGTCAGGTTGCCGCAAGTTTCCACATCGTCATGCCGCCCGCTCCACCGGTTTCGAGCACAAGGTTTTCATCATGGATCCAATGGAGGGCATCGAGATGAACACAGTACGCAAGGTTCCCATGGAGTGTTCACGCTGTGGCAGCAACCGGGTTCACCTCGAAGATTCCCCGGCAGATGATGACATCGTCAGTTGTGCAGAATGTGATGAGTTTCTGGGTGTCTGGTTCATGTTGCGTGATCGCCTTGAAGTCAGCGCCCGCAAGCGAGCTGCGATTGACCCGGCCCTGATGGCGCAGAAGGTGGTCCAGCAGCTGGACGCCTCGGCCTGAAGCAAGCGCCTGTAGGGCCCAGTGTTCGCCAGTGCGTGTGAGGGCGCACAAGAATTTTTACCTCAGTGCCAGTCGGTTTCGCTGTTTCGCCCTGGTCGCGGGCTTGTTGCCCAAGGCAACGAAACTGAATATCTGGCACTGCAGGTGGAGTCGAGATTTCCGTGATATCGCTGACGACTGTTCAGCGTCCTGGTCGACCTGCGGCGAGCCGCGTTGCTTCCGCGATAGGTCCTGTTCTGCCTGAGAGTGTTTTCCCGGCCTTTGGTCGGGATTTTTTTGGCTTCAAGCCCATGAATACCCGTCTGACGCCCGTCTGAAGAACGGTGCGGCGGACACCCCCTGATCTGGTATGCGTTTGATCTGCGTCATTCGCGAGGTGTTATCAGACTGTAAGATAGTGCTGTCAGACTCTTGCCGGTCGCGCTGCCATGAAGTGTGTTCCGCGCTCTGCGCGATACCTTCCGCAGCCGTGAGCGCAGAGACTGACCAGCGATAAAATTGTGGCATCTAACCGAAAGTGCAATGGAGTCTGTCGCTATCTGTCTCCATCATGCGCACGCAAACCGAGCCACGTCTTGATGTTTTCTGTACTGAGAATCTGGTCATGACATCGTCATCTTTTGCGTCGAAAAGGAGTTCGCGCATGTTTACCCCATCAGTCCCGACCCGTAATGGCCCTCAGTGTCCCGAATGCAACGAAGCGCTGGATTGGCCTGCCCGTGATCTGCCGGATGATCACATCCTCAAGTGCCCGAACGGCCATGCGTTGTGTTCGATGGGCGATTTTCGCCTGGCGGCACGTGAGATGGCGCTGCAGGAAGAGTTCCGCCTGACGCGTGATGGCGCCAGGTCACACGGCCAGCACCGTGTGCCGGAGCGCCCCGTGGCGTGCATGTCCAACACCGCAAGTCACGGCACCAGCCATGAGTCGCTTGCCGGCAGCATCAGCGCCGCGTGACATCTGTCTGTTCGCGTCTGCCCCTCAAGCCCCGGCCATCGTGCCGGGGCTTTGCGTCTGAGCGTAGTGCCGGGCAGTGCCTGGGCGAGGTATCTCGGTGAGGTAGCTCGAGCCGAAAGGCGAGCGACTCCCCGCCAGCGGGGTTGCATGCCGTGTGAGTGGCCCCATGTCTTGGGGAGACGCCAATCGACCAGCCTCAAGGCGAGCGGCCCAGACACCGAACAGGAGAATGCTTCATGTCAGATCTTTCCGAGGAACTGCGTATTCCCAAGCCGTGCCCGGACTGTGGCAGTCAGCGAGTCCGCGTCTCGCAGGTCCACAATCCCGACGACAAGGTGTTCTGTGCATCCTGCGGTACCTACGTCTGTCTGTATGCCGATGTGGCCAAGATGCGAGAGGAGGGCGCGAGCAGCGAAGCGGAAGAGCTGCTGGAGCAGGCGTCCAACAAGGGCATGAAGAAGTGACCTGATCTCTGGCCGGGACACCGACAAAAGAAAAGGCCCCCCACCGTGAGGTGAGGGGCCTTTTCTTTTGTCGGGCACATTACTTGTCAGGCGTATTTCATGTCAGGCGCAGGCCCTGTGCTTGCGGGCCAGCGCCTGGGTTCGCGTCTAGCTCTCGTCACCCTGACTCGGGGTAGAGGCCTTGGCGATGGCACCAGTGTTGTCGGCGGCTTCCAGCTTGGCCAGCATGTTCTCTGACTGACGCTTGAAGTTGGCGAGCGCCTTGCCGGACAGGGACTTGTTGTTCGGCAGCTGAACGCGCATGGCATCGACCTGGCGGTTGTTGACCATCACCTCATAGTGCAGGTGCGGGCCAGTGGAGCGGCCGGTGTTGCCTGACAGGGCGATCTTCTCACCCATGGTCACGCGCTCGCCTTTCTTGACCAGCGGGCGTGACAGGTGCAGATAACGGGTCTTGTAGCCGTTGTCCATGCGCAGCACCAGATAGCGACCGGCCAACGGGTGGTTGCCGACCAGCTCGACGACGCCATCCGCGGTGGAAAGCACCGGCGTGCCGATACGCACCGCGAAGTCGGTGCCCTTGTGCGGGCTGATGCGTCCGGTCACCGGATGGCGACGGCTGAGGTTGAACGGCGAGCTGATGCGCGCCTTGTGCGCCAGCGGATAGCGATTGAAGGCCGGGTCGAGGCCCTTGCCGTCGGGGGTGTAGTAGCGGCCATCGCTGCTGTTGCGCACCACGGTCAGTGACTTGCGAGAACCTTCATAGCGTGCGGCGAGGATGCGGGAATCCATGCTGGTGCCGTCGATCATGTCGGACTCGACCAGTACCTGGAACCTGTCACCCTTGCGCGTATCGCGACGGAAATCGATCTTCTTGCCCAGCACCTGGGTCAGCTGGCTGACTTCCGCGACGCCCAGGCCAGTGGCTTCCGCCGAGAGAGAGAAGCTGCCACTGACCGTACCGGCGAACATGCGCTGAGTGGCCTGGGTCGCCTTCTCGATCTTGGCGACATTGAAGCTTTCACCGCCGGCCTCACGCTTGACCATGAAGCCGCGACGCGCGTCCTTCATGATGCGCAGCGCCAGCAGGTTGCCGTCTTCATCCAGCTTGTAATCGAAGCTGTCGCCGATGCGCCAATGGGTCAGCACGCGCTTGTCAGGCAGCGCCTTGAGGATGCGCGTGGTCTCGCTGTAGCCAAGGCCCAGCGAGCGCTCTGCCATCACGGCGAAGGTGTCGCCGGCCTGCACGGTATAGGTCTGCCACTCGGGCACATAGACTTCCTCGGCCGCCAGCTCGGTCTGCAGCGTCGGGCTTTCGCCGAGCTCGACCGGGTCGACGGAGAGGTCGTCATAGGAGGTGCCGCCGGCCTGTTCGTCGGTCGCGGTGCCGATGACGGCTTCTGCGGTCTTCACTGCCGCCGGCGCCAGTGCCACGATCGGACCTGCCGTCTGGCTGTCGGGATGATAGTTGGCATCCGTCAGCAGCGTCGGCATGTCGAAATCGATGGCGACGATCTCGCTGGGCGTCAGTGCTGCCAGCGGAATGTCACCGGAGGCCGAGCTGGTCGCCGTCTGATTGGCGAGCTGCGCCGGGCTCAAGGGAGACTGAGTGTCGTCTGAGGCAGCAATCGCCAGCGGCAGCTTGGCCGGGGTGCTGGAATTTGCACTGGCTAGGTCGATGGCGATGGACTGTGAGGCCGTAGAGACATCAGGAGCATCGAATGTTTCGAGAAGCTTGTGAGCACCCAGCACGGTAACCATGGTGGCAACAGGTAAAAGAAGATACTTGTGCGCGCGAGGGAGCGAATGAAGGATTCGCAGCATATGTGACCGATAAAGTTATGTGAAATGAAAAGATGGCAACAATGAGGCATTCGAACCTTAACCAAGGTTCCCATCGTTCGATAGGCTGGACGCATGTCCAGTATGAGTAATTCAACCCTGTTTAGATCATTGACGGCGCAATTGGCGGTACCGG
Organism: Cobetia sp. 29-18-1; assembly: GCF_029846405.1. Taxonomy (NCBI): domain Bacteria; kingdom Pseudomonadati; phylum Pseudomonadota; class Gammaproteobacteria; order Oceanospirillales; family Halomonadaceae; genus Cobetia; species Cobetia sp. 29-18-1. The sequence goes on from NZ_JARWKS010000001.1 coordinate 308,053, forward strand.
CAACATGAGGTCTGGCGAAAATAGCGCCATTTTTGCTTAGGAAACGCTGTTCAGGCAGTAAATCCTGCTTGGTGTTAAATTTTGTAAAGTTACGCAAAATAGCGTATTTGGCCTCCTGCATTTCAGAGGATGCCGTCCTGATGTCCGAGGATTGCGACCAGATGTCGGGAGTCTGACAGCACAGAATGCTCTTTTGCTCCCGTCGGGTTGCAGTATCAGGTGTCTGGTTTTTTGCGTCTGGCATGTCAGGATTGCCCCGTGCATTCCCGTACGTTCTGCAAGAGGAATCCCGATGTCGTCACGCGTGACACTGGCTCAGTGGCAGATGCTGGCCGCCGTGGTGGACCATGGCAGCTTCGCGCGCGCGGCGGCCGCGATCCACAAGAGCCCCTCGACCCTGAATCACGCCGTGCATCGCCTGGAGGCCTTGCTGGGCGTGCAGGTGCTGGAGCCGGTCGGGCGCAATGTCCGGCTGACCGAGGCGGGTGAATTGCTGCTGCGCCGGGCGCGTCAGCTGATCGAGAATGCGCGGGCACTCGAGGATGTGGCCGATGCGTTGTCGGCAGGCATGGAGAGTGAGATCGCCATCGCGGTGGATCAGCTGTTTCCGCCGGATGTGCTGGCACGGGCGCTGGAAGCCTTCTCGACGGCCTACCCTCAGGTGCGTGTCCAGCTGCACGAGACGACGCTGACCGGCGGGCGCGAGCTGTTCGAGGAGAAGGAAGCGGACCTGTTGATCAGCGGCCTGATGCTGGATGGCCATCTCGGCACCCCGTTGCTGCGTGAAACCTTCATCGCCGTGGCGGCGCCGGGGCACCCGCTGCATGCCCTCGGACGGCCGCTGGATCTGCGTGATCTCGTGCAGCATCGCCAGCTGGTGGTACGCGACAGCAGCCGTTCCAGCGGCATGGATGCCGGCTGGCTCAAGGCCGAGGCGCGCTGGACGGTGAGCCACCTGGCCACGTCAGTCGATCTTGCCGAACGCGGACTGGGCTTCGCCTGGCTACCCCGTACCCGCATGAGCGAGGCCCTGGCCCGAGGGCGGCTGCTGCCACTGCCGCTGGCCAATGGCGGCGAGCGCGAAGTGTCGCTGATGCTCTATCTGCCGGACGATGATCGCGCGGGCCCTGCCGTCCGGGCGATGAAGGCGCAGCTGCACGCTGCCGTCGAGCAGGACGCCAGCGAGCGGCGCTCCTGAAAGCGTGCAGGGTCTGATAAGCGCGCAGGCCCTGAAAAGAGTGAGGGCTTGAGAAGAGCGCACGACGTGATCGTTCGAGAAACTCGATCGTTGCCACGCAGTGAATTCGCTTGCGCTGTCGCGCTTGGCTCTTAGGCTGGTGGCATCCCCTCAAGCCATATAAGGAGCGTGCAAGATGGGCTTACTGGTCGACGGCAAGTGGCAGGATCGCTGGTATGACACCGACAGCACCGGCGGTGAATTCAAGCGCGAGAGCGCGCGGCTCAGGGATTGGGTCGTGGCGCCCGATGCCCCGCTCGAGGGGCCGCAGGGACAAGCGGCCGTGCCCGCCAGTGCAGACCGCTTCCACCTCTACGTCTCGCTGGCCTGCCCCTGGGCGCACCGCGCGCTGATCATGCGCTCTCTCAAGGGGCTCAAGCCGCTGGTCGGCATGTCCTACACCAGCCCCTTGATGCTCGAACATGGCTGGAGCTATCTCGAGGAAGAAGGCTCCAGCGGTGATCCGATCAATGGCGTGCGCTATCACCACCAGCTCTACACCCTGACCGACCCGCACTACACCGGCCGTGTCACCGTGCCGGCGTTGTGGGACAAGCAGACCGGTCGCATCGTCAACAACGAGTCGGCGGAACTGGTACGCATCTTCAATGACGCCTTCGATTCGCTGACCGGCAATGATCTGGATTTCTATCCCGCAGACCTGCGCGGCGAGATCGATGCCATCAATGCCGAGGTCTATGACAAGGTCAACAATGGCGTCTACAAGACCGGCTTCGCCACGCGGCAGGAGGTCTACGAGCGTCACTTCACGGCGCTGTTCGAGTGCCTGGATTCACTGGAGCACCGGCTTTCCGACTCGCGTTACCTCACCGGTGAATGGCTGACCGAAGCCGACATCCGCCTGTTCACTACCCTGATTCGCTTCGATGCCGTCTATTTCGGGCACTTCAAGTGCAATCAGCGCCGTATCGCCGACTATCCCAATCTCTCGCACTATCTGCGCGAGCTGTATCAGTGGCCGGGCATCGCCGAGACCTGCGATCTTGCGCATATCAAGACCCACTATTACGCCAGTCAGCAGACCATCAATCCCACCGCTATCGTGCCGGTCGGCCCGAGCCTGGCGCTCGACGCTCCCCATGACCGCGAGCGTCTGCCGGGCCAGGGCATTCGCCGTCACGCCTGAGGTCTTGAAGTGTGAGCTGATCGCGCCTGAGTTGATCGCGCCTGAGTTGGTGGCGCCAGGGTTGATGGCGAGCAGCGGCGGTTGGATCAGGTACGCGGTGTCGGGCGTCTGATCTTGGCCAGCCAGCGGTCCAGTGCATTGCCGAAGTCGCGTTGCTCGCGCTGGCCGTAGGCGGACGGGCCACCGGTGTGCTCGCCGCTGGAGCGCATGCTCTCCATGAAGTCGCGCATCTGCACCTTGGCGCGAATGTTGTTGCTGTCCAGCGCTTCGCCGCGGGTCGTCATCACCAGCGCGCCTTTCTCGATCGCCTCCAGCGCCAGCGGCAGGTCGGAGGTGATCACCATGTCGCCAGGGTGGGCGCGCTCGACGATCAACTGATCGGCAGCATCTGCCCCTTGCGGGACCGACAGCGCCTTGACGTGCATCGAGCGCGGCAGCGGCACCTGATGATTGGCGACGAACCAGGTGGGGGTCGCGGTGCGTTCCGCCGCGCGCACCAGGATGTCACGTGCGGCGCGCGGGCAGGCATCGGCGTCGACCCACAGCGTGGTGACATGCTCGGCGGGATGTTGTGGGGAGGGGGCGTCATGGTCTTGCGCGTCAGTCATGCAGGCTCCTGTCAGGTGGCTGTTCAGCGAGTCGTGATGGCAGGGCGCATGCCTGCCCGAGGGCGGCCGGCCTGCGACCAAGGTCAAAAGAAAGGATGCAGAATGCGTGAGAGGCTGCTAGAATGCCAGCTCCTCGCATGTAGTGACCCACCATCCTGAGTAGCCGAGCCCGACGTGATCGCCGTTTCTTGTGGCCATCAGCCGGTATTTCGCGCCTCCCGGACCGCGTGGCGTAGCTTGCCCCAGCCATCCGTGACCCCTCGACTCGATCGATGTCCGGCCGCCGCGATGCAAGACCCGTCCCTGTCCACAGTGTGCATGATGGAGCGCCCCGAGACTCTGAGTAGAAGAGCCTCTGGTTGCTGTACGGTCGCCGCAGCGTTGTGCCTGAAAGTGGAATTGCGTCCACCTTCAGAGCAACCCGGGCCCGTCCATGCCAAGACGTCCAGCACTCGTACGTTTTTTCTGATGATGCCAGCGCCTCGTGCCTGACTGCATCGCCAGACGGAGCCCTTACGCTTCGTGTCGGTTCAACCCGACCCATTCTTCAGCTGCAAGCCTTACTTGTAGCCATTTAGGTGTGAGATATACATGACCACGACTTCCGTCGTCGATCGCTTCAGCGATCTTGCCCTGCTGCCTGCCGTCCTGACCTCTCTCGAGAAGCTGGGCTACGAAACTCCGTCCCCGATCCAGGCTCAGACCATCCCGAGTCTGCTCGAAGGCCGTGACATGATCGGCCAGGCACAGACGGGTACCGGCAAGACCGCTGCCTTTGCACTCCCGCTGTTGACCCGTCTGGACCTCGACCGCCGTGAACCGCAGGTTCTCGTGCTGGCCCCGACCCGTGAGCTGGCCCAACAGGTCGCCGTCAACTTCACACGTTACGGTCAGTTCATGCGTGGCCTGGAAGTGGCCACTCTCTGCGGTGGTCAGGACTACCGCGAGCAGATGCGTAGCCTCAAGAGCGGCGCGCAGATCGTCGTCGGCACCCCGGGTCGTGTCATCGACCACCTGGACCGCAAGAGCCTGAACCTGAACGGCCTGAAAGCCCTCGTGCTGGATGAAGCCGATGAGATGCTGCGCATGGGCTTCATCGATGACGTCAAGCGCGTCGTCGCCGATACCCCGAAGGAAGCGCAGCGCGTCTTCTTCTCCGCGACGCTGCCGACCGAGATCGAGCGTATCGTCAACCGCTACCTGGTTGATCCGGTCAAGGTTGCCATCAAGTCCGAATCACGTACCGCTTCCACCATCGAACAGATGATGGTGCGTGTCGAAGGCGGCGCCAAGCTGGAAGCGCTGTCCCGTCTGCTGGAAGTCGAGACCGTCGATGCGGCCATCGTCTTCGTGCGCACTCGTGCCGCCTGTACCACTGTCGTCGAACAGCTGATCGCTCGCGGTATCTCCGCGGCAGCACTGTCCGGTGATCTGGACCAGTCCCTGCGCGAGCGCACCGTGACTCGCCTGAAGCGTGGCAAGGTCGACGTGCTGGTCGCGACCGACGTCGCCGCTCGTGGTCTGGACGTGGCGCGTATCACCCACGTCTTCAACTACGACCTGCCGGGTGACAGCGAATCCTTCGTCCACCGTACTGGCCGTACTGGCCGTGCCGGTCGTGAAGGTCGTGCCATCACCTTCGTCAGCGGTCGCGAAATGCGCAAGGTTCGCTGGATGGAGCAGGCCCTGGGCCAGCGCATCACCGAACGCCAGCTGCCGAGCGAAGAAGAGATCCGTGGCCACCGTGACGCCGCCTTCCGTGCTCGCGTCGTCGAAGCCCTGGGCAGCAGCTCCAACGGTCACCGCGCTCTGGTCCAGAGCCTGGTCGAAGAAGGTCACGACCCCGTCGAGCTGGCCGCTGTCTTCGTCAAGATGGCTCGCGCCGAAGAGACGCCGATCCAGTCTCTGCCGAAGCCGGGCGCGCGTCGCAACGAGCGTTCCGAGCGCGGTGAGCGCACCGAGCGTCCGGAACGCGGTGAGCGTCGCAACTCCGCGCCGGTCGCACGTGAAGGCATGAAGCTCTACCGTGTGGCCGTCGGTCACCGTGACGGCGTCAAGCCGGGCCAGCTGGTTGGCGCTCTCGCCAACGAAGGCGGCATCGAAGGTTCACGCATCGGTCGCATCGACATCCGCAACACGCACAGTGTCGTGGAACTGCCGAGCGGTCTGCCGACCAGCATCGTGTCCAAGATGGCGCGTGCTCGCGTCGCTGGCCGTCCGCTGGAACTGGCAGAAGACGGTGCGGGCGCTCGTCCGCAGCGCCGTGAAGGTGGCAACGACGACCGTCGTCGCGCCTGATCAGGCCTGAGTCGGGCCGGCACTGGTCGCAGTGCTGGCCACGGCTTCTGAAAAGACCGGTACCTCTCACGAGGTGCCGGTTTTTTTGTGCCTGAACGAAAGGCGTCACCGGGGCTGGTATCCTGTGCTGGCGTAGGTCCACCGCTAATCGTAGCTCCACCGCTCATCATAGCTCCACCGCTCATCATTTCCCGAGGATGCCCACATGATCTCTTCACTCGATGCCTTGCGCCGTGGCCTGCAGGCCACGCCTGCCCGCCAGCTGATGCTGTGCGCTCTGCTGGCGACCCCCTGGCTGCCACTCGGTGCGGCCCACGCCGAATCCGGCATGCCCGCCAGCAGCGCCACGCCGGAGATTCGCGTCCCGCTGGTCTCGCTGGAGGCCCTGCGTCTGGCGCCGGTGGTCTCACCGCAGGGCGAGGCGCTGGGCAAGGTCGAGGATGTGCTCAGTGACACCCGTGGTCAGATCCATCGCCTGCTGATTCGCCCTGACGGCGGTGACAAGGCAGCCAGCATCGACTTCGCGCGCTTCACCCGTGAGGCGGTCAGTGACCCGCTGGCGGCTGAGGCCCCCGGCGACATCCGTTACCGACTGGTGCTCGACATGACGCCGGAGCAGCTGACGTCCCGCGCGGACCAGCCGCTTTCCAATCGCCTGTCACGCCAGTTGGAACGCAGCATGGGGGAGGTCGGCAACGGGCTGGACACCTTCCGCAATCAGGCGGCGGAGGTGCTGCGTTCACTGGGCAAGCAGCTTGAAGGTGAGGGCGATCGATAGCATCTGAGGGAGAGAGACCCGCAACCGCCGAGAGGGAATGCATGAGTGAGTGGATGACAGCACTGCACGATTGGAATCTCGACCCTGCCGCCGCCGTTGCCAAGCAACGCGAAATGGCCACTCGACTGACGCTGACGCCGCCCTGGGGAGCAAGCCCCGGCGAGTGGCCAGCGACCATCACGGGGGTCGATATCGGCTTCGAGGATGGGGGCGAGGTGACACGCGCGGCGGTGGTGACGCTGGATCTGGCGTCGCTGGAGCCCCTCGAGCAGCAGCTGATCCGTCAGCCGACACGCATGCCGTATATTCCGGGCTTGCTGTCGTTTCGGGAGTTGCCCGCCGCCATCGCCGCCCTCGAATCGCTGGAGCGTGCGCCCGAATGCCTGATGGTGGACGGCCATGGCATCGCGCACCCGCGCCGCCTGGGCGTGGCGGCGCATCTCGGCCTGTGGTGTGACCTGCCATCCTTCGGCGTGGCCAAGAAGCGCCTGTGCGGCAAGCATGGCGAACCGGGCGATGAGCGCGGTGACTGGGTCGCGCTGACGGATCGCGTGCGTGAAGCGGATGGCGAGCTCGGCATCATCGAGAATAGCGAGCTGCCCAAACGCGAACAGCGCAGCCAGCTGGGCGCCGTGCTGCGCTCACGCGCGAAGGTCAAGCCGGTGTTCGTCTCGTCGGGCCAGCGCATGAATCTGGACACGGCGCTGGCGATGACCCTGCACTGTCTGGGCAAGACCAAACTGCCCGAGCCGACCCGACTGGCGGACCAGCTCGCCAGCCGCCGCCTCAAGCGGCTACGCTGAACCTGGCTTCGTGACGCCTGGCCGCCGCTAGCCTTCGATCTCCAGTCGGCTCTGGCCGTTGCCCGAGGGGCGCACCGCGATACGCACCGGAATGCGTTCATGCATCTCGGCCACATGCGAGATGACCCCGACGCGCCGGCCGCTGGCCTGCAGGCCATCCAGCGCCTCCATCGCCAGGGCCAGCGAATCCGGGTCGAGGCTGCCGAAGCCTTCATCGATGAACAGCGATTCGATGCGCAGCTCACCGGAGGCCATGCCCGCCAGGCCCAGCGCCAGCGCCAGTGAGACCAGGAAGGTCTCGCCGCCGGACAGCGAATGCACGCTGCGCAGCTCGTCACCCATCTCGGTATCCACCACCACCAGACCCAGCGGGCTGGCGCCGCGTGCCAGACGATAGCGGCGAACCAGATTGGCCAGATGCAGATTGGCATGCTCGATCAGGCGCTCGAGATTGAAGGCCTGGGCGATGGTGCGGAACTTGGCACCACTGGCACTGCCGATCAGCTCCGACAGCGCGCCCCAGCGTTCATGGACTGCGCGGGCGCGGGCCAGCTGCTCGCCAAGTTCGGCGCTGCCGCTGCGGCGCTGATCATCATTGAGTATCGCCGCCTGCGCCGATTGATGGGCCTCGCGCACGGCAGTGAGGGGTGTCTTGAGCGCCGCGATCAAAGTGGCCAACGCCTCGCCAAGCGCGTGAGTGTCTTCCTCGGGCTGTGGCTGCGCATGCTCCGGCTCTCCAGCGGCATCTTCTTGCGAGGGTTGCGCATGAGCCTGCAAGCGAGCATGCAGCGCCAGGGCCTGCTGGGCCTGGGCGCGGATGACGCCCGTCTCTTCCGTATCCGACGCACCGTCTCCTGCGGTGCCTTCTCCAGCGGTACCTGCTCCCGGCGTCTCCTCGGCGGGCGCTGCCAGCTGCTCGAGTGCTGCCTGCCAGCTTGAGGTTCGAGCGGCCTGCCAGTGTTTGAGCTGACGCGCATTGCGCTCCTCACACAGGGCATCCGCGCGTGCGACGCGCTCGTGGGCGCTGCGCAGTTGCTGGCGCAGTGCCTGCAACTCGTGATCCTCGACGGCCAGCAACTCCGCGATGCGCGCGTCATCCAGGCCGGGATTCGTTGCCTGCCAATGCGCGCGTTCGCGGTCGAGCGAGTCTTGCTCCTCGCGCAGCTCCGTCTGGCGTTGCTGCAGGTTGGCCTGCTGCTGCGTCAGCTGCTGTTGCTGGTCGCTCAATTCCTGCAGTGCCTGCCGCGCATCCTCTTGCTCGTTGCGCATCCGAGTGGTCAGCGACTCGATCCAGTCGGACCAGTCGCTCACGCTGGCATGCTGCCGCTTGGGGTCTGCGCTCAGCTGCTGGGCAAGCGTGGCGCTGAGTTGCTCGATCTCGCGCGCCAGCGCAGTGATCTGCGTCTTGCACTGTTGAAGCTGCGCCTCGCCATGCTGGCATTGCGTCGTCAGCGTGGCGTGGCGTGTTGCCAGTGCCTGGCGTTGCTCACGCAGCGGCGTCAGCTGACGCAGTGTCGTCACCAGCGTGTTCTGGCGGGTGTCCAGTTCCCCAAGGCGCTGCTCGATCAGTTGCAGTGCGCGGGCAGCCGGCAGCTGCGGCAAGGGTGCAAGCTGGGGCTGCTCCGACAGCGAGTGCCGAGCCAGAAGATCGGTCAGGTTCGTCTGGCAGCTCTGCGCCTGCTGCTGCAGGCGTTGCAGCTCCGTGTGCAGCTGGGCCTGTTCCTGCTGCAGATAGCCGAGCTGCTCCTCGAGGCGGGCGTGCTCGTGACTGGCCGTCTCCATGGCTTGCTGTGCGGTGGCCGTGGCCTGGCGGCGCTGGTCAAGGCGCTCGCGGGCCTGCTGCTCCAGTTGAGCGATCAGCGCCTCGGCCGGTGCGGCCTGGCCGGCGGCGGGGTGTTCGTGGCTGCCGCACACCGGGCACTCCTCGCCCTGGACCAGCCCGCGGCGCAGCGCCATCACGTTGTCGCTGCGTGCCAGACGCTCCTGCTCCTGCTGGCGGCGCTCGGCGTCTTCCTCGTGGCGCGCCTGATCACGGGCCTGCAATGCCTGCGCCTGCCGGCCAGCCACATCCCGCAACGCCTGTTGCTGTCGGGGCAGTTGCTGCTCCAGCTCGACAAGAAGCTGCTGCACCTCATCACGGCGGGCCAGGCCACTGATCTGCTCGCTGAGTACGGGCTTGAGCTCCAGTAGTGCATCGCGCTGACGTTGCAGCTGGTCACGATAGTCTTCGGCATCGCGCAGCGGCTGGCCTGACTCGTCGACCAGCGTCGCCTGCAGCTGCTGGAGTTGCTGCTCCAGCTGCTGGCGCTGACGATCCTGTGTCTCCAGCTCCTGCTGATGTTGGCCGAGCGTGTCGCGCAGGCGTTGCTGTTCACTCTGCTGGCTGGCGTGTGCTTCGCGTTGTTGCGCCAGACGCGAAGCCACCTGACGTGCCTCTTCAAGTTTCGGCAGTTGCTCGCCACGCCAGGTATCACAGCGCTGCATGCGTTCATCGGCGGTGTGCCTGGCGGCTCTGGCCTGCTCAACCCTGGGCGACAGGGCGCCGAGCTGCTGCTCCAGCTGGGCCAGTTGCGTGACCAGCTGCGCATGCTGCGGCGCGATCGCCGTGAGGCGCAGCAGGGCAGGGCGAATCGGCGCGAGGGCTTCCAGGGCGCTGAGTTGCTCGCGCTGACGGGAAAGCGCATCGCTGGCGGCGTGAGCCTCGGTCTGCTCCTGTTGCGCCTGACGCAGCGCCTGTTCGAGCTCGCCCGCCGTGGTGGTCCACTGGTGATAGGCCGTCAGCGCATCATGCTGTTCGCTGAGCCGGGTCATGGCCGTCTGACGCAGACGGACTTCCTCCTCGAGCGCCTGGCGTTCCTGCGGGCTGGCCGGCAGCTGGCCTCCCAGCTTGCGCTCCAGTTCAGTGACGGCCTCGCGGGCGGCGCGCTCGCGCTCATGGGCGGCCATCGAGATCTCGGAGTAATGGCCGGTATCGGTCAGCTTCTCCAGCAACTCCGAGCGTTCATTGTCATTGGCACGCAGGAAGGCGCTGAACTCGCTCTGCGCCAGCAGTACGGCGCGGGTGAACTGCTCGAAATTGAGCCCCAGCCTGTCGATGATCAACGCCTTGGCGTCATTGCTGGTGGTGTTGAGGGTCTGAGCCGGCTGGGTGTCATCGCCGGTGGGCAGCAGCTGGAGATGTTGCTTGGCATTCTGCAGGCGCCCGCCGGGCTTGCCGCGCGCGCGGCTGACCGTCCAGCTGGCGCGATAGCGCAGGCCATCGCGACCGATGAAGTCCACCTCGGCCTTGCCTTCGCCGCAGCCACGCCGGAGCAGGCTGCGCGGGTCCTTGAGCGTCAGCTGATGCTCGCCGACATCCTCCAGCTGGCCGCCACTCGGCGTCTGGCGCAGGCGCGGCGTGGTGCCATAGAGCGCCAGACACAGGGCATCGAGCAGCGTGCTCTTGCCGGCCCCGGTGGGCCCGGTGATGGCGAACAGGCCGGCATCGGACAGCGGCGCCTTCTCGAAGTCGACTTCATGTGCGCCGGCAAGCGACGCCAGGTTGTCGAGGCGCAGGGCGAGAATCTTCATGCCTGACCTCCCTTGGCCTTGTCTGCCGAAGCTGTCTTGTCTATCGAAGCCGCCTTGTCTGGCTTGCGAGCGGGCCGGGTGGTCGGCTCGCCTTCGAGGCGCGTCTCGCGCGCGGCCTCGACCTCCTCGAGCAGCTGGGCGAAATCCTCGATCAGCGTCGGGTCCGGCTCACTGTCATAGGTGGCGCGATAGTGACGCTCGAACAGCCCCATCGGGCCCAGCTCATCGAGCTTCACGCCTTTCGGCGCGCGATGCTCGGCACTGGGGGCCGGGTAGCGGGTGACCAGCTTGATCAGACGCAGCGGCGCGCCTTCCAGCAGTGCCTCGATACGGGCGCGCAGGTCGATCAGCGGGGCTTCCAGCTGCACGGTCACTTCCAGCCACGGCCAGCGTGTCGGCTCGAGATCCGCCTGGGCCTCGGCGACCAGCGCCGTGAGCCGAGAGGTGATCTCGGCCAGTGGCGCAGGCCCGACGCGCGTGAGCGCGACATGGCGGGGCACGCGATGCTCTGCGACCTTCTCCAGGCTTTCATTGTTGAGCGTGACATCGAGGATGCGGTGACCGTAGTCGACCTCGGAGAAGTCCATCGCCAGCGGCGTGCCGCAATAGCGGATGCGCTCCTCGCCGCCCACGCGTTGCGGGCGATGCAGGTGGCCCAGTGCCACATAGGCGATGTCGTCGGGGAACAGGCTGGTCGAGAGCGCCTCTTCGCCGCCCATCAGGATCGGGCGCTCGCTGTTCTCGGACACCTCGCCGTCACGCATGTGGGCATGACCCATGGCGATCAGCGCCTCGCCGGGCTGGCGGGCGGCGCGCGCAGCACTGACCAGCTGCTGGTGCACGCGGGCCACGCCGTCGCGGTAGGCCTCGCTGCGGGTGCGTTCGGCCTTGCCTGCTGCTTCTCCTTCCTGCTCGGTTTGTTCGCCGCTGCTCAGGCCGGTGACCTCGGCCGGGCGCAGGAAGGGCACCGCCAGACACAGGGCGCGGCGCTTGCCGTCACGATCATGCAGGGGCACCAGCAGATGCTGGCAGTCGAGACTGTGGGCATCGCCGCCGTCGGCGGAGTCATCCACCCAGCGCACGCGACCCAGCGCATGGGTCTTGAGACGTGCCAGCAACGCGGCCGGCAGCTCGATGCGGGAGCCGGAATCGTGATTGCCGGCGATCATCACGATCTCCAGCGCCGCGTCCTGCTCGTGGGCGCGCACGATGAAGTCGTAGAGCAGTTCCTGGGCGGCCAGGCTCGGGTTGACCACATCGAACAGGTCTCCGGCGATCAGCAGCGCATCCGGCGCCAGAGTCTTGAGCTGCCCGAGCAGCCAGTCGAGAAAGGCAGCATGCTCGACGTGTCGGCTCTGGCCGTGAAAGCTCTGGCCGAGATGCCAGTCGGAAGTGTGCAGAAAGCGGAAGCTCACGATGGGGTCCTTGCGAAGTCGTCTGGCCGGTGGCTGGGGCTGCGCCTGGGGCAAGCCGGGCCGGGTGAAATGCTGCCCAGTGTACGGTCTGGCTTCGCTGGGGCGGAAGAGGGCACGGCCTCAAGCCGCTCAAGGTGCGGCGCATTATCAGGCAGATGATCTGTATCAAACCCTTCCACGGGCAAAATCGACAAAAGTCGCTACGCTGAAAGTCGAGGCCCTTGTCATTCACCGACAAGCCCACACGATGGCAGCGTGTGGGAGTTGCCTCAAGCGAATCACATCAGCGGAGAAGCCCTCATGGGGCTTTCTTGCGCACAGTCTTCGCAACGTCTTCAAGCTGACTTGGATAACAATCAGGCTGGTGACAGAGGATGCTGTTACCGACGCCCAGAGATGACAGGAAGGATTCGAAATGCGCCAAGGTCTTTTTGCTTCACCTCGTCCCGACAATCTCGGCCTGCATGATGGCATGCTGGCTCCGGCTCCCAGCACCCCCAACGGGGTCAGTTCCCAGGCTACTGACAGCAAGCATTATGTCGCGCCACTCCCGATGCCGCAGGATTGCTGCGTCAGTGCGATGGAGAAGTTGCACGGCATCATAGAATCGATGGGCCATGCTGAAATCGTCAGCGAAGATGGCGGCTATCTGCACGCCGAATTCCACACCCCCGTGCTGGGCTTCGTCGATGATGTGGAAATCGTCTGCAATGAAGAGGAGGGGGTCTGTCATGTGCGCAGCGTCTCGCGCAGAGGGCATTCCGATCTCGGCAAGAACCGCCAGCGGGTCGAGGACATTCGCCAGCGCCTGGAAGGCTGGGGCTACTGCAGCTGACGCTTGTCGATGAACCTGAGCCTCGGGCGTCGCGTCGCCCGTCATGCGAGAGAAGATGGCTCCTCGCATGACGACCACCACGTCCCTCATTGCTTGAACTGCACAGGATGACGTCCACCACCCCGGTCCGCCTTCTCGAGGCGCCGGGGTTTTTCATGCCAACTCTTGGCAAGGCCGGCGTGATTTCCCGCAAGTCCCCTGCCAAACAGTGAGCGAACGCTACCCAGCCAAGGTCGCCTTTGCTACTCTGGACGCGATACATGAGACGCATGATTGCATCGATCTGTATTGTGTTTTTTGCAATGCAGTGATGCGTCGTACGCTGGCAGGATTCCGCATGATCGCCACGCCTCCGGGGCAACCCCGGTGCTTTCAGTCATCATCAGCACGACTTCCGCTCCGTGACCGATGATGTCTCTCGGTTGGATGATGTCTTTCGACAGGATGATGTCTCCCCGACTGAAAGCCTCCAAGACAAGATGTGCGACGCGTGAATCACCCTTGACCATCGCTGGACACCAGCCCCCGCTAAACAGAGATCCATGAACGATTCCGTCCCCGCAGCGGGCTCCGCCTCCGCTGCTCACGATTTGCCCAACGAAAATTCGCTCAAGCGTGGTGACATCAAGGTACTCGGTCTGTCCGCTCTCGGCGGCGCCCTCGAGTTCTATGACTTCGTCATCTTCGTGTTCTTCGCCACTGTCGTCGGCCAGCTGTTCTTCCCGCCCGACATTCCCGAGTGGCTGCGTCAGGTGCAGACCTTCGGCATCTTCGCCGCCGGTTATCTGGCGCGCCCGCTGGGTGGCATCATCATGGCCCACTTCGGCGATACGCTGGGCCGCAAGAAAATGTTCACGCTATCCATCTTCATGATGTCGCTGCCGACCCTGCTGATGGGCATGCTGCCGACCTATGCCGTCATCGGCATGTGGGCGCCGCTGCTACTGATCATCCTGCGTCTGTTCCAGGGCGCGGCGGTCGGCGGTGAGGTGCCGGGTGCCTGGGTGTTCGTCAGCGAGCACGTCGCACCGCGTCACAATGGCCTGGCCTGCGGCACGCTCTCGATGGGTCTGGTGGGTGGCATCCTGCTCGGCTCGCTGATGGCCAGCGCCATCAACAGTGTCTACACCCCGCAAGAGGTCAGTGATTTCGCCTGGCGGATTCCGTTCATCATCGGTGGCGTGTTCGGGCTGTTCTCGGTCTATCTGCGTCGCTGGTTGCACGAGACGCCGGTATTCGCCGAGATGCAGCAGAAGAAGGCGCTGGCCGCCGAGCTGCCCTTGAAGATGATCCTGCGGGAACAGCGTCCGGCGATTGCCGTGGCGATGGCGGTCACCTGGATTCTGACCGCTGCCATTGTGGTCGTGATCCTGATGACGCCGAGCCTGATCGCGGGCCTCGAGGGCCTGAGCCGCGCCGCGGCCTTCTCCGCCAACAGTCTGGCGATCGTGGCGGTGTGCGTCGGCTGCATCGTCTCCGGTTACATGGTCGATCGCATCGGCGCCGGCGTCACCCTGGTGCTGTGGAGCGCCTTGCTGGGCATCACCTACTGGGTCTTCCTCGCCACCATGCACTCAGACCCCAGCCTGCTGGTGCCGCTCTACTGCCTGACCGGCTTCAGCGTCGGCATCGTCGGCGCGGTGCCGAGCATCGCGATCCGCGGCTTCCCGCCGGCGGTGCGCTTCACTGGCCTGTCGTTCTCCTACAATGTCGCCTACGCCATCTTCGGTGGCTTCACGCCGATTCTGGTCTCGCTGATGATGACCGTCTCGCCGCTGTCGCCGACCTGGTACGTGGCGGCGCTGTCGCTGATGGGCGTGGTGCTCGGCCTGTGGCTGGCGATCAGCCCGCGCGGCCGCGAACTGATGCGCATCGTCTGATCAGCGTATCTGGCATCGCAGGATGAGAGGCAGGCCCTTGTGGCCTGCCTCTGTCTGAAAACGCGCATCACCCTCTGGGTGGTGCGCGTTTTTCGTTTGGGCCGGCGCCACGGCGACGCTAGGATAGAGCCATTCATTGTCTCTTCCGCGCAGCGGCTTGCCACGGCCACGATGGCCGGGTTGTCACTCCCAGCAGGATGCCCGCATGTTTACCGTTCTTCACGCCAATCACCTCGAGGACCTGCGCGATCTGGCTCTCAAGGTGATCAAGGCCGCGCCTCAGCCTCCGCTGGTGCCGGAAACCTTCCTCGTCCAGTCCAACGGCATGGCCCAGTGGCTGAGATTGTCATTGGCCGAGGCCGATGGCATCGCCGCCTCGGTGGATTTTCCACTGCCCTCAAGCTTCGTATGGCGCGCCTATCGCGGGGTATTGGGCGGCGTGCTGGGCGACGAGATTCCGGAGCTGTCGCCCTTCGACAAGGGCCCGCTTGCCTGGCGTCTGCTGCGCCTGCTGCCGGGGCTGCTGGCCGATGAATCCCGGGCCGAATGCTATGCGCCGCTCAGGGATTACCTGTGTCGCGACGAGCGTGGCCAGTTGATCGAGGCGGTCGGTGAGGACGCATTGCCAGCGCTGCCCGAAGGCCCCGAGGCTGAGCGTCAGCAGTGGCAGCTGGCCTGTCAGCTGGCGGACCTGTTCGATCAGTACCTCAACTATCGCCCCGAGTGGGTACGCAGTTGGGAGAGCGGGCTTGAAGACGACAACTTCCGGGATGCCTTCGCGCGCCAGCAGGCCGCAAGCGAGCTGCCGGCCAATCTGCTGCCCGACAACCTGCCGCACAGCCAGCAGTGGCAGCCGGCACTGTGGCGAGCGGTACTGGCCGATGCGCCATCCAGCAGCCGCCAGCATCACCGCGCCGCCCTGCATGGTCGCTTCGTCGCGGCGGCGCGCGCGCTGGAGACACTGCCCTCGACACGCCGTCATCCGCTGCCGCCACGCCTGTTCGTGTTCGGTATCTCGGCGTTGCCGGGCCAGACGCTGGATGCGCTGCATGCGCTGTCCGGGGTGATGGACATCTATCTGATGATCACCAATCCCTGCCGCCATTACTGGGGCGATATCGTCTCCGACCGTGAAGCCGTGCGGCGCAGTTCGCGAGCAGACAGCCAGCGCATGGACAGCGAGCGCCTCGCGCAACAGCGTGCCCGTCACCCCGAGGCACCGGCGCTGATCGGGCTGGCGGAGGAGGAGTTGCACCTCAAGGCCAACCCGCTGCTGGCAGGACTTGGCGCACAGGGGCGTGACTTCATCGTCAGCCTGTATGAATTCGAGAGTGCGCTGTCGGGGCGCGACAGCGGCTTCGATCTCGAGCTGGACGTCTTCGTGCCGCGCATCAGCGAGGACACGCCTCCCGAACAGGCACCGCTTCTGCAGCAGATCCAGGACGAGATACTCGAGCTGGTCCACCCCGGCGAGCGTGCGCTGGCCGAGGGCAGTCCGCGGTTGCTCGCGGCCGATGACGACTCCATCAGTCTGGTCAGCGCCCACTCGGCACTGCGTGAGGTCGAGATCCTCCATGACCGCCTGCTGGCGGCCTTCGAGCGGGCCCATGACGCCGAGAAACGCGGCGAGGGCGAGCCGCTACGGCCGCGCGACATCCTGGTGATGGTGCCCGACATCGACCGATATGCCCCCTATATCGAGGCGGTGTTCGGTCAGCTGCCGCCGGGCAATCCGCGCCATATTCCCTTCACCATCGCCGACCGCGTGGCCAGTCAGGCCAACCCGCTGCTCGGGCTGGTGCTGATGCTGCTGGAACTGCCGGAGCGCCGCCTCGGCGT
The DNA here is from genome assembly GCF_029846405.1 of Cobetia sp. 29-18-1. Lineage (NCBI taxonomy): Bacteria > Pseudomonadati > Pseudomonadota > Gammaproteobacteria > Oceanospirillales > Halomonadaceae > Cobetia > Cobetia sp. 29-18-1. The sequence continues at coordinate 324,463 of NZ_JARWKS010000001.1, forward strand.
CAGCGAGGTGCTGGATGCGCTGGATGTCGCCGCCTTCCGGCGTCGTTTCGCCATCGAGGAGGGCGAGCTCGAGCGTCTGCGGCGCTGGCTGGCCGACAGCGGCGTCCGCTGGGGACTCTCCGGTGAGCACCGGGAGCAGCTCGGCTTCATGCCCCTCGACGAGAACAGCTGGCGCTTCGGCCTCGAGCGCATGCTGCTGGGCTACGCCACCGGCGCCCCCGCGGCCGGCCGCCCCGCGCAGGGGGGAGTTGGCGATGAGCAGAGCGCCGACCTGATGGACGGCCAGAGGGACGACTTGATGGACGGCCTTGTCGACATGAACGGCCTGAGCTTCGACGGCGTGGTGCCCTTCGATGAAGTGGCCGGTCTCGAGGCCGAGCTGGCAGGCAAGGTCGGCGAGCTGATCGAGAGCCTGGATCGCTGGCGGCGCTGGCTGGATACCTCGCGTACGCCGGCGGACTGGGCCACCACGCTGCAGCGGCTGTGGGAGGAGAGCCTCAGCCCGGATAGCGCCGAGGAATTCGACATTCTGGCACGTCTGCAGGCGGCGCTCTCGCGCCTCGACAAGGGTTGGCAGCAGGCCGGTTTCGATGGCTGTCTGTCGCTCAAGGTGGTGCGCGAGGCGCTACGCGGCGAGCTGGACAGCGGCGGTCTCGCCCAACGCTTCCTCGCCGGGCGCGTCAACTTCGCCACCCTGATGCCGATGCGTGCGATTCCCTTCCGCGAAGTGCACCTGCTGGGCATGAACGATGGCGACTACCCGCGGGTGCGCATGCCGCAGGATTTCGACCTGATGGCCAGCCGCCCGCAGGCGGGCGACCGTTCACGCCGCGACGATGATCGCTACCTGTTCCTGGAGGCGCTGCTGGCGGCGCGGGATCGCCTGTCGATCTCGTGGGTCGGGCGTGACCAGCGCGACAACGGCGAGCGGCCACCCTCGGTGCTGGTCGGTGAACTGCTCGACTACATCGAGCTGGGCTGGGAGCCCGAGCAGCCGCACTCCGCCAAGCGTTCGCGCGAGGCGGCGCTGCGTGAACGCCTGATCACCGAGCACCCGCTGCAGCCGTTCTCGCGGCGCTATTTCCATGCCTCCCAGGCAGCGGTCGTCGATCTGTTCAGCTATGACGCCAGCTGGTCGAGCCTGTATCGCGCGGCGGGTCAGGCTCAAGTGCCTGAAACACTTCAGGAAAACCCAAGCAATGCCAGTCAGGTGAAAGCGGCGGCAGCGACTGCCTTGAGGCAGCTGGTGGAGCAGGCGCCGGAGTTCCATCTGCGCCTCGGCGCCGATTCGCTGGCGCGCTTCCTGCGCCGCCCCTGGCAGCTGGGGTTGGACCGCGTCGGCGTGCGCTTCCGCGATGCCGAGGTGCCGGATGAAGACAACGAACCCTTCGCCCCCGACGGGCTGGAGAACTTCACCCTGACCCGCGAGCTGCTGGACGCCGCGCTTGCCGGGCAGTCACTGCCGCTGGCCGCCGAACGTCTGCGCCGGGCAGGGCGGCTGCCGGCGCTGGGCTTTGCCGATGCCTTGATCGAACCGCGCCTCAAGCGTCTCGACCAGCAGTTGGCCAGCTGGCGTGACCAGCTCAGCGATGCCATTTCGCTGCCGCCGCGTACCCTCGAGGTACCGCTGATCATGCAGGATGAGGGCGGCGAGATGCTGCGCGTGACCCTCACCACGCGTCTGATCAGCCGTCAGCAGCTGCGCGATGACGCCGAGGGCGAAAGCCGCCTGCTGGCCACGCTGGAGGCGACCCACTTCGGCACCCTCAAGCCCGGCAAGGAAGGGCGCTACAAGAAGCTCGGCAAGCCGCATCGTCTGCTGGCCGGCTACCTCGACTGGCTGATGGCCAATGCGCGCCCCGGCCTCGGGGAAGTGGCAGGTGATCAGGACGCAAGCCGTGAAGGCTATCAGTGGCTTGCGGTGTTCGAGGACCGCTGGCTGCTGTTCCCCGCGCTGCGCATCGAGCAGGCCGAGGCCGCGCTGCGCCATATCGTCAAGGCCTATGCCCAGGGCTGGCAGGCGCCGCTGGCGGCCGCGCTGGAACTGGCGACCACCCTCTGGGAGGTGGTGGGCGAGGAGGATCGCAATGCCCTGTTCGGCGTGCTCAAGGCGCAGGCCGCTGACGGCAGCGCAAACCTTGAGACGGCGCTGGCCGCCATTCACAAGCCCTGGCTTGGTGAGAGCCTGACGCGCGCCATGGAAACCCGCTTCAGCGAAGACATCTTCAAGGGCCCCCAGGCGCTCAGGCGGCAGGAAGGCGCGCTGGGCGAGCTGTGGCCGGAGTTCGAGGCCTTTGCACAGGCCGGCGGCGTGCTCAACAGCGTGCAGCTCTACCAGCCGCTGATCGAGAGCATGATCGGCGTGCGTCAGGGCATTCTCGGCGAACGCGCGGTGGAGCTTGCCACCGGGAAGGCGACGTCATGAGCGATACCAGGGTGGAAGACATGCGCGGTGTGGAGAGTGGCGTGAGGAGTGGCATCGCTCAGGACAAGGAAGCGGCAATGAGTGACGAGATGGATCAGAGCCAGCAGGGCCAGGCCCTCGATATTCCGACGCTGCCGCTGCTCGGTCAGCATTTGATCGAGGCGAGTGCCGGCACCGGCAAGACCTTCACCCTCGCCGCGCTCTACGTGCGGCTGGTGCTCGGGCCCTTGCCCGGCCAGGACGCGGGCGTCTGCTATCCGCGCCCGCTGACGCCGCCGGAGATTCTGGTGGTGACCTTCACCGAAGCCGCCACTGCGGAGCTGCGTGACCGCATTCGGGCGCGCCTCAAGCAGGCGCGTGAGGCGCTGTTGGAGCGTGCTAGTCCTGATCCGGTGCTGGCCGAGTTGCTCGCGCCGCTGCTGACATCATCACCTGCCGAGGACACAGCGCGCCTCAAGGCTGCCGCGGCACGGCGCCTCGATCAGGCCGCGCGCCTGATGGATGACGCCGCCATCTTCACCATCCACGGCTTCTGTCAGCGCATGCTCAGTCGACATGCCTTCGATGCCGGCGGGCGCTTCGGCGCCGAGCTGTTGCAGGACGGCCAGTCGCTGCTGGCGCGCTGCGTCGAGGATTACTGGCGCTGCGAGTTCTATCCGCTGGCCCGCGAATGGCAGGCCTTGATCCGTGGGCGCTGGGCCGGGCCCGACGCGCTGGGTGAAGAGCTGCGCGGCCTGCTGCGGGATGGCACGCCACGCCCGCTGTACCGCGACGGCGAATGTCTTGAGGCCCCGGACGACCTGAGCGAGCTGCTCGGCAATGCCGAACAGTGGCGTCAGCAGCAGGAGGCCGCTCGGCGCGCCGTCGAGGAAAGCTTCGATGAGGCGGCTATCCGCGCGGTGATGGGTGAGGCCTTCGCCAGCAAGGCCCTCAACGGCAACAGCTACAAGGAAGCCGAGCTCGAGCCCCGCCTGGCGGCGACGGCCGCCTGGCTGGCCAGCGGCGAGCACGACTTCGCCGCTGACATGCTCGACAGCAAGAAGCTGTGCTGGCTGAGTCAGGCCAAGCTCGAGAAGGGCACCAAGAAGAACTGCCAGACGCCGCGCCACCCCTTCTTCGCGGCGCTGGACATGCTGGCCGAGGTGCCCGCCCCGGACGCCGTACTGCTGGATCAGGTCGCCGTGCACGCGCGTGACAGCGTCGCCCGTGCCCTGATCTGCGAGAAGCGCCGCCTCGGGCTGTGGGAATTCTCGGACCTGCTCAATGATCTCGATCACGCGCTGGACCCGACGCTCAATGGCGAGGCCAGCCAGCGACTGGCGCGCCAGATCCGTCAGGAACTGCCGGTGGCGATGATCGACGAATTCCAGGACACCGATCCGGTCCAGTACCGCATCTTCCGGCGCATCTATCCGCAGACGGCGGGCGATAGCCCGACCGATGACGATGCCATCGGCAGTGATGTCGGCAACGATGCTGGCGAGGCGCCCAGCACGCTGTTGATGATCGGTGATCCCAAGCAGGCTATCTATGCCTTCCGCGGCGCCGATATCGACACCTATCTGGCGGCGCGCAAGGTCACCAGCTCGCGCTTCACCCTGCCGCGCAACTTCCGCTCCAGCGCCGCGATGGTGTCCGCGGTGAATGCCCTGTTCGCCCAGCATCAGGCGCCCTTCGGCAGTGAGGACATTCCCTTCCAGCCGGTCGAGGCCCAGGGCACGCGCACCCGGCTGGTACTGCGTCATGCGGATGGCCGCGAAGAGGCCGCCTGCGCGCTGAATCTGTGGTGGGCCAGCGGTGAGCGTCTTAGCGCCGATGACCACCGCCGCGCCATGAGTGGTGCCTGTCGCGCCCAGATCCAGGCCTTGCTGGAAGGGCAGCAGCGTCTGGCGGCGGGCGAGCCGGGGCTGGTGTTCATGGACGAAGGGGATGCGACGCCGCGTGGCGTGGCCGCCAGCGATATCGCCGTGCTGGTGCGCAACGGCCGCGAGGCTGCAGCGGTACGTAGCGCGCTGGCCGAAGGCGGCATCCGCAGCGTCTATCTGAGCGAGAAGAGCTCGGTATTCGACACACCGGAGGCCTTCGAGCTGCTGCAGCTGTTCGAGGCCGTGGCCCATCCGCGTGATGACCGCCGCCTGCGCGCGGCGCTGGCGACGCGGCTGCTGGCCGAGGATCTCTCGCTGGTCGAACGCCTCGCGGTGGATGAGCTGGCCTGGGAGCGTGAAGTCGAGCGCTTCGATGGCTATCACCGCGACTGGCAGCGGCGCGGCGTGCTGCCGATGCTGCGCGGCGTGATGCGCGATTTCCGGGTCGGTGAGCGATTGGCGGCGCGCGCCGGGGGCGAGCGCGCCCTGACGGACGTGCTGCACCTTGGCGAGCTGGCCCAGAATGCCGCCCAGCGCCTCGATGGCGAGCAGGCGTTACTGCGCTGGTGGCATCAGGCGCTGGAATCCGGTCATGAAGCGCTGGACAGCGATAGCCTCAGTCAGCGGCTGGAAAGTGATGAGGGGCTAGTGCGCGTCGTCACCATCCACAAGTCCAAGGGGCTTGAGTATCCCATCGTGCTGTTGCCGTTCATGGCCAGCTTCCGCGCGGCCGAGCCGGACAGGAATTTCGGCCTGCTGACCCTCAAGCAGCGCTGGCTGGCTTCGGCTGACGTGGAAGGTGATGACGTGGAAGGCGATAACGAGAAAGACGATAACGAGAAAGTGCCTGCTCACAGAGTCGATCAGGAGGATGACGCTCTCGATGACAGCATCCTGGTCAAGAAGCCCTCCAGGGAGGCCATCGCGGCGGCCGACCATGCAAGGCTGATGGAAGACGTGCGTCTGCTCTACGTGGCGCTGACGCGTCCCAAGTTCGCCTGCTGGCTGGGACTGGCGCCCATCGGCAAGGGCGGTTTCAGCAAGCAGCTGAGCCTGCCGTCCACCGCCGTCGGCTACCTGCTCGGCCTGAGTGATACCCCGGACATCGAGGCCAGCGCCATCGAGGCCGCGCTGCTCGGCTGGTGTGAACAGCAGTCTGCCGGCCTGGCGCGCGTTTCCGGCCTGCCCACGCCAGCAGGCCACGAATATCAGCCACCGGCGGAGCGCGATCAGCACTTCCACGGCGCGCGCCACTTCGCGGGCGGTATCGAGGATGACTGGTGGATCGCCTCCTACACCGCCTTGCTCACCGATGCCCGTCAGGTGACGGCGGCGCTGGAAGACACCGCCGATGCCGCGGATGACCGCGTGCCCGAGGGCGCCACCGAGATCGCGCTGGAAGAGGGCGAGCAGGGCCTGACGCGCCCGGACCGCGAGGTGGCCGGGCAGTCCGGCCCGCTGCTGGCTGGCGGCCTGCCGATGACGGTGGGCGAGATCCATCTGCATGATTTCCCGCGCGGACCGCGCCCGGGGACCTTCCTGCATGGCCTGCTGGAGGCGGTGGACCTCGATCGCCTCGGTGCGGATGACTATCGCGGCGAGCTTGAGCGGCTGGTGGGCTCGCGGCTGCATTTCGGTGGCTTCGATGCCAGTTGGCAGCCGCGCCTCACCGACTGGCTGGAGCAGGCGCTGACCCGCCCGCTGCAGGGCTTCGAGGGCGAGCCTATCTTGCTCAACCGGCTGGAGGCCTGGCTGCCGGAGCTGGAATTCTGGCTGCCGGCCGTGCACGCACGCAGTCTGCCGCTGGATGCCGTGGTCACCGCGCTGGAACCGTTGCCGCGCTCGCGTCCCAGACTCGCGCCACGTCGCATGCACGGCATGCTCAAGGGCTTCATCGATCTGACCTTCCAGTCCGGCGGGCGCTGGTACGTGCTGGACTGGAAATCCAACTATCTGGGCGAGCGCCCCGAGGATTATCTTGGCGAGTCACTGGCCCGCGCCATGGTCGAGCACCGCTACGACCTGCAATACGTGCTCTACACCCTCGCGCTGCATCGTCTGCTCAAGGCGCGCCTCGGCGACGACTACGATTACGAGCGCTGCATGGGCGGGGTGCTGTATGTCTTCCTGCGTGGCCTGGATGCCGGCGGTGACTCACCCGCGCTTGCGGTGGATGAGACTGAAGCGACGCCCGGAATGGCGACGCCCGGAATGGCGACGCCCGGAATGGCGACGCCTGGCGTCTTCCAGCGCAGGCCATCACAGGCGCTGATCGAGGCGCTGGATCTCTGGCTGGGCGGCGACAGCTCCGCATTGGACAGCCTGCTCCTCAACACCACCGACACCTCGCCACTCACGCAAAGCGGCCAGCAGGGGGCCTTCGATGTCTGACACCATGTCTGTGCCAACGCAGCAGCTCAGCGCTGCCCCTGACGCCCCGACTGCCGACACCCTGCTCGCCACGCTCGGACTGTGGGTGGAGCTGGGCTGGCTTAGGCGCGTCGATGCCCATCTGGTGCGCTTCATGGCGCGCCATGTGCCGGAGGCCCCGGCCAGCGTGCTGCTGGCGGCCGCGTTGGCCAGCCACCAGCTGGGGCGCGGGCATGTGTGCCTGTCGCTGTCGCGGGCGCTGGCCGAGCCACGCGCGACCCTGTCGCTGCCGCCGCTGGAGCAGTCCGAGGCGCATCTGGCCGAGGTCAGCGTGGCCCTGCCGGAAGCCTTCCTGGCGGATCTCGATGCCGGGCGCTGGGCCGAGCAACTGGCGGCATCGCGGCTGGTCAGCGTGCTGGCGCAGGCCGATTCCCCGGCAGGCCATCTACCGCTGCGCCCGCTGGTGCTGGTGGGCGAGCGCCTCTACCTGCGCCGTTACTGGCAGGCCGAGCGTGAAGTCGCGGCGGGGCTGCGTGCGCGGATGGGGCCGAGCGAGGAGGGCGAGGCGCGGGTCAGCGATGCGCTGGGCGAGCGTCTGCGCGAGCTGTTCGCCAGCAATCAGCCGGACCCGCACGGCGAGCCGGACTGGCAGAAGCTGGCCTGTGCCCTGGCGTTGCGTCAGCGCCTGACGGTGATCTCCGGCGGCCCCGGCACCGGCAAGACCACCACCGTCACGCGCCTGTTGGCGCTGTTGCAGGCTCAGGCGCTGGCGGGTGGGACTGACGGTGTAGAGGGCGAGCTGGAGAGCGAAGAGACAGCCCAATCGCACGAGCGGCGGGCGCTGGATATCCGCCTGGTCGCCCCGACCGGCAAGGCGGCGGCGCGGCTGTCGGAGTCGATCCGGGGGGCGGTGGCGAAGCTCGAGGTGCCAGACGCGGTACGCGCCGCCATCCCGCGCGAGGCAAGCACTGTGCACCGCCTGCTGGGCGCACGTCCGGATTCGCGCCACTTCCGCCATCACGCCGGTAACCCGCTGGCGCTGGATCTGCTGGTGGTGGACGAGGCCTCGATGGTCGATCTCGATCTGATGGCCGCACTGCTCGGCGCGCTGCCCGCCCACGCCCGCCTGATTCTGCTCGGCGACAAGGACCAGCTGGCCTCGGTGGAAGCCGGCGCCGTGCTGGGCGATCTCTGCGAGCATGCGCTGCCGCCGCGCTATTCACCGGCGCTGTGTGAAGATCTCACTCGCCTGACCGGCGAAACGCTGGAGCAGGCCATCGCCGTGCCTGATGGCCAGGACTTGGAGGAAACATCAGCGACGCGCGGCCGACTCGCCGATCACGTGGTGGTGCTGCAGAAGAGCTATCGCTTCTCTGCCGACAGTGGCATCGGCGCGCTGGCACGCGCCAGCAACGCCGGTGATCGTCAGGCGCTGCGCGAGGTCTGGAAGGCCGGTTATCGCGACATCGCCTGGCTCAAGCTCAGTGGCCCGGAGGACCGCGATCTCGAGAAGCTGGTAGTCAACGGCTACCGCCCGGCGCTGGAGGCCGTGCGTGAGCGGCGTCCGGCGCGTGAGGTGATCGACCTGCTGCTCGAGTTCCAGCTGCTGTGCGCGCTGCGCCGTGGCCCCTACGGCGTCGATGGCCTCAACCAGCGCGTGGCGCGAGTGCTGATGCGGCGCGGCCTGATCGCCGACGAGCGCGGCTGGTACGCCGGTCGCCCGGTGATGGTGACGCGCAACGACCGCGCACTGGGGCTCTACAACGGCGATGTCGGCATCACCCTGCCGGACCCCGCCGCCGGCGGGCGTCTGCGTGTGTTCTTCCCGGTCGAGGAGGAGGCGACGCCAGACACCGAGCGTGACGGGCAGGACACCGACATCCAGCGCTTTCACCGTGGCGTGCGCGCGGTATTGCCGTCACGCCTCGAGGCGGTGGAGACCGTCTTCGCGATGACGGTCCACAAGTCGCAGGGTTCCGAGTTCCGCCATGTGTTATTCGTGTTGCCTGAGGGCGCCAACCCGATTCTGACCCGCGAGCTGGTCTACACCGGCATCACGCGGGCCAAGTCGCGGGTCACGCTGGCGGGAACCCGCCGCGAGACGCTGGAAGGCGCCATTGAACGACGCGTGGTGAGAGCCAGCGGGCTGGTGCTCTAGGCCGGACACTGACGGATGATCGTCGTCTCCGGCTCCGCCGCGCTCGACGGGAGGAGGGGACATGACGGATGTCAGCAGTCGCGTGAAGGAAAGGGCGCAGCCACAGAGCGAGATGCATACCGTGCCGCTGGCCACGGCGGCCAGCCAGCTCAAGGACCCACAGGCGGCGGTGGCTGAGCTTGCCCGAACGCTTGATCTGGCGCTGGGAAGTCGTGAGCGGCTCGGCGGGGTGCTGTTCTTCTGCTCGGCGGATTATCCGCTGGCGGCACTGGGCCAGGCGCTGGCCGCCACCTTCGGCGAGGTGCCGGTGAGCGGCTGCACCACCGCCGGCGAGATCACGCCCGCGGGCTATGCGCGCGGCTCCATCACCGCCATCGGCCTTGCGCGCAGTGACTTCGCGCTGGCGCAGGTGCTGATCGATGATCTGAGCGGTTTCGATCTTCCGCGTGCCCAGGCGCTGAGTGACGAGCTGCTGGCACGCTGTCGCGAGCAGGCCGTGGCGCCGGTGATGGGCAACAGCTTCGCGTTGACGTTGCTCGACGGGCTCTCGAGCAGCGAGGAGCAGGTGCTGGCGACGCTGGATGCGGCGCTGGGCAGCATCCCCGCCTTCGGTGGCTCCGCCGGGGATGACAATCGCCTGTCGCACACCTATGTCTACGCCGATGGCGTCTTCCATGATCAGGCGGCGGTCGTGGTGGTGGTCAATACGCGGCTGCCGTTCGAGGTCATCAGCACCCATCACCTCACGCCGCTGGCCGACAAGCTGGTGGTGACGGCGGTGGATCGCGATTCGCGCCGCGTGCTGGAGCTGAATGCCGAGCCCGCCGCCGAGGAGTACGCCAGGCTGGCAGGCGTCGCGCCCGAGGCGCTGGAGGAGGCGGTCTTCGCGCGTTGCCCGCTGGCGGTGCGCATCGGCGAGTCGCATTACGTGCGCTCCATCCAGCGCGTGAATGATGATGCCAGCCTGAGTTTCTACTGCGCGGTGGAGACCGGCATCGTGCTCACCGCCATGCAGGCCACGCCGATTCTCGAGCAGCTCGAGCAGCGCCTGGCCGAGGTGGAGGCGCGCCTGGGACCGCCCGCGCTGACCATCGGCTGCGACTGCTTTCTGCGGCGCATGGAGATCGAGGCGCTGGCACTGGAGGATGAGGCTTCACGCATGCTCAGGCGGCACCGGGTGATCGGCTTCAATACCTACGGTGAGCAGCATCACGGCATGCACATCAACCAGACCTTCACCGGCGTGGTGATCGGCCAGCGCCGCTCGGTTGCCGACGGCACGGGAGGACAGGATGTCGCCTGATACGCCGCTGACCGAACAGGGCTTTCTGAGCGAGCCGGACGCTCTGACTCAGACGGACGCTCAAAGCGCCGAACTCGCCGCCCTCAAGGCACGCAATCGCCAGCTGGAGAAGATCAACGCCGCCCTGATCGAGCGGGTCGAATCCAGCAGTCCTTCACCGAGCGCGCCCTACGCCGCCTTCGAACATGCGGTGCTGCTGGCGGATCAGGTGCGCGAGCGCACCGATGCCCTGCATCGCACCCTCGATGAGCTGGGGGCACTCAATCGACGCCTCACCGCCGCCAAGGCCGCCGCCGAGGCGGCCAATCACTCCAAGACCCGCTTTCTCGCCGCCATCAGCCATGACCTGCTGCAACCCCTGAATGCCGCCCGGCTATTCGCCAGCGCCCTGGAAGAGCAACTGGCGCGGCTGGCGCTGGATACTTCCCTGCCAGGCGATGCCATTTCTGACGTCACGCCGGGCGACGCTTCGCAGGGCGTCTCCACGCCCGGCGAGCTGGTGGCGCGGCTGGGACGCTCGCTGGCAGATGTCGAGAGTCTGCTGGGCACGCTGGTCGATATCTCGCGGCTGGATGCCGGCGTGCTGACGGCGGATGTCGCAGTCTTCCCGGTGCGTGAACTTCTGGATGTGCTCGCCGAGGAATATCGTCAACTGGGCGCTGCCCGTGGGCTCGAGCTGCATTACGTGGCCAGTCATCTGAGCATCGAGTCGGACCTGCAATTGCTGGCGCGGGTGGTGCGCAACTTTCTTAGCAATGCGCTGCGCCATGTGCCGGATGGCTCGACGCGCGGGCGAGTGCTGCTGGGGTGTCGGCGTCGCGGTGACTGGCTGGAGATCACCGTGGCCGACAACGGCCCCGGCATCGCCGAGCATCAGCGCGAGGTGGTCTTCCAGGAATTCCGACGCCTGGCGCCGCGCCAGGACAACGAGCAACGCGGCCTCGGGCTGGGGCTGGCGATCGTCAAGCGCATCACCGGCCTGCTGGAGCACCCCCTGTCGCTGACCAGCACGCCGGGGCGCGGCGCCGCCTTCGCGGTCCGCGTGCCGATTCGGCAGCCTGCCAGTGTGGAGGGGCCAGCGGTTGACGCGACTTCTCCCGGCCAGCCTTGCGCGTCACCGCTCGCGCAGCCACTGCTCGATACCGTTATCTGGGTGGTCGAGGATGATCGGGAGGTGTGTGCCGGCATGCAGTCATTGCTCGGGGGCTGGGGCGCGAGTGTTTACTGCGCCGATGATGCCGAGGTGCTGTTGCAGCAGGCCGTGGCCGCGCCGCAGGTCTTGATCGTCGATCATCAGCTGGGCGAAGGGCAGCCCGATGGCCTCAAGCAGGCGCAACGCCTGCAACAACGCTGGCCGGGCTTGCCGGTGGTGGTGATCAGTGCGGACCACTCGGCGCCGCTCAAGGCCAGGGCGCGTGCGCTCGGTTTCGGGTTTCTGCTCAAGCCGGTCAAGCCGCTGCGTCTGCGCCAGTTGCTGGTCAATCGTCGCTAGCCGCTTACAGAAGTGCTGAAAGAGATGCTGGAAAGGGGGAAGGCAAAGACAGTGGCAAATAGGCGTCCGCCACGGGGGTGATTGAAGGAGCCTATTGAGTATCACGCTTATTTTTAATGAGAATCAATGGCATTTGGAGTGTAAGCTGATCACATAGCCTCCCGCATATTTCTTTATCTGTTCGCGGGTCATTGATCTGGCAGGTTTTCCCCCCATGCTGAATGTCATGTCCGATAAATCCGTACGTCATGCCGCAAGCATGTCACTGGGCAGCGAAGGCGACGCCTCTGCTGCCGGTAGTGCGCACACAGCTTCCCCTGTCCGCCTCGCTGGCCGCCTGCGCCGCGCCTTGCCATTCCTCGGCCCGGCGATGATCGCCGCCGTGGCCTATATCGACCCGGGCAACTTCGCGACCAACATCGAGGCCGGCTCCCACTATGGCTACACCCTGCTGTGGGTGGTGCTGTGGGCCAACCTGATGGCGATGTTGATCCAGACCCTGTCCGCGCGGCTGGGGCTGGCGACCGGCAAGAATCTGGCCGAGGTCATCCGTGAACGCTTCCCGCGTCCGGTGGTGTGGGCCTTCTGGGTGCAGGCGGAGATCGTCGCCATCGCGACAGATCTGGCCGAATTCCTGGGGGCGGCGCTAGCCTTCAATCTGCTGTTCGGGCTCAGCATGCTGGAAGGGGCGCTGCTGACCGGCGCCATCACCTATGCGGTGCTGGTGATGCAGCGTTTCGGCTTCCGCATGATGGAAATGATCATCGGCGCGATGATTCTGGCGGTCTCGGCGGGTTTCCTGCTCGAGATCATTCTCAGTCGTCCGCCGGTGGAGCCGATCATCTACGGTCTGCTGACCCCGAACTTCCCGGATAGCCATGCCATCTTCCTGGCGGCCGGTATCCTCGGTGCCACCGTGATGCCCCACGTCATCTACCTGCATTCCGCACTGTCCCAGAATCGCATCCGGGTGCGTGACAGCGGTCAGCGTCGTCGCGTGATGGGCTACTACCGGCTGGATGTCATCATCGGCATGGCGCTGGCGGGGCTGATCAACATGGCGATGCTGGTGCTGGCCGCCAAGGTCTTCCACGGCAACGGCGAGACCGGCGTGGCCTCCATCACCGAGAGCTACAAGCTGCTGTCGCCGCTGATGGGTCAGGATGCGGCGAGTCTCATCTTCGGCTTCACGCTGCTGCTGGCGGGGCTGTCCTCGTCCATCGTCGGCACCCTGTCCGGTCAGGTGGTGATGCAGGGCTTCGTCAACTTCCGCATCCCGATGTGGCTGCGCCGCGTGATCACCATGGCGCCCGCCATCGCCATCATCCTGATGGAGTTGCCGGAGCAGCAGGTGCTGGTCGCAAGCCAGGTGGTACTCAGCTTCGGGATTCCCTTTGCGCTGGTGCCGCTGTTGATATTCACCGCCAACCGCCGCCTGATGGGAGACCTGGTCAATCGTCACTGGGTGACGGCCATCGGGGTGCTGGTCGCGGCGATCATCATCCTGCTCAATGGCTATGTGCTGGTCGGCGAGCTGATGTAGGCTCCATGCTTTACGCCCCAGTTCCCATGCCCCTGTGAGAGGTAAAAGCCCTGCCGGTGGCAGGCCCTCGCAACGCCCCGCTGTGTGCCTCATTCGTGAGCGCCCCGGCGGGGCGTTGCGCGTTGTGGAGAGGCAGGGGGCGCACTCGCGCCTGACACGGCAGGCAGGGCGTGGCTGGCCAGCAGAATCGCCTGTACCCGGCTGGCCACCCCCAGCTTGTGCAGGATGGCGGAGACATGCGACTTGACGGTGGTCTCCGCCACGCCCAGCTGCCAGGCGATCATCTTGTTGGATTCGCCCAGCACCATGCGCTCCAGCACGCCGCGCTGCTTGGTGGTGAGGGTCTGCCAGCGCTGCGCGAATTCCGCCTCGCTGAGGCTCGTCGCGAGTTGAGGCGCTGGCGATGGCGCTGGGGCCGATGCCGAGGCTGATGAGGGTGAGGGTGAGGAAGCCGCCTGGCTCGCCAGCGCCGGGCGCGGGGCGGCGCGCATCAGGCGGGCGGGCACATAGACCTCACCGGCCAGCATGCGCGCAAGCGCCTCGCGCAATACCTCCGCCGAGCTCGACTTGGAGAGATAGCCGACCGCGCCGAGTGCCAAGGCTTCCAGCACCGTCTCGCGTGCCTCGTGGGCAGAGAGAATCGCTACCGGCAGCCAGTCTGCTTCCTGGCGCAAGCGCGTCAGGCCTTCCAGGCCGTGGCTATCGGGCAGGTCGAGATCCAGCAGCAGCAGGTCGAGGCTATCGGCATGCACGTCGATGAGGCTGAGCGTCTCGGCGAGACTGGCGGCCTGCAGCAGCTCGTAGGGCGGCGTGGGGTCATCGGCGACGCTCAGGCTCAGGGTACGACTGATGGCATCACGGAACAGCGGATGGTCATCCGCGATCAACAGACGGTACATGGAGGCTCCTGGCCGGTGGCGGGCGATATCCTGAGCATGACGATCCTGATCATGACCTTGCTGATCATGACCTTGCTGATCATAGCTACCCTGAGCATAACGTCATGGCGTGGTGTCGTGCCTTGCGGCCTTCGCGGTATGGCGGCGTTCGTTTCTCCTTCCTTTTCTCCTCCCAAGGGATGAGACGGTCTCCGCCCATGGGGGCATGTCGCGATTGGCGCCGGTGGTCAAGACTGTGAGAGTCGCCTGATCAAGTACCGCTTGATAGAGCGGGCAGCGGGTCAACGCCAATGGGGCCACTGAAGTAGAGCCAACCCAGGCGTTTCGCTGACACGACAACGACTTTTCAGCAACGACAACGATTTTTCAGTAACGACAACGACTGTGCAGCAATGACAACAACAGGCCGTCGATCACGAGCGCCACTCGTGAATCCGGCCAACAGGAGTTCGCCATGATCTACGCCTCCCCGGGCAGCGCCGATGCGCTGGTCACGTTCAAGGATATCTACGGCAACTATATCGGCGGTCGCTTCGTCGAGCCGGTGAAGGGTGAGTACTTCGACAATGTCAGCCCGGTGACGGGCGAGGCCTTCTGCCGTATCCCGCGTTCGAGTGCGGAGGATATCGACCTCGCGCTGGACGCCGCCCACAAGGCAGCCGCTGCCTGGGGCAAGACCTCGGTGCAGGAGCGCTCCAACATCCTGCTCAAGATCGCGGATCGCATCGAGCAGAACCTCGAGATGCTGGCCGTCGCCGAGACCTGGGACAACGGCAAGGCGGTGCGCGAGACGCTCAACGCCGATATCCCGCTGGCGGCGGATCACTTCCGTTACTTCGCCGGTTGCCTGCGCTCCCAGGAAGGCACCGCGGCGGATATCGATGCCAATACCGTTTCCTACCACTTCCATGAGCCGCTGGGCGTGGTCGGGCAGATCATCCCGTGGAACTTCCCGATCCTGATGGCGGCCTGGAAGCTCGGCCCGGCGCTGGCGGCCGGCAACTGCGTGGTGCTCAAGCCGGCGGAGCAGACCCCGGCCTCGATTCTGGTGCTCGCGGAGCTGATCAATGACCTGCTGCCGGCGGGCGTGCTCAATATCGTCAATGGCTACGGGGCCGAGGCCGGTCAGGCGCTGGCCACCAGCAAGCGCATCGCCAAGATCGCCTTCACCGGCTCCACCCCCGTGGGCTCGCACATTCTCAAGTGCGCCGCCGACAGCATCATCCCCTCCACGGTGGAGCTGGGCGGCAAGTCGCCCAACATCTACTTCGCCGACATCATGAATGCCGAACCCGAGTTCATCGACAAGGCCGCCGAAGGCCTGGTGCTGGCGTTCTTCAATCAGGGCGAGGTATGCACCTGCCCGTCACGCGCCCTGATCCAGGAAAGCATCTACGACGACTTCATGGCCCGGGTGATGGAGCGCGTGAAGACCATCAAGCGCGGCAACCCGCTGGACACCGACGTACAGGTCGGCGCCCAGGCTTCCCGCGAGCAGTTCGACAAGATCATGTCCTACATGGATGTCGCCCGCGAGGAAGGCGCCGAGGTGCTCACCGGCGGCAGCAGCGAGCAGCTGGAGAACGAGCTGGCCAACGGCTATTACATCCAGCCGACCCTGCTCAAGGGCAACAACTCGATGCGTGTCTTCCAGGAGGAGATCTTCGGGCCGGTGGTGGCCGTCACCACCTTCCGTGACGAGGCCGAGGCACTGGCCATCGCCAATGACACCGAATTCGGTCTCGGCGCCGGTGTCTGGAGCCGCGACATGAACGTCGCCTTCCGCATGGGGCGCGGCATCCAGGCCGGTCGCGTGTGGACCAACTGCTACCACCAGTATCCCGCCCATGCCGCCTTCGGTGGCTACAAGAAATCCGGTGTCGGTCGCGAGACCCACAAGATGGCACTGGAGCACTACCAGCAGACCAAGAACCTGCTGGTCAGCTACGACATCAATCCGCTCGGCTTCTTCTAGGCCTGACTGGCAGCGCCACCGCGACTGGTGGTGCTGCATGCCTCCCGCGATTCTCGCTTGAGAAAATGACAACGATGCCCGCGCCAGATCCGATTGCTTGATCTGGCGCAGGGCAGGGAGCGCTGCGTCCGGTTTCAATGGAGAGGCAAGCTTTGCACTGGTATGAGCGCAGGCTCGGGCGCTGGAAAAACGCTGGCATGGGCGCTGGCGCATGCAGGCGCAAGCCCACACTCTCCACCGCAACTCTGCTGGTTCGTCTGTCTTGAATGTCCGTCTTTCTTGAATGTTCGTCAGTCTTCAATGGATGAGGAGTACGTCATGGATAACAGCATGAAAGCCGCCGTGGTACGTGAATTCGGTGCACCGCTGGTGATCGAGGAGGTCGCGGTACCGCGCCCGGGACGTGGCGAGATTCTGGTCGAGGTCGCCGCCTCCGGGGTCTGTCATACCGACCTGCACGCCGCGCATGGCGACTGGCCGGTGAAACCCAATCCGCCGTTCATTCCCGGCCATGAAGGCGTCGGCACCATCGCTGCGGTGGGCGAGGGCGTCACCCACGTCAAGGAAGGCGACCGTGTCGGGGTGCCCTGGCTCTACTCGGCCTGCGGACACTGCGAGCATTGTCTGGGCGGTTGGGAGACGCTGTGCGAGAGCCAGCAGAATACCGGCTACTCGGTGAATGGCGGCTTTGCCCAGTTCACGCTGGCGGACGCCGGCTATGTCGGCCGCCTGCCGGACAGCGTGGGCTTCGTGGAGATCGCGCCGGTGCTGTGCGCCGGGGTCACGGTCTACAAGGGCCTCAAGATGACCGACACCCGCCCCGGACAGTGGGTGGTGATCTCGGGCATCGGCGGGCTGGGACACATGGCGGTGCAGTATGCGCGTGCCATGGGTCTGAACGTGGCGGCGGTGGATGTGGATGATGCCAAGCTGGAACTGGCCCGCCGTCTGGGCGCGACCGTGACCGTCAATGCCATGAAGGAAGACCCGGCGAGCGTCATCAAGCGCGACATCGGCGGCGCGCATGGGGCGCTGGTGACGGCGGTGTCGCCCAAGGCCTTCGATCAGGCCCAGAACATGCTGCGCCGTGGCGGCACCCTGGTGCTAAACGGCCTGCCGCCGGGCGACTTCCCGCTGCCGATCTTCTCCACCGTGCTCAATGGCATCACGGTGCGTGGCTCCATCGTCGGCACTCGTCAGGACCTGCAGGAGGCGCTGGACTTCGCCGCGGAAGGCAAGGTCGCCGCCACCGTGCAGACCGGCAAACTCGAGGACATCAACGACATCTTCGGGCGCATGATCGACGGCAAGATCGAGGGGCGCATCGTGCTCGACATGAAGGCCTGAGGCGTTCGCTGACCTGAATCCTCACCACCGATGACAGGCCTGCTGGAAACGGCAGGCTGCCAGACACGACAACGCCAGCCCGAGGGCTGGCGTTGTCGTGTCTGGCATGGTCGTGCGCGTTGACTCTCACACGGGCACTGCAAAGAGCTCTCCATGACGAGCTCGGGCTTCTGCTTACACCGTGCCGAATTTCTCGTTCTCGCCCATGTCCGGGGTGTGGTCCTTGTCGAGGTTGGCGCGTGCCACCTCGTAGAGCTGATAGGCCTTGCTCTCCTTGGCCTTCCAGTGCTCGCCGGATTGCACCGAGATCTCCAGCAGGGTGACGTCGGGGTCATCCTTGCCTTCCGGGAACCAGGCGGCCACGAACGGGTTCCAGAACTTGTCGATCAGGCCCTGATCGCGGTGCAGATTGGCATGACCGCTCAGCGACACGTAGACGCCATCATCCTGATCGGAAAAGCTCAGGCAGACCTCGCTGTCCTTCTTGGCCTCAAACACCTTCTCGGCGCTGGCGCGGGTGAAGAACCACAGGGTGCCGTCGTAGTCATCCTGCACCAGGTGCATCGGGCGGGCGTGGGGCATGCCATCGCCTTGCGTCACCAACATGCCGACCTTCACATCCTTGATCAGCTTCCAGATCTTCTGCTTGTGCTCCGGGCTCGACATCGTGTGTCACTCCTTTGCGTCATGCGAATGAAAATCCGGCTGGCTAGCCGTTGCACAAGACCTTGGAGCGACGACCCCCAACTTCAAGGGATGATGGTGAAGCTTTCGCTTGATGAGCCAGCACTTGATGAGCCAGCACTTGATGAGTCGGCGCTTGATCAATCGGGGCTTGATTCAGGCGCCGAGGCGACTCACTGCGCTGCCGGTGCCTGCCAGGCGTCGCTGCCCCACAGCGGCACGCTGCTCAGCGCATGCTTGAAGCTGCCGCTGGTTTCCTTGGTGCTGTAGGCGATATAGAGCAGGCTCTGGGAGTCGCGATCCAGAATGCGACGAATCTTGAGGCTCTTGAGCAGCACGCTCTTGGACTTGCGATAGACCTCCTCGCCACTCTTGGAGGTGTCGATGTCGGCGATCATCTCCGCCGTGATCGGGCCGGTCTGGCGGCAGGCGATGCTCATGTCGGAGGGATCGGAGAAGTCGAGGTCCGCCTCGATGTTGCTCAGGTGACAGGTCACGCCCGGCACCTTGGGGTCGATCAGGCTCTCGATCTTGATGTCCTTGGTGGTGAACAGGCCCAGCGAGACATCCCCGACCTCGTTGTCATCACAGCCGGCCAGCAGCAGGCCTGAGGCCATCACACCCAGCAGGGCAGCACGAGAGGAAAGGCGGCGCAGTCGCGTCATGGGGGAATCCTTGAGTCAGTGGTGTCAGGCGATGATAGCGTGTCAGACCCGCGGTGGGCGTCAACCATTTCCCTGGCCTCAATGCTTGCCGCGGGCTAAATGCTTGCCGCGGGCTAAATGCTTGCCGCGGCCTCACTCGCTGGCGAAGGCAGCGAGATTCAGCGTATGCGAGTTGCCCAGCCACATCACGCCCTGGGTGTGATCGAAGAGGTCATCGCCGGTACCGGCGTGCACGAAGATGTCCAGCGAGCCGCGGTTGAGTGCCAGCCATGGGATGATGCGCCCGAATTCCTCAGGCAGGAAGGACAGCTGACAGCTCCACAGCGGGTGCGGGCCGACCGGCTGCTGATGGAAGCGCCCGACGCGCAGCGTGAAGCGCTGCTCGGCCTGGGCTGCCAGTTCGCGAGCGGCGGCCAGGCTCTGCTCATCGGTGTAATAGAGATGGGCGTGGTAGTAGCTGATGTGGTGTGTCATGGCGTTGTCTCGATCGTTCTCAAGGGGGCTTCCAGCGTTCGGCCTCAAGGGCCGTACCGGGAGTTTTCAATGGCTGGCGGCAGTGGTCGTCAGGCCGTGATGGGGCTTGTGGCCATCAGCCCCAGGCCTTGTAGATCAACTGCACACCCACCAGCGCCATCGCGATGATGATCAGGCGGAAGAACAGCTTCTCGTTGACGCGGGATTGCAGCCACAGGCCGCTTCTGACCCCCGCCCAGGCCACCGGCACCAGCAGCAGCGAGGTGGAGAGGCTGGTGAGGTTGATCTCGCCCAGCGCAACGTAGGGGCCAAGTTTCATCAGGTTCATGCCAGCGAAGATGATCACCGTGGTGGCGATGAAGGTCTCCTTGGGGTGCTGGCGCGGAATCATGTACAGGTTGTAGGGCGGAGCGCCGGCGTGGGCGAAGAAGCTGGTGAATCCGGCGGTGGCCCCGGCAGGAATGGCCAGCCAGCGGGGCAGCGGTTTCCTGGCTGTCGGTTTGAACAGCATATAGGCGGCGAACAGCAGCGAGATGACACCCAGCAGACCGCGAATCATGTTCTCGTCCAGCTCATCGAACAGCACCACGCCCACCGCGATGCCGATGGCGGCGCTGGGCAGGATGATGCGCACCTCCGACCACAGCTGCTTGCCCCACCAGGCGCGAGAGCTCAGGAAGTCCATCACCAGCAACAGCGGCAGCAGGATACCGGCGGCTTCCAGCGGCCCGATGGCCAGCGCCATCAGCGGCACCGAGAGCGAGCCGAAGCCACCGGCGAAGCCGCCCTTGGAGATGCCGGTCAGGTAGGTCGAGAAGATGATCGCGCTCCAGGCCAGCGCAGAGTAATCGGGCAGTGTCAGCAGGGCATCGAGAAAATCGGTCACGGGCATCTCATGTCGAGAGGGCGGGCAAGGTGAGTCGTGAAGGCCCATTGTTGAACAATTCTGCCCGCGCTTCATCCCGACACGCTGCAATGAAGTCTTTCCCTTGGCGCACCAATGCGCTAAAAGGCGCATGTCGCACAGTGTTTTCTTTCGAGACACTGGGTGAGTAGCCTGATCTGGCGGGCATGTCGCAGTGCCTGCCGCTCGTTGGTCGAACAATCTCTGAGGTGGCGATGTCACGCGCTCCATTTGAAATCAGCGGTACCCGCATCGCGCCGGGAACGCGGGCCCAGGTCGATGTGCCTGTCGCCAAGCTCTACACCCATGCGCCGCTGCACATCCCCGTCGAGGTGGTGCATGGCCGCCAGCCCGGCCCGGTGCTGCTGGTGTGCGGTGCCATCCACGGTGACGAGATCAACGGCGTCGAGATCGTGCGGCGGCTGCTCAAGAGTTCCAGCCTCGCGCGGCTGCGCGGCACCCTGATCGCGGTGCCTATCGTCAACGTGTTCGGTTTCGTGCAGCACACGCGCTACCTGCCGGACCGCCGTGACCTCAACCGCTGCTTCCCGGGCAGTGAGAGCGGCTCGCTGGGCTCGCGGGTGGCGGCGCTGTTCCGTGAGCAGATCGCCGATCAGGCCACCCACATCATCGACCTGCACACCGGCGCGATTCATCGCACCAACCTGCCGCAGATCCGCGCCACCATGACGGGCAGTGATGCCACGCGTCAGATGGCGGATGCCTTCGGCGCACCGGTGCTGCTGAATGCCGAGCTGCGCGAGGGCAGTCTGCGTGCCTATGCCAGCGAGCGCGGCGTGCCGGTCATCACCTATGAGGCCGGTGAGGCGCTGCGCTTCGATGAGTGGGCGATTCGCCCGGGGGTCAGCGGCGTGAAGCGCGTGATGCGCTCCATCGGCATGCTGGCCAAGGACCGCGACCGCAAGCCCAGCTCGCGTGCGGTGGAGATGTCCAACGGCTCCAGCTGGGCGCGGGCCTCCATCGATGGCATCGTCCAGAGCCGCGTGGGCCTGGGGGACCGCGTCGAGAAGCATCAGGTGCTGGGCATCGTCGCCGACCCCTTCGGCAACAGCGAAAGCGAGGTGCTGTCACCCGCGGATGGCATCATCATCGGCATGGCCAATCTGCCGCTGGCCAACGAGGGCGAGGCGCTCTACCACGTGGCGCGCTTCCATGCGATCGACGATGCCGAGAGCGCCGTCGACAACTTCCAGCAGCTGTTCGAGCCGGACTCCATCTAGGCGCATCACGCCCCTTTACGCCCCTGTTGCTGGCAGTGATAACGCAAACGCCCCGCTCATTGAGCGGGGCGTTTGCGTTGCAGCAGAGAATCTCGTGGGGTCGAAAACGACAGGCACAGAGCACTCAGCCGTGACTGGTCTGGGTCTCGAGCGGGCCGTCATGACGCGCTTCCGCGCCGTGCATCCAGTCCACCAGCTTGCCGGCGAACACCAGCAACAGCAGGCCGCCGAGCACGCCGGTGATGGCGATGCCACCGAACACGCTCATGGCACCAGCTTCGCCGACCAGCGAGCCGATCATGCCGGCCAGATAGTTGGCCAGCGCCACGAAGGCGAACCAGGCACCCATCATCAGCGCGCCCATGCGCACCGGTGACAGCTTGGTAACCATCGACAGCCCCACCGGCGACAGGCACAGCTCGCCGAGAGTGTGGAAGAAGAAGGCACCGACCAGCCACATCATCGAGGCGCTGCCTGCGGCTTTCTGCTCCAGCACTGCGCCGATCATGCACACGAAGCCGATGCCGAGGGCGATCAGGCCGAAGGCGAACTTGACCGGCGAGCTGGGCTCGCGGTTGTCCATGCGCGTCCACAGACCCGCCAGCAGCGGCGAGAGCAGGATGATGAACAGCGGATTGAGCGACTGGAACCAGGCCGCCGGCACTTCAAAGCCCATCAGCATGCGGTCGGTGTAGTCCTGCGCATACAGCGCCATCAGGCCGCCGCCCTGCTCGAAACCGGCCCAGAACAGGATGGTGAACAGGCCCAGCACCATGATGACCTTGATGCGGTCACGCTCTTCGCGGCTCAGCGGTGTCTTGCGGTTGTTGCTCTTGCTCAGGCGTGCCTCACGCCGGGCGCTGGGTTCGACCCCCAGGTCACCCAGATGGCGCGGCGCGAAGATGAGCTGGATGGCGACCGCCAGCAGCATGCCGATACCGGCCACCAGGAAGCCGGCGTTCCAGCCATAGCCTTCGGCCATGGAACCCGCGACGATGCCCGACAGCAGCGCACCGATGTTGATGCCCATGTAGAAGATGGTGAAGGCGCCATCACGGCGGTGATCGCCCTGTTGATAGAGGTCGCCGACCATCGTGGAGATGTTGGGCTTGAACAGGCCGTTGCCGACGATCAGCAGGCCGAGGCCGACATACAGCAGCATCTCGGGGTCGAGGCCGCTCATGGCCGGCGGCACGGCGAGCACGAATTGCCCGGCCGCCATGATCAGGCCCCCGATCAGGATCGCACGGCGGGCGCCCAGCCAGTTGTCGGCCAGTGCTCCGCCGAACATCGGCGTGATGTATACCAGGCCCGTGAAGATGCCGTACAGCTGCAGGGCGTCGCCCTGATTCCAGCCCAGACTGCCACTGGTGACGGCATCGGTGAGATAGAGCACCAGCAGGGCACGCATGGCGTAGTAGGAGAAGCGTTCCCACAGTTCCGTGGAGAACAGCAGATAGAGTCCGGCCGGATGTCCGAACAGCTCACGGCTGTTGGCTCCGGTAGGGGAGTGTGTGGACATGGAACCTCGAAGGAAGTGTCAGCTGAAGCAGCGCAGCCCGGATGACGGGACTGCATGGACCGGCCCACAGGGCTGCAGAAGAGGACTGTGGAGGAATCGCCGATGACGGAGCAGTTGTGTGGCTGACCTCACGCAAGCATGGCGTGACGATGTCGAGACCGGTTGTTGTCCGTATGGTCAGCCATTCTGCGTGAGATAGCTTTGTCAGACAATCAAACGAAAGTCATGCATGTTATTGGTATTTAAGGGGTTATTAGCTTAGATGGCGACGCAGGGTTGCGTCTGGTGTCACGCCTGCCAGTGCAGTGCCGTCACTTTGCTGACTGCCAAGACGGCGACACCCGGCGCGAGGGCCGGGTGTCGGGGGACTGTTTTTTTGAAAGCGCTGCTCTCAAGAGAGAGGGCAGAAGAGAGAGGGAAGAAGAGGCAGCAGAAGCGGCGCGAGCAGGCCAGCTCGATCAGGCCTGCTCGACCTGTGCCTCGGGCCGATGCTCCGGCACGCGCGCCATGGCATCATCGATGACCTCGATGCCCGCGCCCGGCTTGTGGGCGTTCTCGGAGACATGACGGCGGAACTGGCGGCCGCCCGGCTGCCCCTGGAACAGCCCCAGTAGATGGCGGCTGATGTGGTTGAGGCGCACGCCCTCGGCGAGACGCTTCTCGATGTAGGGGCGGAAGGCACGCAGCGCATCGTGGCGGCTGGTGTGCGGATTCTCGGCCTCGCCGTACAGCTCGCTGTCCACCGTCGCCAGCAACCAGGGGTTGTGGTACGCCTCACGGCCGACCATCACGCTGTCGACGTGCTCCAGCTGCTCGTGCAGTTCGTCCATCAGCTTCAGGCCGCCGTTGATGCCGATATGCAAGGATGGGTGCGCCTGCTTGAGGCGGTGCACGCGGCCATAGTTCAGCGGCGGCACATCGCGGTTCTCCTTCGGCGACAGACCCTGCAGCCACGCCTTGCGCGCATGCACGCTGAAGGTGTCGCAGCCGGCATCGGCCACGGTGGTGATGAAGCGCTCGAGATCGGCGTCCTCATCCTGATCATCGATCCCGATGCGACACTTCACCGTCACCGGAATCTTCACCTGCGCCTGCATCGTCGCCACGCACTTGGCTACCAGCTCCGGATGGCCCATCAGACAGGCACCGATCATGTTGTTCTGCACGCGATCGCTCGGGCAGCCGACATTCAGGTTCACCTCGTCATAGCCCCAGCTCTCGGCGATCGCCGCGCACTCGGCCAGCGCCTGCGGGTCGCTGCCACCCAGCTGCAACGCCAGCGGATGCTCCGTCTCGTCGTGACCGAGGAAGCGCACGCGGTCCGGATTGAACAGCAATGCCCCGGTGGTCACCATCTCCGTGTACAGCAGCGTACGACGGCTCAACACGCGCGCGAAGGCGCGGTAGTCACGGGTCGTCCATTCCATCATCGGCGCAACGGAAAAGGTGCGGTCAATCGGTGTCATCGGCATGGCAGTCATATCGGCTGGTGTGGGAGCAGGGATCGGAGCATCAGGTGCAGGCGCTGTCGAGACAAGCGGGCGGTGATTCTATCAGCTTGTGATGCGAAGCGCCGAGTCAGAGGGAGCCGCGAGCCAATGCGCCGCTCATGGCTCAATGCGTGTTGTTGACCTTCAGCGCCTCGATATCCTGGGCGATGTCTTCGGCGAGCTGGCGGACGGCTTCGCTTTCGCCTTCGCGCTGGGCGTAGGCGCGCAGGCCCATGACTTCGGCTTGCAGGCGACGGCCGAGGCGTTCCGGCTGGTGCGCGGGGCGCTCGGGGTCGATGAGCTCACCGGCGTCGCGGGCGTCCGCGAAGGCCTGGCGGAAGCGGGCTTCCATGTTGGCGAGCAGAATCTCGACCTTGTCGCGGGCGGCCTGTTCGCGCTCGCCGAGTTCCAGCAGGCTCTTGGCCAACATGCAGGCGCGGGACGGCACTTCGCAGTCGCGCAGTCCGCCGAGCTTGCGGATATAGGTGGCGAGGGCGGTCAATGGCGAGTCGTGGCTGGCCATCAGGCTTTCCATCTCGCGCAGGCTGCGCGCGGAATAGCAGTCCAGCGCTTCCTGGAAGAGGCCATCCTTGCTGCCGAAGGTGGCGTAGATGCTGCCGGGACGCATGTCGAGCGCGTGCTCGATATCCTTCAGCGAAGTGGCATGAAAGCCCTTCTGCCAGAAGAGATTGAGCGCCCGTTCGAGGGAATCCTGGCGGTTGTGCAAGGTCGCGCGTGGCATGGCTGTCCTGACGATGGGGCTCGCGAGTGACGCCTGTCTTCGCGCGGATTGGCGAAGCGGGCGGTCTGCAAGGAGCAAGGTATTGAGTGAGTACTCAAGTTTAACTTGAATGATCGCTCAAATCCAGCTAGTGTGTTCCCCGACAACGCAGTGCAGCGGATGGTCAGGCGTTATTTTGAGCGTTTGCTCATATCTTGCCCTGCATCCTCAGGGGCGTTGCTCAAGGCTTCATGCCACTGATTGGCAGCCCGCCCCTGAGGCTCCGCGCATCTCGCTCATCATTCCGAAGGAGTTCTCATGACAGATTTCACGCTGTACACCGCCGACAATGCCCCGCAGGAAAGCAAGCCGCTGCTCGGCAAGTCCGTCGAAGCCTTCGGCATGGTGCCGGGCCTGCACGCCGTGATGGCCGAAGCGCCGGGCCTGCTGGAAGGCTACCAGGTGCTGCACCAGCTGTTCCTCGACAGCAGCTTCGATGATGAAGAGACCACCGTCGTCTGGCAGACCATCAACGTCGAGCACAACTGCCACTACTGTGTGCCGGCGCATACCGGTATCGCCAAGTCGATGAAGGTGGATGACGCCATCATCGAGGCGCTGCGCAACGAGACGCCGCTGCCGACCGAGCGTCTGGAAGCCCTGCGTACCTTCACGCTGGCCGTGGTGCGTGAGCGTGGCTTCGTCGATGACGCTACCGTGCAGACCTTCCTCGATGCCGGTTATACCAAGCGCAATGTGTTGGAAGTGATTCTGGGCCTGTCCCAGAAGGTGATGAGCAACTACACCAATCACCTGGCCGAGACGCCGATCGACGAGCCGTTCAAGAAGTTCGAGTGGCACAAGCAGGGCTGAAGCTGAGGCGAGAAGGCACGGCAAGTGCCTGACTCTCCAATGCTAATGAAAATATTTCTCATTAGTGTTGACGTCTGAGCCTGCGGGTCATATTCTGGGGTCATCGCTTCCCCGCCATGGGTAGCGGTGTCCCGGCCAGCGGAGTCAGGCCCCTGTCCGGGAGGCTTCTCATCAGACAGTTTTACGGTCCTTGCCAGCGGCTCATCCTACGGGGGGGCCGCTTTTTTATGCGCAAAAAAAGACGCCTCCTTCGCTTGCGCGAGGGAGGCGTCCGGAAGCGCTTCTCGATTCATTCGCTTTCCGTCTGCCAATGACAGGGAGGAAGGCTTGCGAGTCGAGCGGTGCTTCGTGCTCACCAGATTTGGATGTCAGGTCCCTGGCAAGCGTCTCATCAGGCCAGTCACGACCTTGATATTCTGGCGCCATGATACGTCAGCCGGTGAGGGGAGGCCAGCGGCGCGTGAGATAAACGCTGACTCAATGTTAATGAAAATATTTCTCATTAGTATTGACGGCGTCTGCTGGAGAGCATAATCTGGATTCATCGCTTCCCGCCATGGAATGCGGTAGCCAGAACAGCGGAGTCAGGCCCCTGTTCGGGTTTCTCCTCATCAAGCTAGTCACGGTCTTAGGGCGACTCTCACGGGTCGCCTTTTTTCGTGTCTGGCCGTCAGGCGCTGCTCTGGCGCGCTATCTCGATCCTCGCACGATCACTCGCTCAATCACTCCTGCGGGCGATCTTTCGCACGCGGCCTCGCGCTCATGCCTGATACGCCCCGTCGCTCGGCCTCCGCTGGCGCGCCATCTCGTTTAGAATGACGACATCCTATTCCCACGCCGCCAAGGCGCCCGGGTTTCGCTGCCTTTTCAGACGGTTGGCCATTGCGGCCAGTCATTGTCATCAGTCAGTGCACAGGCGCGACCCGCGGGGCTTTTCGAGGAAGTCATCATGATCACACTCTATCGACTGCACGATGATGGCCGCCTGCGCGGCGAACATATCGTGTTGCCCGACCCGCAGCCCGGCCAGCCCGATGCGCCGCCGCGCCTGGCGGATAGCGCAGAAGAGGCGGCTGCCCTGCATGCCGGGCTGCTGGCCGATGACGAGCTGGCGCCACCGATTCTGGTGCGAAGCGATGTGCTGTGGATCGATCTCTGTGAGCCGGATGAGCAGGAAAAGCGCTGGGTGAGCGAACAGTTCACGGTGGAGCTGCCTGATGTCGAGGAGCTGGAGGAGATCGAGTCGTCGTCGCGCTTCTACCTGGAAGGCGATGGCATCCACGTCGTCTCGCTGTTTCCTCATCGCAAGGGGCGCGAGCCGCAGACGGCCAACGTCGCCTTCCATCTGCATGGGCGCCAGCTGATCAGCATGCGCCACGAGGATATCGGCCTGCTGCGGCTGTTCCGCAATCACCTGCGTCGCCAGCGGCTGAGTCCGGAGGATGGCTGGGAGGTGCTGTTGGCGCTGCTGGCGATGAAGGTCGATTACCTGGCCGATGAGATCGAGGATATCTACCGGGCGCTGGAGGCGCTGGGCAAGCAGGCGGTGCACCCCGAGGCGCTGGAAGACACCCTGCACGGCATCCTGTTGCAGGAGCGCTACAACGACAAGGTGCGCCAGTCGCTGCTGGACAGTCAGCGCCTGCTGCGTCAGCTGACGCGCCACCTGCCTTCGGCGCCACGCCAGAAGTCGCGACGGCAGGAGATCCGCGACATGCTGCGCGACATCGACTCGCTCAATCCGCACACCACCTTCATCTTCGACAAGGTCAACTTCCTGCTCGATGCCTCGATCGGTTTCACCAACCTCGATCAGAGCCGCATCATCAAGATCTTCTCGGTGGCTGCTGTGGTCTTCATGCCGCCGACCTTGATCGCCAGCATCTACGGCATGAACTTCCACTGGATGCCGGAGCTGGACGAGGACTGGGGCTATCCCTTCGCGCTGTGCCTGATGGGGGTATCGGCGCTCTCGACCTATCTATTCTTCAAGTGGAAGAAGTGGCTGTAAGTCACTGAAGACAGGCATAAAAAAGCGCCTGGCGTCGTGAGACGGCCAGGCGCACAAGAAACTTGCATTACAACACTGAAGATCGCCACCGAGGCCCGGGATGGGCCGACAGCGAAACCGCGCGTGGGGGCGTCGCCATGCAGACCAGTCACCGGGAATCGGTGGGATGAGCAGTGCAACTACCTGAGCGCGAACCTGGACGGTCGGGCTGCGCCACGCAGGCCCGGCCGTCGTCGGTCTAGTCCGGGAGCAGGCGGCCGATGCCGCGGCGCGCCTGCTCCCGCATGTTCGTGGCGCACAGTATAGGGTGCCGCGCTTTGGAGAATAAGCGCGTACAATCGAAAACTAGGGTTTCCAATATGGAAACCTGGAAGATTGATGGGGTGTCTGGCCGTGTTCAGGGGGCCATGGCGGTTGCACAGCGAGGGTAAGGGAGACACATGGCGACACTTGATGCATTGCGCGTATTCGTCGAAGTCGTGCGCGCGGCCAGTTTCACGGCGGCGGCACGGCGACTGGGAATTTCCAAGTCGCTGGCGTCCAAGCGGGTGGCGGCACTGGAAGAGCAGCTGGGCGTCAGCCTGATCAACCGCTCGACCCGCAAGCTGCATCTCACCGAGGCGGGGCGCATCTACTACGAGCACGGCCTGCGCATCCGCGAGGAGCTGGAATCCGCCGAGGCCCGCGTGCAGTCCGTCACCTCGCAGCCGATGGGCCAGCTCAAGGTGTCGGCGCAGGTGTCGTTCGGCTTCATGTATCTGGCCGCGCCGACCACCGCCTTCATGCGCCGCTACCCGGATGTCAGCGTCGAGATTCTGCTCGAGGATCAGCGCTTCGAGCCCATCGATGAATCGGTGGATCTGGCGATTCGCATGGGGCCGCTGCCGGATTCCTCGATGGTCTCGCGCCCGCTGTGCAAGGTGGTCTATGGCCTGTATGCGGCGCCGGACTATCTGGCGCGCGTCAATGCACCGCCGGTGCAGCCCCAGGACATCCGCGCCTTCGATACCATCTTCTACGGCAATTACGACCTGGGGGCCCATTGGCGCTTCACGCTCAATGGTCAGCCCTTCGATGTGGAGCCGGAGTCGCGGCTGGTGATCAACAATCTGCTCGGCGTGGTGGAGGCGGCCAAGGCCGGCTTCGGTCTCGCCTATCTGCCGACCTTCTCGGCCCGCGCGGCAGTGGAAAGTGGTGAACTGGTGCCGCTGCTGCAGCCCTACTGGAACGAGCATGGCTCGATGGTGGTGCTGTTCCGCTCACGCAAGTACCTGCCCGACAAGACCCGCGCCTACCTCGATTTCATCACCGAGTGGTTCCAGGAGCATCTTCAGCTCTGACGTTGCCTCTACCGAGAGGGTTACCACTCGATGGCCTGACCGGCCCAGTCGTAGAAGCCGCCGCTGGCGGTGGGCGGAAGCTCGCTGGCGAGGCGCAGCAGACGGCGCGCCACGAAGCCCGTGGTGAACAGTTTGCCCTCGGGCACGCGGGCCTGGAAGGGCGTCGACAGGCCGGTGTCAGTGGTGCCGGGATGCAGCGCGACCAGCAGCGCCTCGGGATTGCGCCGCGCGATCTCGATGGCGGCGGTCTTGAGCAGCATGTTGTGGCTGGCCTTGCTGGCGCGATAGGCATACCAGCCGCCGCTGCGGTTGTCGGAGATCGAGCCGACCCGCGCCGACAGCGAGGCGAAGATCACCGGCGTGCGTCGGCGCAGGCGTGGCGCCAGCATTCCCAGCAACAGGGCCGGGGCGAAGGCGTTGACCTGATGCAGGCGCGTCAGGGCCACTAGGCTCAAATCCTCCAGGCGCTTCTCCGGCCATAGCTGCTCGCGCTCGTCATGCAGCAGGCCCAGCGCGTTGAGTATCAGCGCCGGTGGCTGTCCCGTCTCGCTCTCGCCATCCAGTTGCTGTGCCAGCCACTCCTCGAGGCGCGCGGTGCCTTGCTCGGTGGTCAGGTCGGCCTCCAGCGCCTCGAGCTCGGGATGTGCCGGAAGGCATGAGACATCGCGACTCACCGCCAGCACTTTTCCACAGTGGGGATGGGCGAGCAGCTCAGCGATCAGCGCCCGCCCGATCCCGCCGCTGGCACCGGTGACCAGTGCGCAGAAGCCCTGTGGCAGGCGCGCGAAGGTGTCCGCCGCCAATGGCTGATCTTCCAGTCTGCTGTCTGCCATGCATGTCTCCCTCTGTAGTGGCCGAATGTGACTGTCGTCAGGCAGTGCGCTCCATCAGCCTGGCGAGGCGGGAATCGCGGCTCAGCGTGGTCGGGGTGGCGTCTTCCTGCAGGCGGCCCGCTTCCAGCAGTGCCAGACGCGCAAAGCGCTCCAGCCCCAGCGGCTGGTGGGTGATCATGATCAGGCTGCGGCCCTCGCAGGCGGCGAGAATCGCGCTCATCACCTGCTCGGCGCTGGGGCGGTCCAGTCCTTCGCAGGGCTCATCGAGCAGCACGATCGGTGCCGGTGACAGCAGCGCACGCGCCACACCGAAGCGGCGCAGCTGGCCACCGGACAATGAACGCCCCCCTTCATCCGGGAAGCCGGCCAACCCCTGTGGCTGGCGGGCCAGCCAGTCGCCGAGGCCAAGGCTTTCCAGCATGCGCGTCAGTGCTTCATCGCTGGCCTCGGGAGCGGCCAGGCGCAGGTTGTCGGCGTAGCTGGCACAGAACAGATGCGTGTCCTGCGGGCAGACCGCGAAGCTTGCGCGCAGCGTGGCCTCATCGAGTGATTCCAGCGCCACGCCGCCCAGCGTGATGCGTCCGGCGCTGGGAATATGGAAGCGACTGAGCACGTCCAGCAGGGTGCTCTTGCCGCTGCCGGACGGGCCGAGCAGTGCCAGATGCTCGCCTGCGGCCAGTGTCAGGGAAAGCTCTTCAAGCACCGGCGTGTCGCCGTGGGTGACGCTCAGCTGCTCGATCTCCAATGCATGACCCACCGGCGTGGCAGCCTCGCAGTCACTGGGGAACTGAGCCGCCGGCGTATTGGCCTGCACGCTGTTGAGGCGCGCGGCCGCCGACAGACAGCGACCGAGCCCCTGCCAGGCCAGCGGCAGTGGCGCCAGCGCCTCGAAAGCGCCGAGCACGGCCAGCAGGAACAGTGCCAGCAGGCGACCATCGAGCAGCTCTCCAGAAGGCGTCGTCATGTCGGTGTTCGCATATGGCGCCATCTGCATGACGCCGAGTAGCGCCACCCCGGCCAGCGTCAGCCCCAGCAGACTGTGGCTCAGCCAGCTGGCCAGTGCCTGACGGCGTGCCTGGGCGCGCTCGATGCGGTCCCGCTCGGCCTGTTGCTCGGCGAGGCGCTCAAGCTCTTCATTCCAGCGTCCATAGATCACCAGCTCGCCCAGTCCCTGCAGGCGCTCCAGCAGGCGCGCGCGCAGGCGGCTGGCCGAGGACTGATGCCGCATGGCGTCACGGCTGCCACGCCACCAGGCCAGCCACGGCACCAGTCCGCCGGTCAGCATCAGTCCTATCACTGCTACCAGCGCCAATGTCGGCGCGAAGATGCCGATCAGCGTGCCGGCGGCGAGGATGGCGCAGACCGCCACCAGCGAGGGAATCAATACGCGCACGTAGAGGCTGTCGAGGGCGTCGACATCCGCGCCCAGGCGGGTCATCAACTCTCCCTGGCCGGCATGCTGCAGGGCGGCGGGGGAGAGCGGCTCGATGGCCTCGAACAGGCGGCGGCGCAGGCTCGCCAGCAGACGCAGCGTGCCTTCGTGGGTGGTGACGCGCTCGCCATAGCGTCCGGCGGTGCGCGCCAGCGCCAGACCGCGCACGCCTGCCGCCGGTGTGAAGAAGTTGAAGGCCTGGGTGGCGGCGACGCTCAAGCCGGCCACGGCGGTGGCGGAGAGAAACCAACCCGACAGCGCCAGCAGACCGGTGGCGGCCAGCAGGGTGATCAGCGCCAGCAGCGCGCCGATGCCTAGCCAGCCGCGATGCTCGCGCATCAAGGCCAGATAGGGCGTCAGTTCGCGCAGACGTGGGCGCTGCTCGCTATACGCTTCACCCAGTGCTGGCTCACTTGCTGTGACAGCCGCGGGCGTGTCAGGCGCGGGCTTGCGGATGGCGCGGTTCATGCGTCACCTCGCGGTGTCGGGAGGGGGAGCGGGCGGTCCTGCACCAGCTGGCCATCGTCCAGATGAATCAGGCGCTGGCACAGCGTCAGCAGCTCTGGTCGGTGGGTCAGCAGCAGCAGGGTGCGACCCTCGCCGAGACGCTTGAGCGCGGCGATCACGCGCGCTTCGCTGTCGGCGTCCAGGCTGGCGGTGGGTTCATCCAGCAGCACCAGCGGCGCGTCATGCAAGAAGGCGCGGGCCAGAGACAGGCGGCGTGCCTGACCGCCGGACAGCGCCTGGCCGCCCTCGCCAAGACGCGTCTCGAGCCCGCGCGGCAGGTGCTGGTACCAGTCAAGCAGGTCGGCATTGTCCAGCGCCGCTTCGAGCTGTGCGTCGCTGGCCTGAGGCCTGGCCAGGCGCAGGTTGTCGGCCAGCGTGCCGGACAGGACCACCGTCTCCTGACCGACCCAGGTCGCCATGCCCGGCGGCAGGCCGTGGCTCAGCGGATGGCCATTGAAATACAGCAGGCCGTCGCTGGCCGCGACGAAGCCGAGCAGCAGATTGAGCAGCGTCGACTTGCCGGAACCGGAGGCGCCGGTCAGCGCGACGCGTTCGCCCTGGGTGATCCGCAGGGTCAGCGGGCCGAGCGCCGGCGGAGTCAGCGTGCTGGTCTGGCGGTTCCACTGATTGGGATAGCGCACACAGACCTCTTCCAGCATCAGCGAGTGCAGCTTGCGGGTCTGAGGGCGCGCCGCGGGCAGGTCGCTGATGGCATTGTGCGCCTGTGCGCCAGCCTCGGCCTCTTGCGTGAAGGGGGCACTGCCGACGATGGGGGCGAGATCACTGGCGGCAGCCTCGGCCTCGGCCTTGGCGTGATAGTGCACGCCCAGCTCGCGCAGCGGCTGATAGAACTCGGGCGCCAGCACCAGAATGAAGAGCGCGGTCTGCAGGGTCAGCGGTGAGTCGCCCCAGGTGCCGAATTGCAGGTGGCCGAGGAAGTGGAAGCCGAGGTAGACCGCCAGCAGCGCGATGGACACCGCGGTGAAGAATTCCAGCACCGTGGAGGACAGGAAGGCCAGGCGCAGCACGCGCATGGTGCGCTTGCGAAAGGCATGGCTGACCGCCTCGACCTGGGGGCCGCGTCTGGCGCTGCCGAACAGCTTCAGGGTCTTGAGGCCGGTGAGCAGGTCCATGAAGTGGCGGCCCATGCGGTCCATCTCCCGGAACTGCTCCTGCGAGCGCTTGCGCGCCGCGATGCCGACCAGAATCATGAAGATCGGTACCAGTGGTGCGGTGGCGGCCAGAATCAGGCCGGCCGCCCAGTTGAGCGGAAACACCACGCACAGCAGCATCAGCGGAATCAGCCCCGCGAGGCGTGTCTGTGGGCGGAAGTCGGCGTAGTAGCCGTGCAGTGACTCGACCTGGTCCCAGACGCGGTTGGCGAGACTGGCGCGATGCTGGCGACGCACCCACAGCGGGCCGAGTTCGGCGAAGCGCTGCAACAGTCGCTCGCGCAGGCGACGGCGGATCTGTTGACTGGCGCGGGTGCCGGCATAGCCACGCAGGCCAGTGAGCGCGCCGCGCAGCGAGAGACTGGCGGCGAGCACCGCGATGGCCGGCCACAGTGTCGCCAGGCCTTCGCGGTCGATCGCCACGCCCTGGGCCAGGCGTGCGATGGCCCAGGCCTGGGCGAGCAGCACCAGCGTCGAGAGCAGGGCGCACAGGATGGCGAGCTGGGGCCAGCGGCCACCGGCACGTGCCAGTGTCTCCAGCCAGCGGCGTGGCACGAATTCTGCCGATGCAGTGGCATCGGTGGGGGAGGGTGAAACATCGGGTGCAGCGGCAGTTCGGGGCATTCATGCTCCTGCCGGTGGTGGCAGAGATAGTTGCAGGGAGGCGCTGGCGTCACGTCTCAAGGCAGAGAATGACGCATCTGGCGCAAGCTTACCGCCGAGAGAGCGTTGGTACACGGCGACGCACTGTCGCACATCTTCACCTTGCGTATAATATGCCCCAGCACTTGCTGCTGAGACAGCAGCGTGATTTCACGGCCCGGCAGTCAGTCATTGCCGAGACGCTTGTTGCCCTCTCTTCTCGAACTACTGGACTCCACATGACCGTTCGTACGCGCATCGCACCGTCGCCGACTGGTGATCCCCACGTCGGCACCGCCTACATCGCCCTGTTCAACCAGTGCTTCGCTCGTCAGCACGGTGGCGAGTTCATTCTGCGTATCGAGGATACCGATCAGACGCGTTCCACCGGCGAATCCGAGCAGATGATCCTCGACTCGCTGCGCTGGCTGGGCATCGAATGGGCCGAAGGCCCGGATGTCGGTGGTCCGCACGGCCCGTACCGTCAGAGTGAGCGTGGCGACATCTACGCCAGGCACTGCCAGCAGCTGATCGATGCCGGCCATGCCTTCAAGTGCTATCGCACCAGTGAAGAGCTGGACGAGCTGCGCGAGTCGCGCAAGGCCGAAGGTCTGCACATGGCGCTCAAGCCGTCCGATCTCGCGCTGCCGGCAGAAGAAGTGGCACGTCGTGAAGCGGCGGGCGCGCCCTTCGTCATCCGCATGAACGTGCCGGAAAGCGGCACCTGTGTGGTCAAGGACATGCTGCGCGGCGAGATCGAGGTCGAGTGGGCCCAGGTCGATGCGCAGATCCTGCTCAAGTCCGATGGCATGCCGACCTACCACCTGGCCAACGTGGTGGATGATCACCTGATGGAGATCACCCACGTGCTGCGTGGCGAGGAGTGGATCAACTCGGCGCCCAAGCATCAGCTGCTGTATGAATACTTCGGCTGGCAGATGCCGGAACTGTGCCACATGCCGCTGCTGCGCAACCCGGACAAGACCAAGCTGTCCAAGCGCAAGAACCCGACATCGATCCTCTACTACCGTCGCATGGGTTACCTGCCGGCGGCGGTGATCAACTATCTCGGTCGTCTCGGCTGGTCCATGCCGGACGAGCGCGAGAAGTTCACCCTGAGCGAGATGCAGGAGCACTTCGATATCCAGCGTGTCTCGCTGGGTGGCCCGGTATTCGATGTCGAGAAGCTCAGCTGGCTGAACGGTCTCTACATCCGTGATCTGTCCGAGGACGAGCTGCTGAGCGAGCTGCGTCAGTGGGCCTTCAACGAGTCCTACGTCAAGCAGATCCTGCCGGAAGTGAAGCCGCGCATCGAGACGCTGTCCGAGGCGATTCCGCTGGCCGGCCACTTCTTCTCCGGTCTGCCGGCCATCACGCCGGACGACTTCGCCAAGGCGAAGCTGGAAGGCGAAGACCTGGTGCGTCAGATGCAGTTCCTGACCTGGAAGCTTGAAGCCGTGAGCCGCTGGGACAAGGAGCACCTGCTGGCGGAAGTGAAGCTGCTCTCCGAGCACTTCGGGCTCAAGATGAAGGACTTCCTGGCACCGGTGTTCGTGGCGGTGACCGGCTCGGCGACTTCCACCTCGGTGATGGACGCGATGGTCATTCTGGGCTCCGACATGACGCGCGCGCGTCTGCGTCACGCCGTGGCCGTACTGGGCGGCGTCTCCAAGAAGGCCGCCAAGCGCTTCGAGAAGGAATATCGCGACCTGTAAGAATATCGCGACCTGTAAGAATATCGCGACCTGCAAGGGTGTCTGCGATGTGCAGATGATGGCCCCCGTGACGTATGTCGTCATGGGGGCCATGTCTTGCAGCAGGGCGCTGAACAGCGCTTTCATTGCTGATCAGCAGCACGATGAGAATTGTGTGAAAAAGAAGTTGACGACCCCGAGGGTTATCAGTAAGATACGCCTCGTTCTTGAGAGACGGGGCCTTAGCTCAGCTGGGAGAGCGCAACACTGGCAGTGTTGAGGTCAGCGGTTCGATCCCGCTAGGCTCCACCAAGTTTCTCAAGCGACTGCGTCCCATTCGTCTAGTGGTCCAGGACACCGCCCTTTCACGGCGGTAACAGGGGTTCGAACCCCCTATGGGACGCCACTCTTCAGACATCTCGAGTCACCTTTCAGGTCTCGTGAAGTCAACAAAAAAGCACACCTTGCGGGGTGTGTTTTTTTTGTCCCTGATTCTGGCTTATGCACAGCCTGTGTGTCGGCAGAAAAGCATGTTATCCCCAAGTCGCCCTTGACAGACCCCGTGTCTTGTCCACTGTTCGCGCGCTGTCACATCTCCCCCTGCATCTCTTCCCAAAGTGCGGACCCTGCGGCTGGCGCTTACGTCGTGTTACCAAAAATTTCTTTTATATCAATGGTTTATGCGCTGGTTAAATTTTGTGCAATCTGTTGGTAAGCCCGCTGTCATGCTGGTTCGCCGCGCTTGTCTAGGGGTTATCAACGAGGTTATCCACAGATAGTGTGGAAAAACCTGCCGAGCGCCGCTGCTGTCTGGGATGTTGCGCTGCGGCATGAAAAAACGCCTCATTCCCGCGTCCATATGGCGTTGGAATGAGGCGTTTTCAGTGCGAGGCCGTGTGATGCGATTCAGCTCGCTCGTGTGTATTCAGACCCGCTTCATCTGGAGAGGCGCTTGAGCAGCGAGGAGGTGTCCCAGCGATTGCCGCCCATGGCCTGCACGTCGGCATAGAACTGATCGACCAGCGCGGTCACCGGCAGGCTGGCATCGATGCGGCGTGCTTCCGCCAGACAGATGTCGAGGTCCTTGCGCATCCAGTCGACGGCAAAGCCGTGATCGTACTCGTCCTTGATCATGGTGGCGTGACGATTTTCCATCTGCCAGGAACCGGCGGCGCCCTTGGAGATCACCTCGATCACCGCCTCGCGATCCAGTCCGGCCTGCTCGGCGAAGTGCAGGCCCTCGGAAAGCGCCTGCACCAGCCCGGCAATGCAGATCTGGTTGACCATCTTGGTGGTCTGGCCGGCACCGGTCTCGCCGATGCGCTTCACCATGCGACCGTAGTGCGTCAGCACCGGCTCGGCGCGCGCGTAATCCGCCTCGCTGCCGCCACACATGATGGTCAGCACGCCATTCACGGCGCCTTGCTGGCCGCCGGAGACCGGTGCGTCGACGAAGCCGATGCCGGCCTCGACTGCGGCGGCGGCCAGCTCGCGTGCCAGGTCGGCACTGGCGGTGGTGTGGTCCACCAGCAGGCTCCCGCTCGTCATGCCGGCCAGCACGCCGTCGTCGCCGTAGGTGACGCTGCGCACGTCATCATCATTGCCCACGCACATCAGCACGATATCGGCGCCCTCGGCGGCTTCTCGCGGGGTGGCGTGATGGCTGCCGCCATACTCCTCGCTCCACTGCTCGGCGCGTGCACGTGTGCGGTTGTAGACCCGCACCTCAAGGCCTGCGCGTTTCAGATGGCCGGCCATGGGGTGACCCATGACGCCGAGTCCGATGAAGGCGGCGGTACGTGGCGTTGTGTGTGTGTCTGACATGCTGGGGGCTCCTTGCCATCAATCAGGAATGAGGTTGCGCCGCTCGCGGTGGGGCGCATGGCGTGCCGGCGCGTACAGGACGTGAAGAGGCCGGTACATCAGCACGCTAGCACGTCCGGGGCGGGGATGGGGCGGCTTTATGGCTTGCTGTCAGGCAGGGGCTGCGCGCATGAGAGGCAACAGGCCAAAAAAACCGCCTCCGAAGAGGCGGTCTGTCCTGCAGGCGCATGACTCGATGTTGCCGGGTGCTTGGTTGCCTGGTGCTTGGTTACCTGGTGCTGGGTTACTTGGCCGGATAGTCGCGCTGCGGGTGGCCGGTGTAGAGCTGACGCGGACGGCCGATGCGGTGGCCGCCGGCGATCATCTCGTTCCAGTGGGAGATCCAGCCGATGGTGCGCGACATGGCGAAGATGACCGTGAACATGTTGGTCGGGATGCCGATCGCCTTGAGGATGATGCCGGAGTAGAAGTCGACATTCGGGTACAGCTTGCGCTCGATGAAGTACTCGTCTTCCAGCGCGATCTGTTCCAGACGCTTGGCGATCTTGAGCTGCGGGTCGTCCGCCATGCCCAGCTGCTCCAGCACTTCGTCGCAGGTCTCTTTCATGACCTTGGCGCGCGGATCGAAGTTGCGATAGACGCGGTGACCGAAGCCCATCAGCTTGAACGGGTCTTCCTTGTCCT
Organism: Cobetia sp. 29-18-1; assembly: GCF_029846405.1. Lineage (NCBI taxonomy): Bacteria > Pseudomonadati > Pseudomonadota > Gammaproteobacteria > Oceanospirillales > Halomonadaceae > Cobetia > Cobetia sp. 29-18-1. The sequence continues at coordinate 362,553 of NZ_JARWKS010000001.1, forward strand.
TGGCCTTGTCGATGAAGCGCTGGATGTTCTCCTCGGACTCTTCACCGATCTCGTCGAGCATGGCCAGCACGGCTTCGTTGGCGCCGCCGTGTGCCGGGCCCCACAGTGCCGCGATACCGGCACTGATGCAGGCGAACGGGTTGGCCCCGGTGGAGCCGGCCAGACGTACGGTAGAGGTCGAGGCGTTCTGCTCGTGGTCGGCGTGCAGCATGAAGATGGTGTCCATCGCCTTGGCGAACACCGGGTTGATCTTGTACTCCTCGCACGGGTTGCCGAACATCATGTACAGGAAGTTCTCGCCGTAGGAGAGGTCATTGCGCGGGTACATGAACGGCTGACCGATGTTGTACTTGTGGCACATGGCCGCCAGGGTCGGCATCTTGGCGATCAGGCGCACGGCGCTGACGTAGCGTTCCTTCTCGTTGGTGATGTTCAGGTTGTCGTGATAGAAGGCGGCCAGGCCACCGACCACGCCGCACAGGATCGCCATCGGGTGGGCGTCGCGACGGAAGCCCTTGAAGAAGTTGACGATCTGCTCATGCACCATGGTGTGGTTGCTGATCAGCTGGGCGAACTTGTCGTATTCCTCGTCGCTCGGCAGCTCTCCGAACAGAAGCAGGTAGCACAGCTCGATGTAGTTGGAGCTCTTGGCCAGCTGGTCGATGGGGTAGCCGCGATGCAGCAGCACGCCTTTCTGGCCATCGATGAAGGTGATGGATGATTCGCAGGCGGCAGTGGAGACGAAGCCCGGGTCGTAGGTGAACATGCCTTCGGCGGTCAGGCCGCGAACGTCGATGACGTCCTGGCCGAGCGTGCCGGAATAGACCGGGAACTCGATGCTCTTGTCGATACCGTCTACTGTCAATGTCGCTTTCTTGTCAGTCATGCCGACCTCCTCATTATTCGCGTAACTCTTTGACTTGCTTGCCATGCCGGGCTTGCATCAATCCCGCCCACTATAGAAGCCCGCGAAAGATTGTCAATTCGCCACACGGCGTAGAGACGCGCGCCATGCTGCTGTGCGTCAGTTCTCCGACGTTTACGTATCCCGTGCCGTCAGGTCGCGTCCTGTTCACTGCATTTTGTGCAATCCGTGGTTGCGGCCCTGCGACGTCATGCCATTTGTCATGCCAATGGCCAACCCCTATAATCCACCGTCGCGCGACTGGCGGGAAATTCGGCTCGGTACCGTGGATGGCCTGCGCCCGAGACCCTTCCTCAAACCACCGCCCCTGCGGGCTTGCGTCCGTGTTGGGCCAAGAGAGTGTGTAAGAGCCGTGAATAGCAAACGACCCGTAAATCTCGATCTGACGACGATAAAGTTCCCTCTCCCTGCGCTGACTTCAATCACCCACCGTATTACCGGCGTGATTCTGTTCGTGGGCCTGGTATTTGCGCTGTGGGCACTCGATGCCTCGCTGTCCTCCCCGGAAGGGTTCGAGGCAGTGCGCGACACCCTGGCGACCAACTTCCTGGCCAAGATCGTGGCCTGGGGCCTGCTGTCTGCCCTCGGTTTCCACTTCGTGGCTGGCATCAAGCACCTGCTGATGGACATGGATATTGGTGTCGAACTGGAAAGTGCTAATCGCAAGGCGCAGGTCACTGTCGTGATCAGTGCTGTTCTCGTGGTCCTGGCGGGAGTCTGGGTATGGTAAACAACATCACCAATTTCAGCCGCAGCGGTCTGTCCGACTGGGTGCTGCAGCGTGTTTCTGCCGTGATTCTGGCAGTCTATTCCGTGTTCATGGTCGGCTACCTGCTGCTCCACCCGAACCTCGACTACACCACCTGGAGTGGTCTGTTCGAGAACACGGCGATGCGCATCTTCTCTCTGATGGCATTCATCTCGATTGCCGCACACGCCTGGATCGGTCTGTGGACCGTGGCGACCGATTACATGAAGCCGACCGCACTGCGTTTCGGTTTCCAGGTCTTCGTCATCCTTGCGTTGTTCATCTTCTTGGTCTGGGGCGTTCAAGTCCTGTGGGGAGCCTGATACATGTCCACCATGCGTAGCCTGACATTCGACGCGATCATCATCGGCGGCGGCGGCGCTGGCCTGCGTGCCGGTCTCGAACTGTCCCAGTCCGGCAAGAAGACCGCCGTGCTGTCCAAGGTCTTCCCGACCCGCTCGCATACTGTCTCTGCCCAGGGCGGTATCACCTGTGCCATCGCTTCTGCTGATCCGAATGATGATTGGCGCTGGCACATGTATGACACCGTCAAGGGTGGCGATTACATCGCTGATCAGGACGCTGCGGAATATATGTGTACCGAAGGCCCGAAAGCGGTCTTCGAGCTTGAGCACATGGGGCTGCCGTTCTCCCGTTTCGACAACGGCCGCATCTATCAGCGTCCGTTCGGTGGCCAGTCCAAGGACTTCGGCAAGGGCGGCCAGGCGGCTCGTACCTGCGCCGCGGCTGACCGTACCGGTCACGCCCTGCTGCACACTCTGTATCAGGCCAACCTGAAGAACGGCACCGTCTTCCTCGACGAGTGGTACGCCATCGATCTGGTCAAGAATGCCAACGGCGATATCGTCGGCGTGATTGCCCTGTGCATCGAGACCGGCGAGACCGTGGTCGTGAAGTCCAAGGCCACCGTTCTGGCCACTGGCGGTGCGGGCCGTATCTACGCCTCCACCACCAATGCCCTGATCAACACCGGCGACGGTATCGGCATGGCACTGCGTGCCGGCCTGCCGGTCCAGGACATGGAAATGTGGCAGTTCCACCCGACCGGAATTCACGGTGCGGGCGTGCTGGTCACCGAAGGTTGCCGCGGTGAAGGTGGCTACCTGGTCAACAAGGACGGCGAGCGCTTCATGGAGCGTTATGCGCCGAACGCCAAGGACCTCGCGGGCCGTGACGTCGTCGCGCGCTCCATGGTGCTGGAAATCCTCGAAGGCCGTGGCTGTGGCGAGAATGGCGACCACGTCTTCCTGAAGCTGGATCACTTGGGTGAGGAAGTGCTGAACAAGCGCCTGCCGGGTATCTCCGAGCTGTCCAAGACCTTCGCGCACGTCGACCCGACCAACGCGCCGATCCCGGTCGTGCCGACCTGCCACTACATGATGGGCGGCATCGCCACCAACGTGCACGGTCAGGCCATCGCACAGAACGAAGACGGCAGCGACCGCATCGTCAACGGCCTCTATGCCGTGGGTGAAGTGGCCTGTGTGTCCGTTCACGGCGCCAACCGTCTGGGCGGCAACTCGCTGCTGGATCTGGTCGTCTTCGGCCGCGCCGCGGGCAAGTACATCGAAAGCGCGCTCAACGAAGGTGTCGAGTACCTCGAGCCGACGCAGAGCGACATCGATGCAGCCCTGGTGCGCCTGAACCGCTGGAACGAGTCCGAAAGCGGCGAGTCCGTGCCGGAACTCAAGCGCGAACTGCAGCAGATCATGCAGAACTCCTTCGGTGTCTTCCGTCAGGAAGACAAGATGGAAGAGGGCGTCAAGCAGCTGTCCGATCTGCGTGAGCGTATCGCCAAGGCGGGTCTGTCCGACAAGTCTCAGGTCTTCAATACCGCGCGTATCGAAGCTCTCGAGCTGGACAACCTGATGGAAGTGGCCGAAGCCACTGCCATTGCGGCCCTGACCCGCAAGGAAAGCCGTGGTGCTCACTCCCGTTACGACTTCCCGGACCGTGATGACGAGAACTGGCTCAAGCATTCTCTGTTCTTCCCGAACGAGAAGCGTGTCGGCAAGCGTGATGTGAACTTCGCGCCGAAGACCGTCGAGCGTTTCGAGCCGAAGATTCGTACCTACTGAGTCTGAACCCAAGGCGCGCGTCGCGACCCGCTCGGGACGCCGCGCCTTGCTTCAGACCAAGTTCGCACTCGCTCGAGTTCACTCTCGCTTGAGTTCGCCGTGATCGAGGTGCGTGCAGGTCACCGCACGCACCTGACCCGTTTGCCCGGAGGGGAAACCATGCTTCAGGTATCCATATACCGCTACAACCCTGAAACCGATACTGCGCCGTACATGCAGGAGTTTCAGGTCGACACCCAGGGTCGTGACCTGATGGTGTTGAACGTGATGGAAATGCTTAAGGAACAGGACAGCTCGCTGGCCTATCGTCGCAGCTGCCGTGAAGGCGTCTGCGGTTCGGACGGCATGAACATGAACGGCAAGAACGGCCTGACCTGTGTCACCGCGCTGTCCGAAGTCGTCAAGGACAACAAGCTGGTGCTGCGTCCGCTGCCGGGCCTGCCGGTCGTGCGTGACCTGGTCGTCGACATGAGCATCTTCTACAAGCAGTACGAGCGCATCCAGCCGTACCTGCTCAACGACACGCCGGCGCCGGCCATCGAGCGTCTGCAGTCGCCGGAAGACCGTGACAAGCTCGACGGTCTCTACGAGTGCATCCTGTGTGCCTGCTGCTCGACTGCCTGCCCGTCCTTCTGGTGGAACCCGGACAAGTTCGTCGGTCCGAGCGGTCTGCTGCAGGCCTATCGCTTCCTGGCGGACTCGCGTGACACCGCCACCAAGGAGCGTTTGAGCGAGCTGGACGACCCGTTTGCCGTATTCCGTTGTCGCGGAATCATGAATTGTGTCGCGGTTTGCCCCAAGGGTCTGAACCCGACACGTGCCATCGGCAAGATTCGTGAGCTTTTGCTGGCAAACGCCACTTAAAAGCCGCGCCTTAGCTTGCTATGATGCACGTCAGCTGCGGCAGGGTGTCACACCTTGTCGCAGCGCACAGCTTGCTGAAGCCGGTGCCTTGTGCACCGGCTTTTGACGATAAAAGAAGACTCAGATGGTGAAGGCCTCCATGGTTTCGCCATACAGGGCATAATCGAGTGACGCCGACAGCGCTTGTCAGGCGCCTACCCCACCCCATCAGTCAGGGTGACCGAGAGATGCAAGAAGGCACAATGGAGTTGATGTGGCGCACTTCCCATATGAGCGGGGGGAATGTCCACTACGTAGAAGATCTCTACGAGCGTTATCTTGTCGACCCGAATGAGGTTCCCGACGAGTGGCGCAACTACTTTGATACTCTGCCGCGTCATGACGGCAGCCCCTCCCAGGATGTTCCGCTAGCGCCGATCCGTGATCAGTTCTACGAGATGGGTCGCAACAGTCGCCGCCCGGTGGCTGTCTCTGCGGGCGAAAGCAGCGAGAACAAGAAGCAGGTTCGTGTTCTCCAGCTGATCAACGCCTACCGCTTCCGTGGCCACCAGAAGGCGGATATCGATCCCCTCGGCCTGCGCAAGCCGGCACCGGTGCCGGACCTCGAACTGTCCTTCCATCAGCTGTCCGCCGCTGACATGGACGTCGAGTTCCAGACCGGCTCGCTGTTCCTCGGCAAGGATGTTGCACCGCTCAAGGAAATCCACGCCGCGCTGGAGCAGACCTACTGCCGCAGCATCGGCGCCGAGTTCATGCACATCGTCAACACGGAAGAGAAGCGCTGGCTGCAGCAGCGTTTCGAGTCCGTACGTTCCAAGCCGAACTTCTCACGCGATGTCCGTCATCACGTGCTGGAACGTCTGACCGCCGCCGAAGGCCTCGAGAGCTATCTCGCCAGCAAGTACCCGGGCACCAAGCGCTTTGGTCTGGAAGGCGGCGAATCCTTCATTCCGATGATGGATGAGCTGATCCAGCGCAGCGGCAAGTACGGTACCAAGGAAGTCGTGATCGGCATGGCCCACCGTGGCCGTCTCAACCTGCTGGTCAACCTGCTGGGCAAGAGCCCGTCAGAGCTGATCGAGGAATTCGATGGCAAGAAGCAGATTGCCAAGGGTTCCGGCGACGTGAAGTACCACCAGGGCTTCAGCTCGAATGTCATGACCCCGGGCGGCGAAGTCCACCTGGCGCTGGCGTTCAACCCGTCGCACCTGGAAATCGTCTCTCCGGTGGTGGAAGGCTCCGTGCGTGCCCGTCAGGACCGTCGCGAAGACAGCGAAGGCGACAGCGTACTGCCGATCTCCATCCACGGTGACGCGGCATTCGCCGGTCAGGGCGTGGTCATGGAAACCTTCCAGATGTCGCAGACCCGTGCCTACAAGACGGGCGGTACCGTGCATGTCGTCATCAACAACCAGGTGGGCTTCACCACCTCGCGTGCCGATGATGCTCGCTCGACCGAATACTGCACCGACATCGCCAAGATGGTTCAGGCGCCGATCATCCACGTCAATGGAGATGATCCGGACGCCGTGCTGCACGCCGCTCAGGTCGCCATCGACTACCGTCAGCAGTTCAAGCGTGACGTCGTGCTCGACCTCGTGTGTTACCGCAAGCGCGGTCACAACGAAGCCGACGAGCCGTCCGGTACCCAGCCGCTGATGTACGCCAAGATCAAGTCCCAGAAGACTGCCCGCGAGAAGTATGCGGACCGTCTGGTCGAGGAAGGCGTGCTCAGCGCGGAAGAGACCAAGCACCTGGTCGACCAGTACCGTGCTGACCTGGATGCCGGCAACCACGTTGCCAATGCGCTGGTGAAGCAGCCCAACACCGGTCTGTTCGTCGATTGGACGCCGTACCTGGGCCACGAGTGGACCGGCGTTGCCGATACCTCGATGGACATGAAGCAGCTGCAGGCCCTCGCCAACAAGATGTGCGAAGTGCCGGACGGCATCTCGGTCCAGCGTCAGGTCAACAAGATCTACGAAGACCGTCGCAAGATGGCCGCTGGTGGCATGCCGCTGAACTGGGGCTTCGCCGAGACACTGGCCTACGCCACCCTGGTCGATGCCGACCATCCGGTGCGTATCACCGGTCAGGACGTGGGTCGCGGTACCTTCTCCCACCGTCACGCGGTGGTGCACAACCAGAAGGATGGCGACACCTACGTGCCGCTGCAGCACATCAAGGATGGTCAGGCGACCTTCACCATCCATGACTCCTACCTCTCCGAGGAAGCGGTGCTGGCCTTTGAATATGGCTATGCCACCACCATGCCCAAGGCATTGGTCGTGTGGGAAGCCCAGTTCGGTGACTTCGCCAACGGCGCCCAGGTGGTGATGGACCAGTTCATCTCCTCCGGCGAGAGCAAATGGGGCCGCCTGTGTGGTCTGACCATGCTGCTGCCGCACGGCTACGAGGGTCAGGGCCCGGAGCACAGCTCCGCACGCCTCGAGCGTTACCTCCAGCTGTGTGCCGAGCACAACATGCAGGTATGCATGCCGACCACGCCGGCGCAGATCTATCATCTGCTGCGTCGTCAGGTCATCCGCTCGCTGCGCAAGCCGCTGGTCGTGCTGTCACCCAAGTCTCTGCTGCGTCACAAGGAAGCGACTTCCACCCTCGACGAACTGGCCGATGGCCGCTTCGAGATGGTGCTGTCCGACAAGGGCAACCTGGAAGCTTCCAAGGTCAAGCGCGTCGTGCTGTGTGCGGGCAAGGTCTACTATGACCTGGCCGCCTATCGCGCCGAGCAGGGCCGTGAAGATGTTGCCGTCATCCGTGTCGAGCAGCTCTATCCCTTCCCGAAGGAAGAGCTCCAGGCCGCCATCGCCGACTACGAGAATCTCGAGCAGGTGATGTGGTGTCAGGAAGAGCCGCTCAACCAGGGTGCCTGGTATCAGAGTCAGCACCATATGCGTCAGGTCGCTGAGCAGCACCGTCAGGGGCTTGGCATGAGCCTGGACTTCGCCGGACGCCCGGCCTCTGCGGCACCTGCCGCGGGCTACATGTCCGTTCATAACGAGCAGCAGCGCCAGCTGGTCGACGACGCCTTCAACAAGTAAAGGCTCGCGACCCGCAAGGGCACCGAGAGAGAATTGAGTTAAGGAACTCCAATGGCTATCGATATCAAAGCGCCGTCTTTTCCGGAATCCGTCGCCGAAGGCACTGTGGCGACCTGGCACAAGCAGCCCGGCGACAGCGTCGAGCGTGACGAGTTGATCGTCGAGATCGAGACCGACAAGGTCGTGCTGGAAGTCGTCGCACCGCAGGACGGCACCCTGGGCGAGATCAAGGTTCAGGAAGGCGACACCTGCGAGTCCGAGCAAGTGCTGGGCTCCATCGGTGATGCAGACGCCGCTGCGTCTTCTGACGCCAAGGACGACTCCGCCGCTGAAGAGAGCAAGGACGACGCCAAGGCCGACAGCAAGCCGGCCGCCGGTGGCGAAGGCAAGACGCTGGAAGTCAAGGCGCCGAGCTTCCCGGAATCCGTTGCCGAAGGCACCGTCGCTACCTGGCACAAGAAGGTCGGTGAAGCCTGCGAGCGCGACGAGCTGATCGTCGAGATCGAGACCGACAAGGTCGTGCTGGAAGTCGTGGCTCCGGCCGACGGCGCCCTGAGCGAGATCAAGGTCGAGGAAGGCGATACCTGCGAGACTGAAGCCGTACTGGCACTGTTCAGCGCTGGTGCTTCCGGTGGCGCCGCGCCTGCCGCTGAGGCAAGCGACGACAAGTCCGGCTCTGACGAAGGTCAGGACGAGAAGGTCGGCGACAAGATCCTCGCCCCGGCAGCGCGCAAGATGGTCGCCGAGCACGATCTGGACGTCAGCAAGCTGGTCGGTACCGGCAAGGGCGGTCGCGTGCTGAAGGAAGACGTGGCCAAGGCCGTCAAGGAAGGCACTGCGGCCAAGTCCGCTGCCAAGCCGGCTGCCAAGTCCGGCGCTTCCAAGTCTGATGCCAAGGCCGCGCCGAAATCTGCACCGACCTTCGAGGGCGAGCGTCCCGAGAAGCGCGTGCCGATGAGCCGCATGCGTCAGACCATCGCCAAGCGTCTGGTCAATGCCCAGCAGACTGCCGCCATGCTCACCACTTACAACGAAGTGGACATGAGCGCGGTGATGGAACTGCGCAAGCAGTACAAGGACACCTTCCAGAAGGTGCACGACACCAAGCTCGGCTTCATGGGCTTCTTCGTCAAGGCGGCCACCGAAGCGCTCAAGCGCTTCCCGGACGTCAATGCCTCCATCGACGGCACCGACATCGTCTACCACGGTTACCAGGACATCGGTGTGGCCGTGTCTTCCGACCGCGGTCTGGTCGTGCCGGTGCTGCGTGATACCGACAGCATGAAGCTCGCCGATGTCGAAAAGACCATCGTCGACTTCGGTCAGCGTGCCCGCGCCGGCAAGCTGGGCATCGATGAGATGCAGGGCGGTACCTTCACGATCACCAACGGCGGCATCTTCGGTTCCCTGATGTCCACCCCGATCCTGAATCCGCCGCAGACCGCCATCCTGGGCATGCACAAGATCCAGGAGCGTCCGATGGCCGTGAATGGTCAGGTCGTCATCCGTCCGATGATGTATCTGGCACTGTCCTACGATCACCGCATGATCGATGGCAAGGATGCAGTCCAGTTCCTCGTCGCCATCAAGGACCTGCTGGAAGATCCGGCTCGTTTCCTGCTCGACGTCTGAGACCGCAATGTCTCACGCCCTTGAGGATCTCGAGGGCGTGAGCGGCCCCGGCGGGTGGCACTGACACTCGCCGGGTTGCCAACCCGAATCGAACTGCACCAACAGGAAGAGACATGGCCGATAAATTTGATGTGATCGTCATTGGCGCTGGCCCTGGTGGCTATGTTGCCGCTATCCGCGCTGCTCAGCTGGGTCTGAAGACCGCCTGCGTCGAGAAGTGGGTCAACAAGGAAGGCAAGGTCGTTCACGGCGGTACCTGCCTGAACGTCGGCTGCATTCCGTCCAAGGCATTGCTGGAAACCTCGCACAAGTACGTCGAAGCGCGTGATGAGTTCGCCGAACTGGGCATCAAGGCCGACGGCGTCGAGATCGACGTGGCCAAGATGATCGAGCGCAAGGCGCAGATCGTGAAGAACCTGACCGGCGGTATCTCCGGTCTGTTCAAGGCCAACGGTGTCACCGCGCTGGAAGGTACCGGCAAGGTGCTGCCGAACAAGCAGGTCGAAGTGACCGATCACGACGGTGGCAAGGCGACCTACGAAGCCGAGAACATCGTCATCGCGTCCGGTTCCGTGCCGGTCGAGATTCCGCCGACGCCGCTGACCGAAGGTCTGATCGTCGATTCCACCGGCGCGCTCGAGTTCGACGAAGCGCCGAAGCGTCTGGGTGTCATCGGTGCCGGTGTCATCGGTCTCGAGCTCGGTAGCGTGTGGAGCCGTTGCGGTTCTGAAGTCACCGTGCTGGAAGCGGTCGACAGCTTCCTGCCGATGGTCGATGCGGCCGTCGCCAAGGAAGCCCAGAAGCTGCTCAAGAAGCAGGGTCTGGACATCAAGCTCGGCGCCCGTGTGACCGGTTCCGACATCAAGGACAGCGAAGTCGTCGTCAAGTACACCGACGCCAACGGCGAACAGGAACAGACCTTCGACAAGATCATCGTCGCGGTCGGCCGTCGTCCGTACACCCAGAGCCTGCTCGACAGCGATGTCGGCATCAATCTGGACGAGCGTGGCTTCATCCACGTCGACGACCAGTGCGCGACCAGCGTGCCGGGCGTCTACGCCATCGGTGACGTGGTGCGTGGCCCGATGCTGGCGCACAAGGCCTCTGAAGAGGGCGTGATGGTTGCCGACATCATCGCCGGCCACAAGGCCGAGATGAACTACGACGCCATCCCGAGCATCATCTACACCTTCCCGGAAGTGGCGTGGGTCGGCAAGACCGAACAACAAGCCAAGTCCGAAGGCATCGAAGTCAAGACCGGCAGCTTCCCGTTCGCGGCAAGCGGTCGTGCCATGGCCAACAATGCCACTGAAGGTCTGGCCAAGATCATTGCCGACGCTGAGACTGATCGCGTCCTGGGCGTTCATATCATCGGCCAGCATGCCGGTGAGCTGATCGCACAGGGTGTGACTGCCCTCGAGTTCGGCGCAAGCGCCGAAGACCTCGCGTTGATCTGTACAGCTCACCCGACCCTGTCGGAAGCCGTACACGAAGCCGCGCTGGCCGTTGACGGGCATGCGATTCACATCGCAAACCGCAAGAAGCGCAAGTAAGCGTCCTTCCGAACAAGAGGCGCGTCGCCCCGGCCAGGCCGGGGCGAACGGTGGCAGTGGCATCTTGCGACTGCCGTTCGAGTCTAATGCAACCAATGGCATGACACGATGAACCTTCACGAATATCAGGCAAAACAACTTTTTGCCGACTATGGCCTGCCGGTGTCCAAGGGCTTTGCCGTTGACACCCCGGAAGACGCTGCTGAAGCGTGCAAGAAGATTGGCGGCGACAAGTGGGTCGTCAAGGCACAGGTCCACGCAGGTGGCCGCGGCAAGGCTGGCGGCGTCAAGCTGGTCGACAGCGCACAAGCCGCTTCCGACTTCGCGACCCAGTGGCTGGGCAAGAACCTGGTGACCTACCAGACTGACGAAAACGGTCAGCCGGTCACCAAGATTCTCGTCGAGAACTGCACCGACATCGCCGAAGAGCTGTACCTAGGCGCCGTCGTTGACCGCACCACTCGTCGCATCGTCTTCATGGCTTCCACCGAAGGCGGCGTGGAAATCGAGAAGGTTGCTGAAGAGACGCCGGAAAAGATCCTGAAAGCCGAGATCGATCCGCTGGTCGGCGCACAGCCGTACCAGGCGCGTGAACTGGCCTTCAAGCTGGGTCTGAACCCGACCCAGATCAAGCAGTTCACCAAGATCTTCCTGGGTCTGGCGAAGATGTTCGCCGACAAGGATTTCGCGCTGCTGGAAATTAACCCGCTGGTCATCACCGACGAAGGCAACCTCCACTGCCTCGACGGCAAGATCAACATCGACGCCAACGCCGTCTACCGTCACCCGGACCTGCAGGCGATGCACGATCCGTCTCAGGAAGACGAGCGTGAAGCGCATGCTGCCAAGTTCGAACTGAACTACGTTGCCCTCGACGGCAACATCGGCTGCATGGTCAACGGCGCAGGCCTGGCGATGGGCACCATGGACATCGTCAACCTGAACGGCGGCAAGCCGGCCAACTTCCTCGACGTGGGTGGCGGTGCTACCAAGGAACGCGTTGCAGAAGCATTCAAGATCATCCTGTCCGACGACAACGTCAAAGCTGTTCTGGTGAACATCTTCGGCGGCATCGTGCGTTGTGACATGATCGCCGAAGGCATCATCGGTGCCGTCGAGCAGGTCGGTGTCAACGTGCCGGTCGTGGTGCGTCTGGAAGGTAACAACGCTGAACTCGGCGCCAAGAAGCTGGCCGAAAGCGGTCTGAACATCATCGCTGCTACCAGCCTGACTGACGCGGCGCAGCAGGTTGTCAAAGCTGCGGAGGGCAAGTAATGAGCATTTTGATCGACAAGAACACCAAGGTGATCTGCCAGGGCTTCACTGGCGGCCAGGGTACCTTCCACTCTGAACAAGCCATCGCCTACGGCACCAAGATGGTCGGTGGCGTGACGCCGGGCAAGGGTGGTCAGACTCACCTGGGCCTGCCGGTGTTCAACACCGTCGCCGAAGCCGTTGCCGAGACTGGCGCTGAAGCGTCCGTCATCTACGTGCCGGCACCGTTCTGCAAGGATTCCATCCTTGAAGCGGCCAATGCAGGCATCAAGCTGATCGTCTGCATCACCGAAGGCGTGCCGACTCTCGACATGCTGGAAGTCAAGGTCAAGTGCGACGAGCTGGGCGCGCGCGTCATCGGTCCGAACTGCCCGGGTGTCATCACTCCGGGTGAGTGCAAGATCGGTATCATGCCGGGTCACATCCACCAGCCGGGCAAGGTCGGTATCGTGTCTCGTTCCGGCACCCTGACCTACGAAGCCGTCAAGCAGACCACTGACCACGGTTTCGGTCAGTCCAGCTGTGTCGGCATCGGCGGCGACCCGATCCCGGGTTCCAACTTCATCGACATCCTCGAGATGTTCGAGAAGGACCCGAAGACCGAAGCCATCGTCATGATCGGCGAGATCGGCGGTTCTGCTGAAGAAGAAGCCGCTGCCTACATCAAGGCGAACGTCACCAAGCCGGTCGTCTCCTACATCGCTGGTGTGACTGCGCCTCCGGGCAAGCGCATGGGCCATGCAGGCGCCATCATCTCCGGCGGCAAGGGTACTGCCGACGAGAAGTTCGCGGCTCTGGAAGCGGCTGGCGTCAAGACTGTGCGTTCACTCGCGCAGATCGGCGATGCCATCAAGGAAGTCACTGGCTGGTAAGCCATTGATCTCCTGACAGCGATCGGCGTCAAGCGGATCGCATGTCACCGAAAGGGCAGGCCCATAGGGCCTGCCCTTTTTTCGTTTCTGGCCCTCACCAGTCTCTCTCTAGTGCATGCCGGCGGGGTTACCTGCGGCCGGTGGCGCAGGCGAGGGGAGAGATGTTTCGGCTGATGCAGGCGGGGCAGGTGCGTTCATATCAAGCAGTTGCTAATCTGATGTCTGTTCATTGGCACCTGACCAAGCGACACGTGCAGATGCCCCACGGCGCAACACGACTCACTGATAAGGATGTTCCATGCTCAAGTCATTCCCCGCCCTTACGCGCTCCGCGCGCCTGCTGGCGTTGCTGTCCCTGCCGTTGGCTGCTGGCATGCCGCTGTCTGCCAGTGCAGATTCCGGCGCGGCGGCAGCCTCCGCCCCTGAAGCTTCAGCGAGCATGCAGGTGCCTGCCAAGGGCATCGAGTCGGTGACCAGTCGTGATGATGTCGCCTCCGTCCAGGCGCGTCTCGAGACGGCGCTCAAGGCCAAGGGGCTGACGCTGTTCAGCGTCATCGATCATGAGGCGGGTGCCGAGAAGGTCGGCATGGAGCTGCCCGCGACGCATACCGTCATCTTCGGCAATCCCAAGGTGGGCACTCTGTTGATGCAGTGCAACGGGGCGGCCGCTCTGGACCTGCCGCAGAAGATGCTGATTCGCGCCGTGGAGGGTGGCAGCGTGATCGAGTGGAATGATCCCCAGTACATGGCCAACCGTCATGATCTGGGCGACTGCAAGCTGCCGCTGGACAAGATCGCCGGGCTGCTCAAGGGACTGGCCGCCGAAGCGGCGGGTCAATGAAGGCAGCGCTCATCACGTGTCGATGCTGATATCGTGAACTGACAACGGGTGCTGACGATCGAGCGCTGACGATCAGGCAGGACGAAAAAGCCGGGCTCCTCATGGAGTCCGGCTTTTTGATGTTCCCCTGTCAAGGATTGACTGTGTTGTAGGGGAGCTTGCAGGGCTGCTCGTAGAGCTCTTACAGAGCCTTACCGTGCTGCTTCAGCCACTGCACGGCGCGGTCCGGGTAGTCAGTGAAGACACCATCTACCCTGGCGTCGACGAAGAAGGCGCGCAGCATGTCGTCGTAATCGCTGGCCCAGTCGGGGATGCGGCCTTCATCGAGGCGGAAGGTGTAGGGCATCACGATCAGGCCCTGCGCATGGGCTTCCTCGACCATTGGTGTGACCTTGATGTCGTCCCGGGTCGAGCTGTCCTCGATCACCATCGGCTTCCACGGCCCGATGCCATCGGCGTAGGTGGCGATGCGCTGCATGCCGCCTTCCTGATACATCCAGTCATAGTCGTAGGGCTCAAGCTTGCCCTCCGCATCCGGCTGGAAGGTCATGTCCCAGCTGGTCTCGCCCATCAGCTGCACCAGACGCAGGTCCATCTCCAGTTCGGGCTGCAGCGTGTCGTGGATGCGCTTGAGGCCATTGGGATCGAAGACCTGCACGACGGCATTGTCATCCTGCGCGACGTAGCCGTACTGCTTGAGGGTCTCGAGCACGGCTCGCGAGACCTGCTTGCCTTCCGACTGGTGGAACCAGGGCGCCTTGATCTCCACATACAGGCCGACATCGCGTCCGGTGGAGTGATTCAGGCCCTGAATCATCTCGATCTCTTCACTCAGGGTGTGCAGGCCGAAGTGCGACTTGCCCAGCGGGAAGCGCTCAGGGTAGTCGGCGACCTGCTCGCCATCCTTGATGGTGAAGCCCTCGCTGAACGACAGCTGGCGCAGCTCGTCCAGCGTGAAGTCGATGGCATAGTAGCGGCCATCATCACGCGCACGCTCGGGGAAGACCTCGGCGACATTGGTCACGCGGTCCAGGAAGCGGTCGTGCAGCACCACCAGCTGGTCATCCTTGCTCATCACCACATCCTGCTCGAGGAAGTCGGCGCCCTGGGCGTAGGCCATCGCCTTGGCCGCCAGGGTGTGCTCCGGCAGGTAGCCCGAGGCACCCCGGTGGGCGACCACGACCTTGTCGGTGCCATGGCCGGGGTCGATGCTGCGCAGGGGCCTGTCATCAGCGAGTGCCGCTGAGGTCGAGGTGGCCAGCAGCGAGCCGACCACGCCCATCATGGCCAGCGGGCGGCGAATGCGGGCGGAAGTCGGGTGACGCTGGGAAGGATGCGGCATGTGAGATCACCTTGAGCTGTGGTTATTGTATGGCCGTTCAATAAAGCCGCCTGCCAACATAACAAAGTCTTATTCATATGGCGATGATCAAGTGTTTTTCATGATGATGTCTGCAGCGATGCTCGGTCATCCTGTCATGTGGCTGCCGAGCGACGCTTGAGCAAGCTTCCCAGCATGCTGCGTCCCGCCATCACGAAGAACACCGGGGCGCCGGCGATCAGGTAGAAATAGAAGGTCACCGCTCGCCAGATCACCACGGCCGCCGCGGCACTGGCGGCGCCGATCATCGGGCTGAGCAGGGCAGTGGAGGACAGCTCCGCGCCTCCGGCACCGCCGGGCAGCAGCGTCAGCTGGCCCGCTGCCAGCGAGAGCATCTGCACGATGAAGGTCCAGCTCCAGTCGATGTCCTGCCCCAGCCCGGACACGGCCAGATAGAGGATCGAGTAGCGCAGCAGCCAATGGGCACAGCAGAGCAGGAAGATCAGGCTCAGCGTCAGGCGCGGCAGGGCGAGCGTCTCGACCAGCGCATGGCGGAAGTGGATCAGGCCCCGCGCCAGCTTGACGCGTGAGCGATGGCGTACCTTGAGCCAGCGCAGCAGGCGTCCGCTGATCTTGAGCAGGCGCCGATGATGCTTGCCCAGCGCGGCCAGCAGGCCAAAGCCGATGATCAGCAACAGCGCCGGCACGGCCAGCATCCACCCCAGGCGCAGGTCGATGGTATGCGAGAGGGCATAGAGCCCGATGCTGGCCAGCGCCGAGAGGAAGAACAGCATGTCGGTGATCTGATCGACCGCGAATACCGCCGTGGCCTGCGCCGGGCGCACCCCCTGACGTGACAGCAGCCCCATCAGGGTAAGCGGACCGCCACTGCCGCCGGGGGTGGCGCTGATGGCGAACTCGGTCGCCATCACCATGCCGACGGCGCGCCGTTGCCCCAGGTGACCGCCACGCCCGGCCAGCAGCAGACGCAACCGGCCGGCGTTCAGGTTCCAGCACATCACGATCATGCCCAGCATCAAGAGGAAGGTGTCGAGGGGGAACTGGCGCAGCTGGCCACCCAGTCCGCTGCCACCCAGCACCAGCGGTATCGCGATGACCATCACAAGGCCAGCACCCAGTAACCAGAGGGCACGATTCATGGCAGATTCCCGCAGCGGGTTGTCAACAAGGCCCATACGACGGGACTCATCCGGTAGGTGGGTCTCAGGCAGCACTGTGAGCCGCCTGGTGCGAGTTCAGTTGCGTCGTGTCAGACGTGGCGGGGGTGAGCAGCCCCTGCTGGGTCAGCCAGCCGATCTTGGTCATCGGCAGGCGCCCTTCATCGAGCAAGCGCTCGACCAGCGTCAGCCAATACTGGCGCGAGCGCGCATGGCGCATATCGACCGGATGCAGACCCAGACGCAACACCGGCGCCTGTTGCTCGCGGCTCAGCTTGCGCTGCGTCACCCACTGCGACATCAGGCGGCGTGGCGCTGAACGTGCGCTCCACACGAGTCCGGGCGCATCGATGACCGTGAAGTCAGGCAGTCGATAGAGATGCTGGGGGTCGCTGGTGTAGCGGAAGTCGAGGGACTTCAGCGCCTGACGAGTGCCGTCACTCATCAGCCAGGCAGGGGCCACGAAGCCGTCCAATGGCCAGCCGAGACGCTTGAAGAGTGCGGCGCCTTCCCGCAGGCGTCGTCTGGCTTCGGCCTCATCGAGGGGGTAGAACTCGCCTTCCCAGGTCAGCACGCGGCGCATCAGGTAATCGCGCGGGGTGCGGGGGGCTGGCGCGTCATCGCAGTGATGGAAGCCATGCAGGGCAAGCTCGTCCCCCTGTTGGCGGCGAGAGTCCAGCAGGGCGATGAATTCCGGAGCGTCTTCCAGGGCGCTGCGATGATGGAAGTCAGGCACCACCAGCCAGGTGATCGGGCAGGGATGGTTCAGGCGTGCCTGGCAGAGGGCATCCACCTCGGCGACGAAGTCCCGGTAGTCGGTCCATGTCTCGGGCGCGACATCGTGCAGGACCAGCAGAAAGTGCTGTTTGGCAGCCGGCGATTCAGCCATGGGTCACCTCCTCGAGTACCGGTTGCATGCGAGTCCCGGTGACCGCGTGATAATGGCCGAGCAAGCCATCCACGACACGGTCCCAGGCATGGTGCTTCTCGACATGCCGCCGCGCCTGGCGACCCAGTGCGGCGGGGTCATTGGCGAAGACTTCCTGCACGGCACGCGCCATGGCATGCGGCGAGTGCGGGTTGCACAGCTGACCGCAGCCCAGTGGCACATTCTCGGCCAGCGCGCCGGCGCGTGCAGCCACCACTGGTGTGCCGCAGGCCATGGCTTCCAGTACCACCAGACCGAAGGTTTCCTGGGTGCCGGCATGCAGCAGCACATCCACCGAGGCCACCAGACGCGCCACTTCGGTGCTGCTGCAGAAATGCCCGGTCACGCTGACATTGTCGGGCAGATGCCGCGGCATGCCCGAGCCGATCAACAGCAGATGGTAGTCGGGGCCGAGCAGGCGGGCGGCCTCCAGCAGCTCATCCAGATTCTTCTCGCGTGAGCCGCGACCGGCGAAGGCCAGCAGGCGCACGTGGTCTTCCAGGCCAAGCTCGCGGCGCAGGCTCTCATCGCGGCAGTCAGGGTGGAAGGTGGATAGATCGACACCCAGTGGCTGGATATGGACATTGTCGACGCCAAGTCGGTCGAGTCGGTCGGCCATCACCTGGCTGGGGGCCAACACGCGGTCAAAGTGGCGATAGAGGCGTTTGACGTAGCGATCGACGTTGGCCCCTGACCACTCGCCCAGGCGATTGGTGATCAGGCGTGGCAGGTCCGAGTGATAGAAGCCCAGTACCGGGACATCGAGCTTGCGACCGGCATCGAGTGCCGCCCACGCCGTGACGTAGGGGTCGCCGGCCTCGATGACATCCGGCTGCAGTGCCAGCAGCGTGCTGACCCAGCCGCCTCGGCGCAGGGGGAAGCGATAGCCGTTGCCGAAGGGAATGGGCGGAGCCGGCACGCTGTAGAGGTCATCACTGACACTGGTGGTCTCGCCGGGGACCAGCAGGCTGTGACGAACATCGGGCCGCGTCCGTAGACGTCGTCGCTTGGCTTCCAGGTAGGTTCTGACCCCGCCACTGGAGGGGGCATGGAACATGGTCATGTCAGCGATATGCACACGGACTCCTCAAGACCGCTTTACCGGTCGTGCGCGATGAAGATGAATCCCGACGTCACTGCCCGCCATGGCTGCCTTGTCGTGCTTCAGGGTGCTTCCGGGTGCTTGAGAAAGACGCAATCGAGCACGCAGATTCCAGCAAGCCAGTGGCAATGACGAACGAGCCTCTGGTCAAGTCATGGGGGGAACCCGACGTGAAACCAAGGGCACGAGGCATGACATGCGGTGTCGCGCGTGACGAGACGCCTCGCCACGCGATGTTCCACACTGCGGCTGGCAATGACGTTACATCAGGAGATGACTGGTCTGTGTGACAACAGGGAACAATGTTGGTGCGATGCGCTCCCGCTCTCGGACATTTGTCATCAAGCTCCTGGCATTAGGCTCTTGGCATCCGGTCCCTGGCATCAGGTTCACTGCGAGGGGAGGAGAGAAGTCACGCCATGCTGGCGATGGTCCAGCAGGGAGTGCCGGCAGCTGGCCTCTGGTCAGTGCTGCGCAAGAGAAGCCATACGACAGGCAAAAAAAGACCCTGTCCGGAGCCACCGGACAGGGCAAGTGCGTGCACTACAGGAATACAGGGGGGCGACAGGGGGGAGGGTCGCCGGAGCGGGCATTGCAGGGTCTAGCAGAGGATCGACTCAGTCATGTCTGGCATCCGTGCCTGGTATTGCATGGGGTCCTGGCATCGTTATCTGTCCTGATGGAGGGAGATCGGGCGTCATCACGCCAGTCCATGCTGGGACAGTTGCAGGGCGCTGGGCATGGCCTGGCCAAGCTCCTGCGAGAAGGCGGCTTCCGGCTCGGCTGGGCGCTGGCTGGCGAGCAGCACAAGGCTCAGCAGCAGGCCGGCGGCCAGCAGCAGACGGTTGCGGGTGCGGCGACGATCACGTTCCAGCAGCATCGCGACATGTTCCATCGCTTCACGTTGAATCTCACGCTGGCGCTCCGGAGAGGTGGAGCTGCCATCCGAGCTTCTGCCCGAGCTGCTGTCTGCTCCGGCGTCGACGCGGGCGTAGCTCATGGCCGGGTGACGAACGATGGCGGCATGCTCGGCCAGGTGACGCAGTGAGGTAGCTGCAGTGGAGCGATGAGTTTTCATTTCCGGGTCCTCGCATGGACGAACTTCATCAGGGACAGGCTTCAGTCATTCGCGCTTGGGTCAATCCAGTAACGCTGCAGCAGTGAAAGCAGATGTCGTGTGTCGATGTGAGGAGTATAGCGTGAGCTTCTGTTTCACAAAATTACAATTTTTCACGCTTGGCACACGATGCGTATACGTAATGCACAAGAACGAAAAACGCCCCGGGCGCAGAGCGCTCCGGGGCGTAGATGGCCGTGGCAATTGCCCGTGATGACAAGGCAGTTACATACGGCAGTGGTGGGTCGCGGCTTATTCGGCCGGACGACCTACCAGTGAACGACGCTCTTCACGGGCTTCGGTCAAGGAGACCTTGATGATGTCGCCCAGTGAGTAACGCAGCTCGTCTTCGATGCGCACGCGGCCTTCCTTGTCATCGATCGCGACCTTCTTGCGATCGCTGTGGATCAGCGGTGCCGGAATGAAGACGCTGGCGCCATTCTCTTCCAGACGCACACGCATGCCGCCACGACGGATGTCGATGATCTCGCCAGTGAAGACCTGCTGTTCTTCGGCGGCCTTGGTCAGGTAGCGCACGTAGAGCCAGTCCTTCACATCGCGCTCGGCCATGCGGTTGAGACGACGACGTTCGCTGAGGTGCTCGGTCAGCTGCTCGGTGGCTTCCGCTGGCACATCCTGGCCGAGAATCACGCGCTTGATCAAGCGGTGGTTGACCATGTCGCCGTACTTGCGGATCGGAGAGGTCCAGGTCGCGTAGGCTTCCAGACCCAGACCGAAGTGCGGTCCCGGCTGAGCGGACATCACGGTGTAACCCTGGAAGCGACGCATGCGCACGTCCAGCCAGGTGTCTTCGCGGCTGTCCAGCTCCTGACGGATCAGGCGGTAGCCTTCCAGGCTGCCCAGCTGTTCCGGCGTGGCGGTGATGTTCTGGCCAGCCAGGAACTCGATGGTGTCGTCGTACTTCTCCGGCGCGAAGCCCTGGTGCACGTTGAAGATACCGTGACCGATGTGCTTGGAGAGCAGACGTGCGCAGCTCAGGTTCGCGGTGATCATGGATTCTTCGATCATGCGATTGCTGATGCGGCGGTGGTCGGCACGTACGTTGAGCACGTTGCCTTCCTCATCCAGCTCGAACTCGAAGTCCGGACGCTCGCGGAAGACCTGGGAATTGCGTGCACGCCAGGCGATACGCGCCTGGGTGAAGGCTTCCAGCTGACGCAGACCTTCGGCCAGCTCTTCGGTTTCCGGCTTCCAGCTGCCTTCCTGGCCTTCGATCCAGTCGGAGACATTGTCGTAGGTCAGGCGGTGGTGGGAGCGCATGGTGGCCGCGAAGAACTTCGGCTCGCCGATCACGCCATCGGTATCGATGTCGACGATGCACATCAGCGTCGGACGGTCTTCACCTTCCTTCAGCGAGCACAGGTCGTCGGCCAGGATTTCCGGCAGCATGGTGACGTTCTGGCTCGGCAGGTAGACGGTGAAGGAGCGCGTGCGCGCCTCTTCGTCGACACGGCTGCCTTCCGGTACGTAGGCGGTCGGGTCCGCGATGGCGATGCTCAGGGTCCAGCCGCCTTCCGGGCGCTCGACGATGTGCAGGGCGTCATCCATGTCACGCGTCTTCTCACCATCGATGGTGAAGAAGGGTACGTGGGTCATGTCTTCGCGAGTCAGGCCTTCCTCGAGCAGCGGCCAGTCAGTGCCGCCCTCCGGAGAGGCCTGTTCCAGCGCGTGACGCGCCAGGGTGACGCGCCACGGCACACGCGGGTTGTCCACGGTGGCGATGACTTCCTCGATCTGGGCGAAGAAGCTGCGGTCGTCCTTGCGCATCGGGTGACGCAGCAGACGTGCCACGACCCAGTCGCCATCATTGAGGGCTTCCTCATTGATGCCACGCTTCACACGCGCTTTCATGCGCGTGTTGATGGAGGGATGATCCGGCATCACGTTCAGGCGGCCATCACGCTTGCCGACACGAGCGACGAAGCGATCGACACCCGTCTCAATCAGCACTTCCGGCTGTACGGACTTCTTCTCACCTTCCACCTTGACGGTCGCTTCGACGGTATCGCCGTGCAGTACTTGCTTCATGGCGGGTGGCGGCACGAAGTAAGACTCGCCGTCCTCGCATTCGAGGAAGCCGAAGCCCTTGTCGGTGCCTTTGATCACCCCCGTGACACGGGGAATTTCCTGGCGGATTTGATCTTTCAGCTGCGCCAGCAGCGAATTGTTCTGCAGCATTTCGGAAGTTCTGTTGGCGGGGTCAGTGGCTCACTATACGGACATGGAGCATGGGGGGAAAGCTACCAGATGGCCCAACGCCCGCGCGGGCTGCGCGCAGGCGTGGATGAGCGGCAGGTCAAGCGCGGGCAAGCCTGGTGAAAGCGGCCTGCCGGTGCACTTTGCCACAGGTTCGGGTGCGCGCTCAGTCGGCGGTCGTCGTGGCGTTCAGCAGACCCGAAACCGGCGTATCACCGTCGAACAGGGTGAAGATGGGCGCCTTGCGATGACGGCCACCGATCTCGCGGGCCTTGATCAAGCCAAGCAGGAACTCGGCGACATTGGCGCGCGAGACCTGCATCTCGTCGGAGTCATCGGCACTTTGTGTCAGCTTGCCGCTGCCGCTCTCGTTGGTGAGACGGCCGGGCTTGACGATGACGTGACGCAGGCCACTCTCGGCGAGGCACAGGTCGGCTGCCTTCTTGGCCGCGAAGTAGGGGCGCATCGCCGCCGGACCGGCCAGCGGTGTCTCGGAGCGGATCGAGCTGACCTGGATCACGCGCGACAGCCCGAATTCGGCGGCCAGCTCCGCGGTGCGCATCGCACCGTGCAGGTCGATGGTCAGTGTCTTGTCCGGGCCGGTATTCGGGCCGGAGCCCGCGACGAACACCGCCTGATCGCAGCCATAGAAGGCCTGGCGCATCTCGCCTTCCAGATCGCCCAGAACCGTCGGGATGCTGCGTTCATGGAACCAGCCCTGCTGCTCGGTCGAGCGGATCATCGCCACGACGGGTTCGCCGGCGGTCTGAGCCTTCTCGCAGAGTTGACGACCGATCTTGCCGTTGGCACCGATGATGAGCGTCTTGCGCATGCTGTCTGCTCCTTCGCGAATCAAATGGCGAGGCGGCTGGCGAGTGATTTGCCACTCATTGCCACGCCTCTCCTGGTACAGCAATGTCTGCGGGCTGAGCCACGTGACTTCAAGGGGAATGCTGTTCGGTGGCGGGCATTACGCGGCGACTCGCTCGCGGGATGAAGTCTGCGATGGACAAGCATTAAAGGCGGCTGTCATCTCTGTCTGTGGCACGGGAGCCTTGCTAGGATGGCGCTGCCAGGCACGACTCCCTCAAGATTGCGCCAACGACAAGGATGCCCGATGAGCCGCATAGCCCACCCCGCCACTGATGATCACAGCGACACCGCCGCATGGCACGGCGCCGCCTTCCCTTCCGAGAGCGCGATCCGGGTCGGGCTGATCGGTTATGGCATGGCGGTGCGCACCTTCCACGCGCCCTTGATCGAGGCCACGGACGGGCTGGCGTTGGTGGCGCTGTCCACCTCGCGGCCCGAGGTCGTCAGGGCCGAGCGTCCGCAATTGGAGGTGGAGGCCACCCCGGAGGCCTTGCTTGCGCGTGACGACATCGACCTGATCATCATCGCGACGCCCAACGAGACCCACGCCCCGCTGGCCTCTGCGGCGCTGGCGGCAGGCAAGCATGTGGTCGTCGACAAGCCCTTCACGGTGACGCTTGAAGAAGGCGAGGCCCTGACCCGCCAGGCCGAGCAGGCCGGCCGGGTGCTGGCGGTATTTCACAATCGGCGCTTCGATGCCGACTTCCTGACGCTGGCGGAATTGATCAACGACGGCACGCTGGGGCGCATCGCGCATCTGGAATCCCACTTCGACCGCTTCCGCCCGACGGTGCCGAACCGCTGGCGTGAGCAGGCACTGCCCGGCAGCGGCCTGTGGTATGACCTCGGCCCGCACCTGCTGGATCAGGCGCTGCGCCTGTTCGGTGAACCGGGCGCCATCCAGCTCACGCGTCGTGCCCAGCGCGAGGGCGCGGTGACCGATGATTTCTTCCACGCCGTGCTCGATTATTCCCACCATCCAAGGCACCCCGGTCTGGTGGTGGAGCTGCACGCCAGTGCACTGACGGCGGCGCCGACGGCACGCTTCGCCGCGCACGGCACCCGTGGCAGCTATGTGGTATTCGGGCTCGACCCTCAGGAGGATTGCCTCAAGGCCGGTGACTGGCCCTCGCGTGACCCGCAGGAGCGCCAGGCGCGCCAGTGGGGGCGGGATGCGCGTCCCGGAATGTTGACCGTGCTGGAGGCCGACCCGGACGGCGCCGAGGGCGAGCAGGTGCTGGTAGGCGGCACCCATCAGGGCCGCGATGGCGACTATCCGGCCTGGTATGCGGGGCTGCGCGACTGCATTCGCGGCCAGGGCGGCAATCCGACCTCGCCTCATGAGGCACTGCGCGTGATGAAGTGGCTGGAGGCCGGCATCGCCAGCGAAGGCTGAAATCCTCGAAGGCTGAAACCATCGAAGGTGAGATGACTCACGAAAGACGCGCGCCCTGAAGGCCGAATGGCCAGCAATCAGAGGCGCGCGTCTTGTTTTCAAGGCAGTGGCAAGGGGGCGCGCGGCCTGCTCAGCTCGCGTCGTCCTCGCCCTTGTCGGCCTTGCGCATGCGCGAGAACAGCTCCGCGCGCAGCTCACCGATACGTGGTACCTCCTCGGCATGGAAGGGGATGGGGCGCAGCAGGCGCATGGCTCGCAGGCCGAGACGTGCGTTCATCAGGCCGCTGCCCAGCCCCTGACCGGCCTTGGTGGAGAGCCGGCCGGCCAGATTCATCGACAGCAGGTCCATGCTGGCCTCGGCGGCCAGTTCGCTGGCACCGGCGAAGGCCATCGACGCCAGTACCTCCTTGAACAGCCGCAGGCGGCTGGCATAGCCCAGCTCCAGCCCGTAGAGGCGCGACAGGCGCTCCATCATGCGCAGCCCGCGCCAGGCCACCAGACTCATGTCGACCCAGGTCAGCGGCGAGACCGCTACCATCACCGCCGTCTCGCCACTCATGCGCGAGATCAGACGCCGCGCCTCACGGTCCCGCGGCCCCAGCACGTGGAAGGCGAACAGCTCGCGGCGCTCCGACGGGGAGTGATGCGCTTCACAGGCGGCGCGCCAGGCGCGCACGCCGGCATCATCATCGCCGAGCTTCATCTGACGGCGCAGCTGTTCGAGAAGGTCTTCCTGCTGGCTGTCGGCTTTGCCGCCTGCCTTGCCCGCGTCCTCGTCAGGCGTGGCCAGCGCATCACCGCGCTGGCCAAAGCTTTTCTGGCCAAAACCCCTTTGACCAAAGCTCTCCTGACCAAAGTCATCCTGCTGATGTTCTTCCAGCTCGGCGCGCAGCGCGACGTGCTTGCGCAGGTGACGCAGCCTGAAGAGCTCCTTGCCCAGCGCGCGGGCGCCGAGCCAGATGGCGCCAAGGCCCAGCAGGCCCCAGGCGCCGGCGATCAGGTCACCGCCCATGGCCGCCTGATAGAGCGCATGACCGGCTTCGACACCCCCGAGTGTCAGGGTGCCGAGCAGCAGCCATTTGAGGCCGCGATGACGTGGCCGGGCGCTCAGCGTCGCATCGAGTCCCGGCGTGGCGGGTTCCGGCTCGGCCGCCGCCAGGGGCTGGCTTTCCATCTCCGGCGAGAAGTGACGCGCACCGCGCAGGGCCTCTGCCGCGCTCTCTGATGCGCTCTCGGTGGGGCGCTCTGCATAGGTGGTCGAGACGGCATCGGCCTGCGCTGAGTCGGCAGAGTCGGGGCTCGTGAAGCGTTTGCCCGGGCGCGGATGGCGGGATTCGGTGGTCATTTCAGGTGGTCTCCCAGCAGCCAGTCGAGCACGGCGTCCATGCGAATGTGAGGTGGCGCATTGCCGTCGATCTTCGGCGGCGCGAAGTGGGGGAAGTCGAAGCGGCTTTCGGCCCAGAAATTCGGGTCGGGCAGCCGTGAGGGCACCTCGCCCGGGAACAGCAGCACGGACTCGCGGCCGGCGCCTTGCGTATCCGAGTCGCTCGCCCTCTCGTGCTCGCCGAGCAGTTGTCCCGCCAGCGCCGGATGACGCTGACCATTCTCGACCACCTCACGCGCCTCGCTGGCACGGATGGCGGCGATGGTGAAGGCCTTGAGCGGCACATCACGATAGCGCAGGCGCTTGAGCGGGTCCGCCAGCAGCTGCTCGAGCAGGTCGCGCATCGCGCCATGCTGCTCTGGCGTGACGTGGTCGGCCTTGGTGGCGGCGATGGCCAGGCGGTCGATGCGGCGATCCATCAGGCGCGCCAGCAGATGACGGCGGCCATAGGCGAAGCTGTCGAACAGCTTGTCCAGCGCACGGCTCAGGTCGCGGAATGGCGCCGGGCCGGCATTCAGCGCGCCCAGCACGTCGATCAGCACGATCTGGCGGTCAAAGCGCCGGAAGTGGTCGTGATAGAAGGGGCGCACCACGCGGCGGCGATAGTGATCGAAGCGGCGTGCGAGGGTGCGATACAGGCTGGCTTCCGGCAGGGCGGCCAGCGCGTCGGGTGTCCAGTCACCGAGTCCCGGCAGCGGGAAGAACTGCAGCACCGGCGCTTCGTCCAGCTCGCCGGGCAGCAGGAAACGGCCCGGTGTCAGGTCGACGAAGCCACCCTTGCGACGTGCGGCGTGCAGATAGTCGGTATAGAGGCTCGCGATCTCGGCGAGGCGGTCTTCATCCACCTCACTGTCCGGTGTCAGGCCCTCGATGGCCGCCATCCAGTCATGCGCCCAGTCGCCACGCCCGTCGGCCAGTTGGGTCTCGCACTCGCTGCTCCAGCCGCTGAAGTCCTGCTCCAGCATCGGCAGGTCCAGCAGCCATTCGCCGGGATAGTCGATCAGGTCCAGCGTCAGGGTGGCGCGCTGGCTGTCGAGCATGCGCGCGGCGCGCGAGGTGGGGCGAAAGCCGATCTTGAGACGCAGCTCGCTGATGCTGCGGGTCGGCGTCGGCCATTCGGGGCCGTGGGGTGAATGCTGGCCGGACAGCGAACGCAAGCCGGCTTCCAGCGGAAAGCGCGGAATGGAGAGGTCCGGCTGGCTGACGCGTTCCGCGCCGAGCAGGCGGCCATCGCGTGCAGCAGGCAGCAGTTCCAGACGCGCGCCGAGTCCGGCATGGCGCAGCTGCTCGATCAGCGAGACGAGAAAGGCGGTCTTGCCGGCGCCGGACAGGCCCGTGACGGCGAGCCGCAGCTGGCGGTCGAGACCGCGTTCCAGCAGGTCATGTGCTTCGCGGCCCACATCGCGGGCAAGCTGGCGGGCGTTGCGGGTCATGGTGTTGAACATCAGGAATTCCCTGTCAGTGGGGGCGGGGCGGCGGCGCGACGTGATGGCGTCCTGGCAGCTGATGATGAGCTGGGTGATGGTCGGGACTTGTCAGCGTGCGCCGCACGGCTCGCCATCATCCCTCTATCTGCGGGCGATCGGCGCGCAAGGCAAGCTGACGCCACGCCAGCAGGGCGATGGGCAGCAGGCAGGCGGGGATCAGCAGCAAGTTGAGCAGCGCCCAGCCCAGCGTACTGACCAGGGGGCCGGCCAGCAGCGCCGTCACCGCCCCGGTGGTGAAGACGAGGAACTCGTTGGCGGCCTGGGTGCGGGCCTTCTCGTTGGGGCGATGGCAGCGGGTCAGCAGCGTGGTGGCGGGCAAGAAGGTGAAGTTCCAACCGATGCCGAGCAGGATGAGACCGAGGAAGAACCCCTGGGTTCCCGTCAGGTAGTCGGCGGCCAGCAGCTGCGCGGTGGCAAGGCTTGCCAGCAGAAAGCCGCAGCCGGTCACGATCATGGTGCCCGCCCCGAAGCGGGCGACCAGCCGCCCGGTGAAGAAGGACGGCAGGAACATGGCGACCACGTGCCATTGAATGGTGGTGGCGACATGATCGAAGCCGTGTCCGGCATGGGCCATGGCCAGCGGTGTGGCCGTCATCGCCAGATTCATCACCCCGTAGCCGACCATCGCGCTGAGCACGGCCAGCAGGAAGGTCGGTTGACGCAGGATCACGCCCAGTGGGCGTGCAGGCGCCGCTGCATCATGGTCGGCTGACCGGGCGTTGCCTTCGCGGGGCAGGCGGATGAAGGCCAGCAGCAACAGCGCCAGCAGATAGAGCGCCCCCAGTCCGATGAAGCTGCCCAGGAAGGGCGTGTCGGCCAATGCATGACTGGTGCGTGCAAGCCAGGGCCCGAAGAAGGCCGCCAGCACGCCACCGCCCATCACCAGCCCGATGGCGCGTTCACGCTGCTCTTCCGGGGCAGCCTCCATCGCGGCGAAGCGATACAGCTGGCCGAAGCCGATACCGATGCCCACCAGCCAGGTGGCAAGCAGGAACAGTCCGAAATGCTGCAGATGCAGCGCCAGCACGGCCAGCCCCGCGCCAGCCAACCCGCACAGATTGCCGAGCACGAAGCCGCGCCGCCGCCCGAGACGGGCGGTGATCAACGAGGCGGGAATGGTGGCGCACATCAGGCCCAGCCACTGGGTGGCGACCGGCGCGGTCGACCAGCTGCTCGAGGCCAGCTGGGCACCGATCAGCGGTGAGACCGCGATCAGCAGGATGTTGCCGCTGACCAGCAAGGCCTGACACAGCGACAGCAGCGTGACGGCCAAGGGCAGGCGTGCCCGGTCGGCAGCGGGAGAAGATAGTGGCATGAAGGCGCAGCTCCGTCGGATGTCGGCGCCCGGCGCGCCTGATCTGATTATGCCTGTGCTCCGCTCAGGCGTTCCAACTCCATGCCTAGAATTGCGCTCTCGGTGAGCCTAGTCTCCCGCCCATTCCCGCAGGCTGCCCTGGCGCACGCGGCGGATGGCGTGTGACAGCTCGCCCTGCTCGGCAAGACGCTGGATGACCGCAGGCAGCGCAGCGCGGACTTGCGCGGCTGACATGCCGGGGGAAAGTTCCGGGGCATACAGCATCTTGAGCAGCACGTAATCCAGCGGGCTCAGCCAGGTATCCACCGTGACGTCACTGAAGATGGAGGGGAAGACCCTGTCCGAATCATTGGGTAGCCCCATCAACTGGGCGCTCTCCTCGACGACGCAGTCCACCAGACGCGCCTTCTGGCGGGCATAGTCCGCGGGAATCAGGATCAGGCCGCTGGCGATGGCGTGATCCGGCCCGGTCTTGAACAGCGTCAGGCATACGCCTTCACGCAGTGCCTTGCGCATGCCCGGGGTGGCGGCCTGCTGCTTGCCGACGTAGGCGGCGGCCTCGCGCGTCATGTGGTCCCGGGCGATGAAGGCGATGCGCAGGTTGGCCTTTCGGGCGGAGGACACGAAACTCAGCGGCTGGCCGGTGATGGCGGCCAGATGACGAAACTGGACCTCGCTCATCTGGCGCTGCATGCGCGAATTGCCCAGCTGTGAATCGACCCGCACCTTGATGGGTGCCTGCCAGCGCACCAGCGAGGCGCTGCTGCCGGGTTGGTATTCACGCTTGAGTGCCACTTCCATGAAGCTGTCCGTCAGCACAGCGGCCCGCTGCCAGCGCTCGGCGGCCTGGCTCGGGCTGACGACGGCCAGACTGGACAGCAGCAGGGCGATGCCCAGCGCCTTGAGCGCCCAAGGCGCCCTCAGCGAGGAAAAGAAAGGACCCCTCAGCGAGGGAAACAGCCCCTTTAACTGTCGATAGGGTAAGCAGGGCATGGGCGACCTCTTCAGGGAACATGCAGTCCAGCATGCCTGAAATGCACACGCCCCGCGTGTCCGAGAGGGCAGCGCGGGGCGTGATACTCAATTGATGACGATTTGTCGTTTTGAAGCGGCGACTTTCAGGCGTCAGATGAAGGCCAGATAGATGGCGATCACCAGCACGACCAGCAACAGTGCACAGACCTTGGCGCCTTTCCAGGGCGTCATGTCGATGGCACCGACATCCTGCTGGATCCACGGCTCGTCACGCGGTGCCAGCTTGCCGATGATCAGCATCATCGCGATCAGCAGCACGAACACTAGACCGACGAAGTGGAACTCGTGGATCACGTCGAGCACGCCGGAGAAGGCCGGCACGAAGTAGACCACCCCGATCACGCTGCAACCGATCAGCAGTGCCAGGTTGGCGGCGATGGTCGGCACGCGACGCGTCAGCAGCCCCATCAGCACCACGGCGAAGATCGGGATGAAGTAGATGGCATTCATCTTCTGCAGGTAACCGAACAGACTTTCCTGACCGGCCAGCAGCGGCGCGAGGGTCATGGAGGCGATCGCCAGCACCCAGCCGAAGCCCTTGGAGACCTTGACCACTTCCTCGTCGCTGGCATCACGACGCAGATGCGCCTTGTAGATACCGGTGGAGAACAGCGTGGTGGTGGCGTTCAGCGCCGAGTTGAAGGACGACAGGATCGCGCCGACCATCGCCGCGGCGAAGAAGCCGGTCAGCGGTGCGGGCAGCACATCGAAGACCAGCTGGCCGTAGGCGCTGTCGGCCTTGACGCCGGAAGAGGCGTAGAGGTGATAGGCGATGATGCCGGGAATCACCAGATACAGCGGGCCCAGCAGCTTGAGGGCACCGGTCAGCAGCACGCCTTTCTGGCCCTCGGCGAGGGTCTTGGCGGCGAAGGTGCGCTGGATGATCTGCTGGTTGGTACACCAGTAGAAGAAGTTGATGATCATCACGCCGGTGAACAGGGTCGAGAAGGGCACCGACTGGTCTTCACCGCCCATGGAGTTGAATTTCTCCGGATTGGCGGCGGTCAGCGTGTCCCAGCCGGCCATCACGCCCTGGCCATCACTGACGGCGTCGAGGCCGAAATAGACGATCAGCATGCCGCCGATCAACAGGCCCACGCCGTTCAAGGTGTCGGAGATGGCGATGGAGCGCATGCCGCCGAACAGGGCATAGATGGCGCCGATGATGCCGACCACCCAGATGGTCATCCACAGCAGCGCATTGGGCGAGCTGATGCCGGTCAGCGACGGCAGATCCAGCATGCCCTGCAGGCCGATGGCACCGGAGTAGAGGATGATCGGCAGCAGGATCACCGCATAGGCGAACAGGAAGATCAGGTTGGTGATCAGCTCGGTGCTGCGGCCATAGCGCAAGGCCAGCAGCTCGGGCAGGGTGGTGATGCCACTCTTGAGGAAGCGTGGCAGGAAGAACATCGCCATCACCACCATGGCCAGTACCGCCATGACTTCCCAGGCCATCACCGACAGACCATCGGTGAAGGCGGCGCCATTCAGGCCGACCATCTGTTCGGTGGACAGGTTGGTCATCAACAGGGAACCCGCGATCAGCGGGAAGGTCAGGCTGCGTCCGGCGAGGAAATAGCCGGTGGAATGCGAGGTGTCATCGCGGTGTGTCCACCACCAGGTCAAGGCAGCGACCAGGCCGGTAAAGAACACGAAAGAAACAAGTGTCAAGGCATGCATGGGGGAGGATTCCTTTAGGCGCGCGGCGGCGAATCATGAGGCGGTGGGCAGGTGGCCCGGGTGGCGATTCGACGCCGATTCAGCCGTGGCGATGCAATGCACACAGCAATCTGTGTCATCGTCCGTGAAGAGACTCACCGGTAACATTCACGGCAAGACTGGCGCTAGTGTAGGTATCTCCCGATTTCTCGCTATCCGCCATTTGTAGAACATACGTAGGTTTCGGGGTGTGGTCGGCGTCGACTGAGCGTTGAGAATGAACAGGCGGTCATTGCTTCTCAGTCTCTGGTATCAGGTCTTGATCGCAGTGTCGTAAAAAGACGCATGTCGCGGCTTTCACCACGCATTGCGGGTCATCCTTCATGCTCAATCAGAGACGCCAGCGCCCCGCCATCGGTGAAGATGACGGGGCGCTGGCGTGCTCATGTCGTGCACTCATGTCATACGCTCATGTCGTGATGTCATGACGATGACGATGACGATGACAATGACAAGTGGCGTGCAGTCGCGCTGTACGAGGGGAGCGATCAGCCGGCGAAGGCCAGATAGATCGCCATCACCAGCACCAGCAGAATGATGCTGGCGATACGCGTGCCGGCCCAGGGCGTCATGTCGATGGCACCGACGTCCTGCTGGATCCAGGGTTCGGCGCGCGGTGACAGCTTGCCGATCACCAGCATGAGAGCGATCAAAAGGAGAAGTACCACAGATACGAAATGGAAGTTATGAATCGCCTCGACCAGTTCTGCTAATGGCGGCACGAAGTAGAATAAACCGATGATCACGCAGCCGAGCACCAGCGCCAGGTTGGCGGCGATGGCCGGCACGCGCTTGGACATCAGTCCGACCACAATGACTGATAGCAGTGGAATGTAGTAGATGGAGTTCACTTTCTGAACATAGACGAACAGGCTTTCCTGCCCCGCCAGCAGTGGGGCGATGGTCATCGCGGCGGCGGCCATGATCCAGCCCGCACGCTTGGAGATCACCACTACGCGTTCATCACTGGCATCGCGATTAATGCGTGCCTTGTAGACATCGAGACTGAACAGGGTGGCGGTGGAGTTGAGTGCCGAGTTGAAGGACGACAGGATCGCGCCGACCATCGCCGCGGCGAAGAAGCCGGTCAGTGGGGCGGGCAGCACATCGAAGACCAGCCGGCCATAGGCGGCATCGGCCTTGATGCCGTCACCGGCGTAGAGCTGGAAGGCGATGATGCCCGGCAGCACCAGATACAGCGGGCCCAGCAGCTTGAGGGCGCCAGTCAGCAGCACGCCCTTCTGGCCCTCGGCGAGGGTCTTGGCGGCGAAGGTGCGCTGGATGATCTGCTGGTTGGTACACCAGTAGAACATGTTGAGCAGCAGCACCCCGGTGAACAGGGTCGAGACCGGCACTGACTGGTCATCACCGCCCAGCGAATTGAGTTTCTCCGGATGGGTCTCCTTGAGCGTCTCCCAGCCGGCGAGAATGCCATTGCCGTCGCCGACACGGTCCAGCCCGAAGTAGACGATGATCATGCCGCCGATCAGCAGACCGATGCCGTTCAAGGTGTCGGAAATGGCGATGGAGCGCAGGCCACCGAAGAGGGCATAGATGGCACCGGCGATGCCGACGGAGATCACGGTACCGGTCAGCAGCACCATCTGCGAGTCGATGCCGGTCAGGGCGCGCAGGTCGAGCACGCCCATCAGGCCTAGTGCACCGGTATAGAGAATCCCTGGTAGCAGGATGATCGCGTAGGCCAGCATGAAGATCAGGTTGGCCAGCAGCTGGGTGGTGCGATCAAACCGTAACCCGAGCAATTCCGGCAGGGTGGTGATACCGCTCTTGAGGAAGCGTGGCAGGAAGAACATGGCCATCGCGACCAGCGAGACCACGGCCACCACTTCCCAGGCCATCACGGAGAGGCCGTCGTTGAAGGCGGCGCCGTTGAGGCCCACCATCTGCTCGGTGGAGAGATTGGTCATCAGCAGGGAGCCTGCGATGATCGGGAAGGTCAGACTGCGTCCGGCGAGGAAATAGCCGGTGGAATGTTGATGGTCGTCACGACGGGTCAGCCACCAGGTGATCACGGCGACCAGCCCCGTGAAGAACACGAAGGAGCTCAGGGTGAGGGCGTTCATGGCATTATCCTTGTTGAACAACAGGGCTCGGAGGCCTGCTTGCTCAGCTGCCCATCGTCTGCAGAACATGCCTCACCGTTGGCGCGCGGTACCACGAGACACGCTGTCAGCGACCGACATCTAGCGTGCCGATCAGTGTCAAAGAAATGCCTGACCCTCACCATTGACAATTTGTCTGACATTTTTCTGCAATTGTCTGATTCATGCAGACATAGCCCGATGGCGGCTGTCGACCTGCCGCCATGAGCAGAACGCCCCGACTCTTGCGTGTCGATCGACAGCAGGAGGCGGGGCGTTGTCGTTGTCAGAAGCTGGTATCGGAAGTCGGTGTCAGAAGCCGATAGTCAGCAGCGAGTGCCACATGCCGACATCAGAAGCGAGTGGCAGAAACAGACACCGCTGTCAGACGCCGGCGCCGGCGGGGGTCAGCACCTGCTGGTAGAGCGAGGCGCCGTGGATGTCCTTCAGCGTCACGGTCAGCGCTTCGCTCTCGGGGTCGAGATCCACCTGGCCGAAGAACTGGAAGCCCTCACTGGGCGACATGTTGGCCCGCCCCTCAGGCGGTGCCTTCACGAATTCGAGTTTCGGCCCGAAGGTGTTGTCCAGCTCACCGGGACCGAAGGTGCCGGCGTGGATCGGGCCGCTGACGAATTCCCAGAACGGCGTGAAGTCCTTGAAGACGGCGCGCTCGGGCGAGTAGTGGTGCGCGGCGGTGTAGTGCACGTCGGCGGTCAGCCAGACCAGATTCTGGATGTCGTGATCGCGCACGAACTTGAGCAGTTCGGCAATCTCCTGCTCGCGTCCCAGCGCCTCGCCATCGCCATTGGCGCCGTTCTCGAAATTGTCGCCGTCACGCACCAGCAGCCCGATCGGCATGTCGGAGGCGATGACCTTCCAGGTGGCGGTGCTGGCCTTGAGCGACTGCTTGAGCCATGCCAGCTGATCGCGACCCAGGAAGTCGGTCTGTGGACCACGTCCCGTCTGGCGGTTGGCTGAATTGGCACCGCGGAAGCTGCGCATGTCGAGCATGAACATCTCGAGCCCCGGCCCGAAGCTGAAGTTGCGGTGGATGCGCTCCGGCGCGGCTGGGCCGGTGCGCAGCGGCATGTTCTCGAGGAAGGCGCGACGCGCATTGGCGGACAGCACGTCGAGATTCTTCTCGGTGTAGCGATCATCCTCGAGAATCTCGCCCGGGTACCAGTTGTTGGTGGTCTCGTGGTCGTCCCACTGGGCGAACATCGGCACTTCGGCATTGAAGCGACGCAGGTTCTCGTCCATCAGGTTGTAGGCGTACTGGCCACGATACTCGTCCAGCGTTTCTGCCACCTTGGACTTGGCGGGCGTGACGATATTGCGCCACAGGCTGCCGTCGTGCTGGGTGACGCTCTCCTCGAGCGGGCCATCGGCATAGATGGTATCGCCGGAGTGCAGGAAGAAGTCCGGCTTGACCTGACGCATGGTCTCGTAGAGGCGCAGGCCACCGAAGTCCGGGTTGATGCCCCAGCCCTGGCCGACGGTGTCACCGGACCACACGAAACGCAGCGCACGCGGTGCCTGCACGCTCGGCGGCAATACCAGGCGACCGGCGGTGGCCTCGCTGATGGCGCGGTGGTCATCCAGCGCCGCGTAGCGCACCCGGTAGAAGACCTCGCCGCTGGCGTTGGCGCGAGTGCCGATGCGGGTCAGGTCGAGCTTGCTGGTCAGGCCGTCCGTCGGTAGGGCCACCGGGCCACGCATCTGGAAGGCGCCGCGCATCTCGGGATTGTCGGCCAGTTCGATCAGCATGCGTGCCGGCTTGTCGCTCTGGCTCCACAGCATGGCGCGGCTGGCGGTCACGTCGCCGCTCATCACGCCGGAGGGCATGCGTGGGCGCCGTCCTTCGGCCATCACGATGGCGGGAGCGCCGAGCAGGCCTGTGGTCGCCAGCAGCCCGACCCCGGCACCTTGCAGGCCGCGCCCCAGCAGCTGGCGGCGGTCCATCCGTGACGGGGCGCCTGCGGGGGTGACTGGCGCAGCACCATTGCCGGCTGGCGCAGCACTTGGTGAAGCGGGGGATGTGGGGGTGGTTTGAGCGGCGTGGGACTTGCGAGAGGAACGCAAAGGCAGCAGATCAGACAGACGGCGGGACATGACGGGCTTCCTTGTAACGGTCTGGCGTCAGGTTGAGATAGAGAGTGGCAACATAAGTGGCAACACAAGTGACATCAGTGCACCAGCCAGCGCGGGACATGCCGCAAAGGCTGACAGCGCTGATGGGAGAGGCTACTTTCCACGCTCAAGATGAAGATCCGGTGTCAGAACCATGATCGCCCCGCGCCGCTCAGGCCCGGCACTCGCAGTGCAAGGTGGTGCGCTCAGCCAGGCCTGTCTCGCGGCTTTCTTCCCGACTCCACGCAAGGACACCTTCGATGCCCCCCTCCATGCCCCCTTCAAGCCCCTCGGAATCCCCGCAACCTGACGCCGCCACGCTGATCGCGGACAGCCATCCCCAGGCACGGCAGGTGCTCGATTACTGGTTCACTCAGCTGACGCCCAAGGACTGGTTTCGCAAGAGCGATGCCCTCGATGGCCAGCTGCGTGAGCGATTCGCCGCGCGGCTCGAGCAGGCGCTCGTCTGTGAGCTGTGGGAGTGGCGGGCGAGTATCGGTGGGCGGCTGGCGGAAATCCTGCTGCTGGACCAGTTCGCGCGCAATATCCATCGCGATACTCCGCGCGCCTTCAGTGGCGACAACCTGGCACTCGCGCTCTCCCAGCAGGCCGTCGCGCTGGGCGACCTGGATCGCCTTCCGCTGGCCTGGCAGCCCTTCGCGATCATGCCGTGGATGCACAGCGAATCGTTGCGCATCCATGAACACGCCGAACAATTGTTCGCACGCCCCGGTCTCGAGCACACCCTGCGCTATGAGCATCTGCATGCGGACATCGTGCGTAGATTCGGCCGCTACCCGCATCGCAATGCGATTCTCGGTCGCGAGTCCACGCCGGAAGAAATCGCCTTCCTGGGCCAGCCCGGCTCCTCATTCTGACAAATGAAAGATCGCCCCCTTTTAATTGTGTGACGTCGTCTCCAAGACTTGTACAGCGGCGCCAAGCGCCTGTACATCAGCAAGGAAGGAGACAGCAGATGGGTATCATTCTCGGGTTGATCATCGGTGGTCTGGCCGGCTGGATCGCAGGCAACATCATGCGCGGCGGCAGCTTCGGCATTCTTGGCAACATCGTCGTCGGTGTCGTCGGCGGCTTGCTGGGCAGCGTCATCTTCAAGCTGCTGGGGCTGGCCTCCACCGGCATCATCGGCTCGCTGGTCGTCTCGGTCGTGGGGGCGGTGGTGTTGCTGTGGATCGTCTCGAAGGTCAAGTCCAAGGCCTGACGGCGCGGTGTCGAGCCCCGTCAGGCGTGCAAGCAGCAAGTGCAGTCGTCAACAGCAAGTGAAGTCCCCTGCGGGTGTCTGGATGGATTCGATGTAGACACCCGCCGCAGCAACGCCTCTTGTCACCCGGGGCACCTGACTGCCCGGTGATCTGTCACGGCGCCGAGAGGTGCCTTGTTCGAGAAGTACTTTGATCACAAGTACTTGGACAAGAAGTGCTTTGAGAAGCAGTACCTGGACAAGCAGTACGCCGGCAAGAGGCGGCAAGGCCGAATCATCCTTCAGCGTCACACTAGTGGCGCGTTGCGGATCTAGCGAAAACAGGAGCGTTTGAGCATGGCGAGCAATGAGCACGATTCAGCACCTTCTTCCCAGTCGAATGCCGACAGCGCGAAGTGCCCCTATCACGAGGGTCAGAATCGCTCGGCAGAGGGAGAGAACCCCTATACCCATCCCAACCGCAATGGGCCGCACGACACCAAGCCCAATGCCGGTGATGGCCATGCCAAGGACGAGGCGCTGGAGACCTATCGCGCCGACGCCGAAGGGCATGACCTGCGCACCAACCAGGGGCTGCGCATCGCGGACAACCACAACTCGCTGAAGGCGGGGGAACGCGGTCCGACCCTGATGGAAGATTTCATCTTCCGTGAGAAGATGAACCACTTCGACAATGAACGTATTCCTGAGCGTATCGTTCACGCGCGTGGCGCGGCCGCGCACGGGTATTTTCAGGCCTACGACAATGCCGCCAGGTATTCCAAGGCCGGCGTGTTCAGCGACCCGTCCAAGAAGACGCCGGTGTTCGTGCGCTTCTCGACCGTGCAGGGCTCGCGTGGCTCCAACGACACGGTACGTGACGTGCGTGGCTTCGCGACCAAGTTCTACACCGATGACGGCAACTGGGACCTGGTCGGCAATGACATCCCGGTGTTCTTCATCCAGGACGCGATGAAGTTTCCTGACTTCGTGCACGCCGTGAAGCCGGAGCCGCACAACGAGATTCCCCAGGGCCAGTCAGCCCACGATACCTTCTGGGACTTCGTGTCACTGATGCCGGAAACCACTCACACCGTGCTGTGGACCATGTCGGACCGCGCCTTCCCGCGCCATTACCGCAACATGGAAGGCTTCGGTGTGCATACCTTCCGTCTGATCGACCGTGAAGGCGTGTCGCGCTTCGTCAAGTTCCACTGGAAGCCGGTGGCCGGTACCTGCTCGCTGATCTGGGATGAAGCCCAGAAGCTGTGGGGACGTGACCCGGACTTCAACCGTCGCATGATGTGGGATGACATCAAGAGCGGTGCGCCGCTGGAGTGGGAGCTGGGCATCCAGGTGGTCGAGGAGAAGGACGAGCACAGCTTCGACTTCGATATCCTCGATCCGACCAAGTTGATCCCCGAATCGCTGGTGCCGGTGGTGCCGATCGGCAAGATGGTGCTGGACCGCAATCCGGACAACTACTTCGCCGAGACCGAGCAGGTCGCCTTCAATCCGGCCAACATCGTGCCGGGGATCGACTTCTCCAATGACCCGCTGCTGCAGGGGCGTCTGTTCTCCTATCTGGATACCC
The DNA here is from genome assembly GCF_029846405.1 of Cobetia sp. 29-18-1. Classification (NCBI taxonomy): domain Bacteria; kingdom Pseudomonadati; phylum Pseudomonadota; class Gammaproteobacteria; order Oceanospirillales; family Halomonadaceae; genus Cobetia; species Cobetia sp. 29-18-1. Next base: position 400,526 of record NZ_JARWKS010000001.1, read on the forward strand.
AGATGCTGCGTCTTGGTGGGCCGAACTTCCACGAGATTCCCATCAACCAGCCGGTGTGCCCGTTCCACAACAACCAGCGCGATGCCCAGCATCGTCAGACCATCAACACGGGGCAGGCGTCCTACGAGCCGAACTCCATCGATGGTGGCTGGCCGGCCGAGACACCGCCGTCCCAGGACGCCCATGGAGGTTTCGAGCCGTATCATGAGCGCATCGAGGCGCACAAGGTGCGTGCGCGCAGCGCCTCCTTCGGGGATCACTATTCCCAGGCCACCCTGTTCTGGAACAGCCAGACTGACGTGGAGAAGGAACACATCATCGCGGCCTACACCTTCGAGCTTTCCAAGGTCGAGCGTCCGTGGATCCGTGAGCGGGTGATCACCGAGATCCTGCCCAACATTGATCTGGAGCTGGCACGTCGCGTCGGTGAGAATCACGGCATCGAGACACCGACCAGCAAGCCCGCGCCGGACGGTGAACTGGGCACCAGCCAGGTCGACAGCGACCCGGCACTGAGCCTGATGACGCGCCTGCCGGACTCCATCGCCACCCGCAAGGTCGCGATCCTGGCCGCCGATGGCGTCGCCATGGAAGATGTTCGCTCGATCAAGGAGCAGCTGGCCGCCGAGGGTGCCGAAGGGCTGTTGATCGCCCCGAGCATGGCGCCGATCAAGCCCGGAGACGGCACCATGCTGTCGCCGGATGCGATGCTCAATGGCCTGCCGTCCGTGACGGTGGATGCCGTCGTCGTCGCTGGCGGCGTGGGCAGCGTCGAGGCGCTGAGCGGCTCGGGCCTGGGGCTCTATTATGTCCAGGAAGCCTACAAGCACCTGAAGCCCATCGTGGCGATCTGCGAAGGCAAGGAGCTGCTGGCCGCCGCTCGCGTGCCGGTCGAGGAGGGCGTCATCCTGGTGGATGATGTGCTCGCCGCCAGCCTGCCGCTGCGTGATGCCCTGATGGCTCACCGTGTGTGGTCGCGTGATGCGCGTGCCAACCAGATGCCGGCATGAGGTGCTGACGCCCCACAAGGTATGATGTAACTCACCAAGCCCCCTGACCTGCAAAGGTCAGGGGGCTTTTTCATGGTCATGATGCGGTCATTTCCGGACGTGAAGATGGGGTAGCGAAGAAAGGTGAAAACAGGGTTGGTGATACCGCCGGATTGAGTGCCGTCCTGCGGTTCACGCCGCTGAGAGCGGTTGATAGGCTCAGTGATAGGGGCTGATTATCGAAGGCATGCTGGTAATTGATTATCGCTAGAAGCACCAGGTGCGTAAGGTAAGCAGGCATCAAGGGGTCACAAGCCAGCACATGCCGGGCAGGCATCGGCCCCGACCCGATTCGACAATGGGCTGCAGGCTTTCACATCAAGCAGCGCATGAAAATGTGACATCAGCAGCATCTGGCCTTGCCAGTCGAGTTTGATAGCGCTTTTTTCTACCTGACAGGAGAACGTCTACATGTCCCAGACTCCACGCTATACCACAGGTAACGGCGCCCCGGTGCCTCACGATGACATCAGCCAGACAGCGGGCCCGAATGGTTCACTGACCTTCGACAACTGGCGTCTGTTCGAGAAGCTGGCGCACTTCAACCGTGAACGCATCCCTGAGCGTGTCGTCCACGCCCGTGGCGTCGCCGCCTACGGCACCTTCACCCTGACCCGTGACCTGTCTGACCTGACCATCGCCCGCTTCCTGCAGGGCGTCGGCAAGCAGACCCCGTTGCTGGCGCGTTTCTCCACCGTGGCCGGTGGCCAGGACAGCGGCGACAACACTCGCGACGTGCGCGGCTTCTCCTTGAAGTTCTACACCGAGGATGGCAACTGGGACATGGTCGGCAACAACACGCCGGTGTTCTTCATCCGCGAGCCGTCCAAGTTCCCTGACTTCATCCACACCCAGAAGAAAGACCCGCGCACCAACATGGTCGACTGGCAGAATCGTTGGGAATTCTGGGCCAACCATCCGCAGGCGCTGCATCAGGTCACCATCCTGATGTCCGACCGCGGTATCCCGAAGTCGCTGACCACCATGAACGGCTACAGCTCGCACACGCTGAGCCTGTGGAACGACAAGGGCGAGCGTGTCTGGGTCAAGTGGCACTTCAAGACCGACCAGGGCCACGAGACGCTGACCGACGATCAAGCGGCGCAGGTCGCTCCGGACTTCCACCAGCACGACATGTTCACCCGCCTCGAGCGTGGCGAGCGTCCGAGCTGGACCGTCAACCTGCAGGTGATGACCGAAGCCCAGGCACGTGACTACCACATCAACCCGTTCGATCTGACCAAGGTGTGGCCGCACGGTGACTTCCCGCTGATGGAAGTCGGCAAGATGGAGCTCAATCGCAACCCGGAGAACTACTTCGCGGAAGTCGAACAGTCCGTCTTCTCGCCGTCCAACTTCGTGCCGGGTATCGGCGCCTCCCCGGACCGCGTGCTGCAGGCTCGTCTGTGGGCCTACGCCGATGCACACCGCTACCGTGTCGGTGCCAACGCCGAGCAGCTGCCGGTCAACCGTCCGGTCTGCCCGGTCAACCACTACCAGCGTGATGGCGTGATGGCGGGCATGTGCCCGGTCACCGGTCACGGTGGCGGCCCGCTGGGCGGCCAGGTCGGTCAGGGTGTACCGGGAGAAACGAAGGAAGGTGGCCAGTACTCACGCACCAACTTCTACCCCAACGAGCGTGCCGATCAGGGCGCCCCGGTGCCGGACGCTACCGTCGCCGAGCCGGCGATGCCGCTGGAGCAGAACGCCTGGATGGGCTATCACGACAACAGCGATGAGGATAACTACAGCCAGGCCGGCAACCTCTATCGTCTGTTCGATGAAGGCCAGAAGACGCGCATCACCGACGTCATCGCCGGCACCATGGTAGGCGTCAGCCATGTGGTCCAGGACAAGATGATCGCGCACTTCCGTCAGGCGGATGCCGATTATGGTGATCGTATCGCCACCAAGCTGGCCAAGCTCGATCCGCGCTGAGTCAGTCATGCTGCACCCTTCGTCAGGTCAGTAGTGACCCTTTGAGCTGACGAAAACATCAAGGCCCCCGCCGGGTAACCGGCGGGGGCCTTGTCGTATGCGGCCGTCAGGGTGCTTTCCGACAGTCACAGCGCTGTGCGAAAGACACGCAAGCACAGGCACCTCAGTCGTCGTCGCGCGTGGCCTCATTGCCGTCGGCTTTCTCGCACACGCCCAGCGCCCACAGCAGGAAGGCGTCCTGACGCGCATTGTCACGCCACGCCTTGAAGCGACCCGAGGCACCGCCGTGTCCGGAGCTCATGTCGGTGCGCAGCAGGACCGGATGCGGCGTGCAGTCCATCTGGCGCAGACGCGCATACAGCTTGGCCGGCTCCCAGTAGGGCACGCGGGTGTCATGCCAGCTGCCCTGCAGGAACAGCGGCGGATAGGGCGCGGCACTCAGGTTGTCCAGCGGCGAATAGGCGCGGATGCGACGCCGCGCCTCGTTCTCGTGCGGGTTGCCCCACTCGGTGTATTCCGCGGTGGTCAGCGGCAGCTCCGGATTTTCCATGGTGCGCAGCACATCGACGAAGGGCACATCGAGCACCGCGGCGCAGAAGGCCTCGGGACGCTTGTTGAGGCTGGCGCCGACCAGCAGACCACCGGCGCTGGCACCGTAGGCGGCGATGCGATCCGCGGCCCCGACGCCTTGCTCGACCAGCGCATCACGCGCGGCGAGGAAGTCGTTGAAGCTGTTTTCCTTGTGCTCCAGTTTGCCGGCCAGATACCAGGGCTCGCCACGGTCCCCGCCGCCACGCACGTGGGCGACCGCGAAGGCGACGCCGCGCGTCAGCAGTTCCAGGCGGGCGATCGAGAACCAGGGGTCCAGCGTCTCGCCGTAGGCGCCATAGCCGTAGAGCAATACCGGCAGCGGGGCGTGAGGGTGGCCTGCGTCATCACACAGGTCGCGCCGCATGACCACCGAGACCGGCACCTGCTCACCATCGTCGGAGGTCGCCCACAGGCGGCGGCTGATCAGCTGCTCGGGCGCGAGATCGCCATGCACGGTCTGACGCTTGAGCAGGCGGCGCTCACCCGTGTCGAGGTCCAGCTCGATCCAGCTCGGCGGCGTGGTGAAGCTTTCCTCGCGGATGCGCAGGCGGCGAGCATCGAAATGCGGGCAGTCACCCAGCCCCTGGCTCAGCGGTTGCTCCGGCATCGCCAGGCGCTCGTCGCGGCAGATCGTTTGTGTCGGTGCCGTGCCCTCGAATTCGATCACCCGCAGCCAGGCCTGTGCCTGACGGTGGTCGCGTTCATCGACCATCAGCCCCCAGCTGAAGGCCTCGACGCCTTCCAGCGTCGCTTCATCGCGGGTGGCGATCAGCGGCTGCCAGTCGCCGGGCGCATGCTCGGAGGCGATATCGAGCTGGAAGTGCGGCGCTTGCCTGTTGTGCAGCACATAGAAGTGGCCGGGGCGGTGATCGACGCCGTACTCGACACCGGTCTCGCGGGCGCGCACCAGGCGCATCTCACCCAGCGGGGTGTCGGCCTTGAGCAACCAGGTCTCGCTGGTGTCCTTGGAGGCGGTTTCCAGAATCAGCCAAGCGCGTGAGCGGGTCTTGCCCATGCCGACCCAGAATTCGCTGTCTTCCTCGCGATAGAGCAGCGTCTCGGCGCGGCTAGCGACATTCAGACACCAGATCTCGAAGGGGCGCTGGGTGCTGTCATAGCGCGTGAACAGCAGGTGCTGGCCGTCCTCGGCCCACACCAGGTCCGGCCCGATATCCTCCAGCAGACACTCGTCATCGTGGCCGGCGTTGCGTGAGTCGCCATTCGCCGCGTTCAGTGTTGCAAGACGCAGGCTGAACACCTCGTCGCCGCTGGTGTCCAGAGTCCATGCCAGTTGCTGTTCATCCGGGGAGATGGCCATATCGCCCAGCTCGACGAAATCGTGATGGCGCGACAGGCTCTGCAGGTCCAGCAGGCATTCGTGCTGGCGGGTATCGGCGGGGTCGGCGCCGATCGCATGGCGCCACCAGACCGGATAGTCGGCGTCGGCGGCGGTCTCGCTCCAATAGACGTAGTGATCCAGTGCCTCGGCCAGGCTTGAGACGGCCAGTTCACGGCGCGCAAGATGGCCGTGATAGAGGGCGTCGCTCAGTGGTGCGAGCGGGGCGAACCAGCGATCACTCTCGGCGTTGGCCGCCGTCAGAAAGGTGGTGACCTCTGGCGTGTCGCGTTCTTCAAGCCAGTGCCATTCGGGGTCATCGGCACGATAATGGCGCTGGACGGGGCTATCGGGCATGGCTACCTCTTGAAAGTGGGGTGCTCGAGTGTGTCGGGCGGGCATGGAGTGTAACATTGAGCCTGTCCCACAGCGTGCGCAAGCCCTTGCCTCATGGGAGGCATCGCCGCCGTGAGAGATGAATGCGCAGCCTCTGGTGCCACGCAACGTGTGGCTCCGATGATGGGATGACTCGATGGCTGAACTGAGGTGCCGGCTGCTTCTGCACAGGACAGGCACCCCTCAGAATGTCAGTCTCGACAGGATGTTATGACAGGAGTGAAGGGCATGATGATTTCCGATTCGCTGCCGCAGATGTGGCTGATCTATTTTGGCCTGGCGGCGGTAGTGCTGTTTACCGGCTATATGGCGGTGCGAATACTGCCGCGTTTCCTGCGCTGGATCCTCGTCGGCGGTATCGCCGGCATGATCGCCGTGCCGACCAGTTTTCACGTCACGGCCAGCGTCGCGGAAGATGCCTATACCGGCCTTGCACCAGCCATCGTGGCCTTTGCCGTCAGCGTGGTGCAGAAGGATGGTGGTGGCATGGCCTCGGCCTTCGGCATGCTGGTACTGGGCATCGGGGCCGGCGTGGTGCTGGGCCTGGTGATCTGGTGGCTGGGACGCGGGCGTGAACAGCGTCGCCGCGCCGCCCAGCAGCGCCGCCAGCCTCATGCCCACGAGCAGGAGGAAGAGGAAGTGCGCGAGGGCCACGCCGCTGGCGCCAGCTTGCGTAGCGAGAAACGTGGCACCCCGGCTCGTGCGTCGGCGCGTACCCGCGCAGGCCGTGACCGTCAGGAACCGTCGCTCTGATCGAGCGTCGTTCGATCAGCGCCAGCCGTGCATTGTCCGAGCGTGGACTAAGGATCTGTCATGCCCCGTGATGTAGCTGTCACTTCGTCTCTTGAGCCAGTCCGTTCACCAGGGCTTGCGTCCGGCTCTTCATCCGGCCCTCTAGCGAAGGGAGCGGGGGCGCGCTGGCTGGCTGCCCTGATGCTGGCGGGCATCAGCCTCGCGTCGCCCTCGGCCTTCGCCGAGCAGGCATCGTCAGCGGCCAACGCCTCGGCCAGCGAGCCGAGGAGTGAGTCGGTGAGTGAGCCGGTAGATGAGTCGTCAAGCGAACAGGCTGAGCAGATGCCGTTCGTGGCCCGCGATGTCGCGAGTGACGTGAATGCAAGCAGTGGCTCGGCACGCGACATTGCGCCTGACCTGCGCATGGCGATCGATGTCTCCGGCAGCATGAAGCACAACGACCCGACCAATCTGCGCGCCAGTGCGCTCGACCTGCTGGTCACCTTGCTGCCGGAGCGCTCGCGTGCGGGGCTGTGGGGCTTCGGTGAGCAGGTGCAGCCCCTGCTGGCACTGGGCGCGGTCGATGCGGGCTGGAAACAGGCGGCCCGCGGGCTGGAAGGGCGGCTGGACGATTACGAGCAGTACACCGACCTCGAGGCGGGCCTGCGTGCCGCCGCCGAAGGCGCCGATGCGAGCATCGATGGCCAGGGGCCGCGTCAGGTCATTCTGCTCTCCGATGGCATGGTCGACCTGCGTGAGCCGAGCAGCGAGAAGGCCGCCTCGGACAGCGCCTCGCGTCAGCGCATCACCGATGAGCTGACGCCACAGCTGGCGGCGCACAACATCACGGTGCATACCGTCGCGCTGTCGCGCAATGCCGATATCGATCTGCTGCAGCAAGTCGCCGATGGCACCGGCGGGCTGGCGACGGTCGCCGAGACCCCGGAAGACCTGCTGCGTGCCTTCCTTGGGGCGCTCGACCGTATCGTGCCCGGCGAGCTGGTGCCGCTCGAGGACAAGCACTTCACCATCGATGGCAGCGTCGAGGAATTCACGGCGCTGGTCTTCCATGGCCCCGATGACAGCGCGCCGGTATTGATCGCACCCGATGGTCAGCGCTATTCGCTGGCCGACAAGGCGTCGTTGCCCGAGGACGTGCGCTGGGAGCATCAGCCGCGCTATGACCTGATCACCGTGACCGACCCCGAGGCCGGACAGTGGCGTATCGAAGGGCAGGTGGGTGTCGACAGCCGCATCACCGTGGTGTCAGACCTGGCGCTGGTGTCGCGCCCGCTGCCGGCCACGCTGTATCGCGGCTTTGGCTATTCCCTTTCAGCCTCGCTGGTCGACGGTGCACGTGATGTCGCTGAGCAGGACTTTCTGGCGACGCTGGACGGCAATGCGCGTCTGGTGCCGGAAGACGAGGGTGGCATGTCAGCAGAAACGGCAGCCGTGACCAGCGCCCAGCAGCGCGGTCTTGAGCGTGACGGTGCGCAGTTCAGCGTCAACATGCCGCCGCCGCAGCAACCGGGTGGCGCTCGCCTGACGCTGACCATCGAGGGCCAGCGCGATGGCGCGCCCTTTGCACGTCAGTTGAGCCAGCGCACCAGTGTGGTCGACCCGCTGCTGGTCGAGCCGATCGGTGGCAATGCGCAGAATGCGACGCCGCCGAGCGCGCTGGAGGTCAGTGCGCGTCATCCGCTGCTCAATACCGCCAATACCCAGCTGGACGCGACGCTGCAGGGCGAGCCGTTGAGCGTGGCGGAAGCGGGCGAGAGTCGCTGGCGTATCGAACTGCCGCCGCTGGAGCGTGACGTCAGTGCCGATGTGCAGATCAGCGCGCGCATCGCACTGGGCGGGAGCTCGCGGGTGATCGATCTGGCGCCCTATACCCTCAACGAGAATGCGGCGCGGCGTGCCGCCAATCTGGATCGCTCGCCCATCGAGGGTGAGTCCTTCGGTGAGATTCAGGGCCTGGATCAGGCGGTGGAGGAGAAGGAAGACCTCAATGATCTGCTGATGAAGGGCCGCCTGCCCATCGACAAGGTGCCTGCGTTGATCAGTCAGTGGTTCGAAGGAGCTTCGGACTTTGCCCAGCGTGAGGCAGAATCACCGCAAAGCCGCATGATCGCCTACGCCGTGGCCGGTGTGATCGGCCTGCTGGTAGTGATCATGTTGGTGCGTCGCATGACGCGCAAGCCGACTCAGCGGGAGGAACCCCATGTGTGAACTGCTCGGCATGAGTGCCAATGTGCCGACCGATATCTGCTTCAGCTTCGCCGGTTTTCTGCAGCGAGGCGGGGGTACTGGTCCGCACCGCGATGGTTGGGGAATCGCCTTCTATGAAGAGGGCGGTTATCGCGAATTCCGTGACCCGCATCCGTCGGTGGATTCGCCCATCGCGCGCATGATTCTCGACTATCCGATCAAGTCGCAGATGGTCATCAGCCATATTCGCCAGGCCAATGTCGGCCAGGTGACGCTGGCCAATACCCACCCGTTCACGCGCGAGCTGTGGGGCCGTCAGTGGTGCTATGCCCACAACGGTCAGCTGGCGGACTGGCAGGCACTGCCCCTGCCGTACTATCGCCCGGTGGGCAGCACGGACAGCGAGCACGCCGCCTGCTTCCTGCTCGGCGAGATCCGGCGCGCCTTCCCGAATCCGCCGGCGCGGTGCGAAGACCTGTGGCGGCATCTGCACGCCCAGTGCGAGCGTCTGCGCGGGCTTGGCGTCTTCAATCTGCTGCTCTCCGATGGCGTGCATCTCTACGCCTACTGCTCCACCAAGCTGGCGCACATCACGCGCCGCGCGCCCTTCGGGCAGGCGAGCCTCACCGACTTCGAGATGAGCGTCGACTTCCAGCAGCACACCACCGATGCCGATGTGGTCTCGGTGATCGCCACCGATCCGCTGACCGACAACGAGCAATGGCAGCGCCTGCTGCCGGGGCAGCTGGTGGTATTCCGCGAAGGCGAGCTGGTCGCCAGCCTCGGTGGTGAGTTGCCGCTGAGCCAGGAAGAGCCAGGGCAGGAGCAGGCCGAGAGCGGGGCGGTCGATCGCACCGCGACCGCGCGCCGCAAGCCGGATTGGCTGGCTTCTGACTTGAGCTGCTGACGTTTGGCTGAGTCGCTGACGTTTGGCTGAGTCGCTGACGTTTGGCTGAGTCGCTGACGCTGAGCGACGTAGAAAGCGCTTGAACGCCAGACACACGAAGGGCCGCAATCGCGGCCCTTCGTGTTTGCGGCTTTTGCCTGGTCAATGCGTGAGGCTCAGCCTTCGACGTCGTCGAACATGCCGGCGAACATCGGCGAGGACAGGTAGCGCTCGCCGCTGTCCGGCAGGATGACGACGATGGACTTGTCGGCGTAGGCCGGGTCTTCCGCCAGACGCAGCGCCGCGGTCATCGCCGCACCGCAGGAGATGCCGCACATGATGCCTTCTTCCTGCATGATGCGACGCGCCATGGCCATGGCGTCTTCACTGGCGACCGGCTCGACGCGGTCGATCAGCGCCAGGTCCAGGTTGTCGGGAATGAAGTTGGCACCGATGCCCTGGATCTTGTGCGGGGCCGGCGTGATCGACTCGCCCTGCATGCGCTGAGTGATGATGGCGGATTCCGCCGGCTCCACCGCCACGGCTTCGAGTGACTGGCCGCGCACCGTCTTGAAGTAGCGGGCGATGCCGCTGATGGTGCCGCCGGTCCCGACGCCCGCCACCAGCACGTCCATCTCGCCATCCAGCGCGTCCCACAGCTCCGGACCGGTGGTCTCTTCGTGGATGCGCGGGTTGGCCGGGTTGGAGAACTGCTGCGGCAGGAAGTAGCGTTCCGGCTCGGCCTTCTGCAGCTCGCAGGCCTTGTCGATGGCGCCCTGCATGCCCTTGGCCGGGTCGGTCAGCACCAGGTTGGCGCCGAGGGATTTCAGCACCTTGCGGCGTTCCATGCTCATGGAGGAGGGCATGGTCAGGGTGACGGGGTAGCCACGCGCCGCGCCGACGAAGGCCAGCGCGATACCGGTATTGCCGGAGGTCGGCTCGATGATCTCCATGCCCGGCTTGAGCACGCCGCGTTCTTCGGCGTCCCACACCATGCTGGCACCGATACGGCACTTGACCGAGAACGCCGGGTTGCGGGCTTCCACCTTGGCGTACAGGCGTGGATGGCTGCTGAGGCGGTTGATCTTGACCAGCGGCGTATTGCCGATGGCTTGCGAGTTGTCCTGATAGATCTTGGCCATGCGAGGTCCTCTGGGTATCTGGCGGCTAGACAGCGAGCATGCCCGCTGCTTGAGTGAAGTGATGATGCTCAGCAACGGCTGTCGCGACTGCATGAGCATAAGGTTAAGGGCTAGCCGAGCGCGACTCAAAGGCCTGAAGCGCATAACGACATGGCAAGGTTGGCAGTCGTGGCTAGCCTCTGACCAAGGTCGTACAAGAGTAGTGATCTGATTTAACGAGACTTTTTCGGATGTGAACGATGGTTTCAATCGGTCGTTTTACATCATTGGCCTGACTGGTTAAGGTGAAGCGCGGCGGCCCTGGAGGTTCTTGCCGGGGTGTCGTCGGTGTATTGCCGGCACCTGCGCGCGCGTTGTCGCGCCGTCCTTTTCCCCATCACGCCGTCATTCATGTCATTGTTCACATGTGGGCGTGACGTCCTGATAACAACAAGTGCTGAATTCTCGCCTGTGGCTGCCAGTGAAAGACTCCGCGCCCGGCCACGATCCAGCAGACGAATGCAGTCATGGAGCCCAAGCCATGCATGATGCCAATCCTGCCAACGCCTCGGCAGACCCGGAAGCCGACAAGGCGTCTGATCACGCTGGCCCCGTGACCGGGGACGCCAACCTGATCGTCAGCGGTGAGCCGTTGTCCGGTCTCGAGGATTACCCCTCGATTCTCGAGGTCTTCGAGGCCAGCTGCGCCAACTATGCCGAGCGTCCAGCCTTCAGCTGCATGGACAAGACGCTCAGCTACGCCGATGTGGACCGCTTGTCGCGCAATTTCGCCGCCTGGCTGGAACACGAGACCGGCCTTGAGCCCGGTGACCGCATCGCCATCCAGCTGCCGAACCTGCTGCAGTTCCCGGTGGCGGTATTCGGCGCGCTGCGCGCCGGTCTGGTGGTGGTCAACACCAACCCGCTCTACACCGAGCGCGAGATGCAGCACCAGTTCCATGACTCCGGCGCCCGCGCCATCGTGATTCTGGCCAACATGGCGGACAAGCTCGAGAAGGTGCTCAAGCGCACCGACATCGAGGAGGTCATCATCACCGAGATCGGTGACCTGCATGACTTCCCCAAGCGTCCGCTGATCAATCTGGCGGTGCGCTACGTCAAGAAGATGGTGCCGAAGTACCACCTGCCCGACGCACACGGCCTACGTGACGTGCTCAAGCGCGGGGCGGGGCTCTCGCACACGCGTGTCACGCGCCAGCCCGAGGACATCGCCGCGCTGCAGTACACCGGCGGTACCACCGGCGTCGCCAAGGGCACCATGCTGACCCACCGCAATCTGGTCGCCAACATGCTGCAGGCGCGTGGCGTGATCAGTGATGTGCTCAATGAAGGCCAGGAGGTGCTGATCGCGCCGCTGCCGGTCTATCACATCTATACCTTCACGGTGAATTGCCTCTACAGCATGGAGAGCGGCAACCACAGCGTGCTGATCACCAATCCGCGCGATATCGATGGCTTCATCAAGACACTGGCCAGGACACCGTTCACCGCCTTCGTCGGCCTCAACACGCTGTTCTCGGCGCTGTGTCAGCGTGATGACTTCAAGGCGCTGGACTTCTCGAGTCTCAAGCTGACCATCTCCGGCGGCATGGCGCTGACGCGCAGCGCGGCCGAACGCTGGGAAGCCGTCACCGGCTGCCCGATCGCCGAGGGCTACGGCATGACCGAGACCTCGCCCATCGTCAGCTTCAATCCGCCGCGTGAGCTGCAGCTGGGTACCATCGGCAAGCCGGTGCCGGGCACCGAGCTCAAGGTGGTGGACGCCGATGGCGTGACGCTGGGGCGTGATGCGCCGGGCGAGTTGTGCGTGCGCGGCCCCCAGGTGATGAAGGGCTACTGGCAGCGTGACGATGCCACGCGTGAGGCGATGGATGACGAGGGCTTCATCCGCACCGGCGATATCGCGGTCATCCAGCAAGATGACTTCGTGCGCATCGTCGATCGCAAGAAGGACATGATCATCGTCTCCGGCTTCAATGTGTTCCCCAACGAGATCGAGGACGTGGTCAGCGGCCATCCGGATATCGTCGAGGCGGCGGCCGTGGGCGTGCCGGACGAGCAGAGCGGCGAGGCGATCAAGCTGTTCGTGGTCTCAAGCAACCCGGATCTGGATCGCGACAGCCTGCGCAGCTGGTGCAAGGAGCAGCTGACCGGCTACAAGGTGCCGCGCTTCGTCGAATTCCGCGATGAACTGCCCAAGACCAACGTCGGCAAGGTGCTGCGCCGTGAGCTGCGCGACAGCGAAGAGAGCGGTGGCAATACGCCGCTACGCGAGCACTGAGGACAGTACTGAGGGCAGCGCTGAGCCGGCGGCGTGGCAGGGAACAAGCGCCGCCAAGGTTGGGCGCGGCTACGCGCAGGGCTACAATGGACGGCCCGTCACTTGTTGACGGGCCGTTTTGTCATTCAGGCGTCATGGCTTGCTGCCTCGTGCAGGCGAGCGTGAGGCTGAATTCCCGAGAGTTTCCGGCTGCGCGCGTGGCGTGTGGTCGCTGGTTGAGAAGAGGCAGTCCTTGAGCGACACCGCTACCGCACCGTCCGAACATGCGCGTCTTGAAGCCCTCGCGGCTCGCCTTGAACGCGCCCTGAGCCGTGATCAGCGCGAACTGGGCAAGCGCCTGGCTGGCCTGCGGCGGCGTCTCAAGGAAGGCAAGCCGGTCGATCGTGCCATCAACGACATCGAGAGCCGCCTGGAGGCGAGCATCGCCCAGCGCGCCGCGCGCGAGACGGCACTGGCACGCTGGCAGACACCCGCCGCGCTCAACTATCCGCCGGAACTGCCGGTGGTGGAGCGTCGCGAAGACATCCTCGCCGCGCTTGCCGAACATCAGATCGTGGTGGTCGCCGGTGAGACAGGCTCGGGCAAGACCACCCAGCTGCCCAAGCTGTGTCTGGAGATGGGGCTGGGACGCAACGGCCTGATCGGCCACACCCAGCCACGCCGTCTGGCGGCGCGCTCGGTGGCGGCGCGTCTGGCCGAGGAGCTCGAGACGACACTCGGCGAGACGGTCGGGTATCAGGTGCGCTTCAACGACACCACCGGCCCGTCGACGCTGATCAAGCTGATGACCGACGGTATCCTCCTGGCGGAAACCCAGCATGACCCGGACCTGAGCCGCTACGAGGCGATCATCATCGATGAGGCCCACGAGCGCAGTCTGAACATCGACTTCCTGCTCGGTTACCTCAAGCGTCTCACCGCGCGCCGTCCGGACCTCAAGATCATCATCACCTCGGCGACCATCGACGTGGAGCGCTTCAGTCAGCACTTCGCGGCCCAGGATGGCACGCCGGCGCCCATCGTCTCGGTCAGCGGGCGCAACTTCCCGGTCGAGACCCAGTACCTGCCGCTGGTGCGCGATGCCGAGGATGAGGAAGACCTCAGCCTGCAGGAAGGCATCCTGCGCGCGGTGGAAGAGCTGTCGGTGATCGAGCGCGAGAAGGGCTGGATGCAGGGCCCGCGTGACGTGTTGATCTTTCTGCCCGGCGAGCGCGAGATCCGCGCCACCGCTGACACCCTGCGTCGCGCCCAGCTGCGTGATACCGAGGTGCTACCACTGTACGCGCGCCTCTCCAACGAAGAGCAGAACCGCGTCTTCCAGCCGCATCGTGGCCGCCGCATCGTGCTGGCCACCAATGTCGCCGAGACCTCGCTGACCGTGCCGGGCATCCGCTACGTGATCGACCCGGGCCTGGTGCGCATCAGCCGCTACAGCTATCGCTCCAAGATCCAGCGTCTGCCGGTGGAACCGATCAGCCAGGCCAGCGCCAACCAGCGCAAGGGCCGCTGCGGGCGTATCGCCGAAGGCCTGTGCATCCGCCTCTACAGCGAGGAGGACTTCCTCGCGCGCCCGGAATACACCGAGCCGGAAATCCAGCGCACCAATCTGGCCTCGGTGATCCTGTCGATGCTGTCGCTCAAGCTGGGCGACATCGAGAAGTTTCCCTTCGTCGATGCGCCGGATTCGCGCTTCGTCACCGATGGCTTCCGCCTGCTGCGCGAACTGGGCGCGGTGGATGAACACAACCGACTGAGCCGTGATGGCCGCACCCTGGCGCGTCTGCCCATCGACCCGCGTCTGGCGCGCATGGTGCTTGAGGGCGCCTCGCGCGGCTGCCTGCGTGAAGTGCTGATCATCGTCAGCGCGCTGTCGATCCAGGACCCGCGCGAGCGCCCTGCCGACAAGCGCCAGCAGGCTGATCAGGTCCACCATGAGTGGGATGACGACAACTCCGACTTCGTCAGCTGGCTGAATCTGTGGGAAGGCTTCGAACTGGCGCGGGATGCGCTGGGTGCCAACCCGCTGCGCCGCTGGTGCAAGGCGCGCTTCCTCAACTATCTACGCCTGCGCGAGTGGCATGACACCTTCCGCCAGCTCAAGCAGCTGACGCGCGACCTGGGGCTGGAGATGACCAGCGCCCAGCACGAGCGCGACGCCGAGGCGCAGGCCGAGGTCACCGCGCGGGTACTGGCCTCACCGGGGCAGGGCCGCCGTCCGTCGGTGGCCATCGATCACGAATCACTGCATCGCGCGCTGTTGACCGGGCTGCTCTCCAATCTTGGCCTCAAGCAGGAAAATCGCGAGTATCTCGGCGCGCGCAACCGACGCTTCTTCGTTCACCCGGGCTCCGGTGTGGCCAAGAAGTCGCCCAAGTGGGTGATGGCGGCCGAGATGGTCGAGACCACCAAGCTCTACGCGCGTCAGGTCGCGGCGATCAAGCCCGAGTGGGTCGAGCCGCTGGCCGAGCATCTGGTCAAGCGCAGCTACAGCGAGCCGCACTGGGAGATGAAGCGTGCCCAGGTGGTCGCCAGTGAGCAGGTGACCCTGTTCGGGCTGCCCATCGTCACCGCGCGCAAGGTGCATTACGGCCCGCTGGCGCCGGAAGAGTCTCGCGAGCTGTTCATTCGCCGCGCGCTGGTCGAGGGCGAATTCCAGACCCGTGCGCCGTTCTTCGCCCACAATCGCGGCCTGATGGATGAGGTCGGTGAGCTTGAGGACCGCGCGCGCAAGCGGGACATCCTCGTCGACGAAGAGACGCTGTTCGCCTTCTATGCCGAGCGGATTCCGGAAGGCATCTACAACGGGCGCAGCTTCGACAAGTGGCGCAAGGAGGCCGAGCGCGACAACCCCGATGTCCTGCATCTGAATCTCGACGACCTGATGGCGCGCGACGCCGAGGAAGTCACCGTCGCGCGCTACCCCGAACAGCTGCACCACAACAGCGTCGCCTATCCGCTGAGCTATCACTTCGCGCCCGGTGCGGTGGATGACGGCGTGACGATGATCGTGCCGGCGGCGATGCTCTCGCAGCTGCCGCGCTATCGCATCGAATGGCTGGTGCCGGGGCTGTTGCGCGACAAGGCCATCGCGCTGATGAAGTCGCTGCCCAAGCAGTACCGCAAGCAGGTGGTGCCGATTCCCAACTGGGTCGATGCCGCACTTGAGGCGCTGACCCCGGACGACGTGCCGCTGACCGATGCGCTGGCCGAGTTCATGCGCGTCAAGACTGGCCTGCGCCTGCCGCAGGATGCCTGGGCGCCCGAAACGCTGGAACCGCACCTGAAGATGAACCTGCGCATCGTCGATCAGGACGGCAAGGTGCTGGGCGAAGGGCGTGATCTCGAAGCCTTGGAAGCACGCTTCAAGGACTCGGCCGCGGCCGCCGCGCGGGCGATGGCCAACCGCAGCCGTGAAGCCGACAGCGAAGTACTGGAAGATCTGCCGGAAACGCCGATCGCCACCTCGCACAGCACCACCCAGGCGGGCATCCGCGTCGAGGCCTACCCGGCGCTGGTGGTGAAGGCGGCGCCTGCTGACAGCGGCATGAGCGCCAAGCAGCGCAAGCTGGCGCGCAAGACCGGCAAGAACAGCGCGCCGTCAAGCCATGCGCCTGCCAGCGCGACGGCTCAGGTCGAGCAGAATCTGAGCGTGGAGCTGTTCGATCATCCGGCCAAGGCCGCCGCCGCGCACCGTGATGGCATCACGCGTCTGGCGATGGCACGCCTGCCCGACCAGGTGCGCTATCTGGACCGTGACCTCAAGGCGCTGGAGCGCTGTGCGCTGCTGTTCGCCAAGGTCGGCACGCGTCGCCAGCTGGCGGATGACTTCATCTACAGCGTCTTCGAGCAGGTGATGGCCGTCGAGCCGCTGCCGCGTTCGCGCAGCGAGCTGCAGGCGCGTCTCGATGACAGGCGGGCCGAGCTGGTGCCGCACGCCGAGGCGCTGCTCAAGCCGCTGGAGGCCGCGCTCAAACAGCATCTGGAGCTTTCCAAGCGCCTCAAGGGCAAGATCGACTTCTCGATGGCGCTGGTGGTGACTGATCTCAAGGCCCAGCAGGCGCGCCTGATCACACCGGGCTTCATCCAGGCCTCCGGTGAATGGCTGCATCAGCTGCCGCGCTATGTGGAGGCGATGCTGATCCGTCTCGACAAGGCGCCGCGTGAGCGCATGCGCGACCAGCGTGACATGGAGGAGGTCAAGGGCTTCGAATCCCGCCTTGATGCCCGCCTGAGCAAGGCGCGCGAGCAGGGGCTGCCGGATGCGGAGCTGGAAGAGTTCGGCTGGTGGCTGCAGGAACTGCGCGTCTCGCTGTTTGCCCAGCAGCTCGGCACCCTGGAGACCGTCTCCGCCAAACGCCTCGAGAAGCGCTGGCAGGAGCTGATGGCGCGCCGCTGATGTCCTGAGGCTGAGCTCTGTCTTGGCTGAAGCTCTGCCTTGGCTGGGGCCATTCCAGGGCGCTGTGCGTGGCATCAGGGGCTTGCGTGACCGGTACGTGGAGGCGTGCCGCGGCGGGATGGCCCAAGCTGCAGACAGGAATTGCTGTTTAAGCATTCACTGTGATCGCCCGACAAATGCTGACTCGGGCGCCTGGAATCGCCGAGACAGCGTACACTGAACATGGGGCATGACGACGCGGCGCCGGGTCGTGCCCCGCTCAATTCTGGTGATATCCCGCGGGATAGCACTGTCAGGAGTGGATGCATGCCAAACAATGACAATGATCACGCTGCCGATACGCAACACGCCAACGCCGGTCAGTCCATGAGCGCCAGCGGCAATCATCGCGTACTGATCACCGGCAGCGGGCTCTATACGCCGCCCAATGCCATCAGCAACGAGGCATTGGTGGCGTCCTTCAATGCCTGGGGGGCGGCGGACAATGTCGCCAATGCCGACGCCATCGCACGTGGTGAGCGAGAGGCGCGCACCGAGTCCAGCGCCGAATTCATCGTCAAGGCCTCGGGTATCCACAGCCGCTACGTGCTGGATGCCGAGGGCATTCTCGACCCGGAGCGCATGCGCCCACGCCTGCCGGCGCGCGCCAATGACCAGCCCTCGGTGCAGTGCGAGATGGGCGTGGCGGCCGCGCGTGAAGCGCTGACGGCGGCGGGCGTCAACGCCGCGGACCTGGATCTGGTCATCGTGGCCTGTTCCAACCTCGAGCGCCCCTATCCGGCGGTGGCGGTGGAACTGCAGGCCGCGCTTGAGGCCGGTGGCTATGCCTTCGACATGAACGTGGCGTGCAGCTCCGCCACCTTCGGCATCGAGACCGCCGCCAACGCGATTCGCAGCGGCAGCGCCAAGCGTGTGCTGATGGTCAATCCGGAGATCTGCAGTGCGCATCTCAACTTCCGCGACCGTGACAGCCACTTCATCTTCGGGGATGCTTGCACGGCCGTGGTGCTGGAAGCGGCGGATGTCGCCACGCGCACCGATGGCTTCGAGGTGCTCGGCACGCGTCTGGTGACGCGCTTCTCCAACGCGATACGCAACAATTTCGGCTTCCTCAATCGCACGGCAGTGCTTGAGGACGACGTGGCATCCGCGATGACACTCGACAGCGCAAGCTATCGTGTAAAGGCCGATGACAAGCTGTTCATCCAGGAAGGGCGGCGCGTCTTCCGCGAGGTCTGCCCGATGGTGGCCGAGCTGATCACCACCCATCTGGGCGAGATCGAGGCAGACGGCGGTGATCTTGATCGCATGTGGCTGCACCAGGCCAACCGCCACATGAACGACATGATCGCGCGGCGCGTGCTGGGGCGTGACCCGTCGAGCGAGGAAGCGCCGATCATTCTCGATCGCTACGCCAATACCAGCTCCGCGGGCTCGGTGATCGCCTTCCATCTCCATCACGCTGATCTGGCGCCGGGGAGCCTGGGGGTATTGTGTTCTTTCGGGGCAGGCTACAGTGCCGGCAGCGTGCTGCTAAAACGCTGCGGTTGAAGCAGGACATTGCGCGAATCCACGTGGCCTGTGCTGGCTCTTGGCGGGCGCGGAACGTATAAAGAAGACCGGACCTGACAGCCAGGGATGTGGCAAGGACCGCTGCAGGAATCCAATAGACTTACAGGTGACGAGATGCACACGATCAAGACTTCCCTGCCGGCACTGCTGGCCATGTCCCTGCTGGCGGGTTGCGCCAGCACCGGAGACAGCGAGCCGAACCCTCAGGACCCCTGGGAGGGCTTCAACCGTAACGTCTATACCTTCAATGACACCCTGGACCGCTATGCCCTCAAGCCGGTCGCGCAGGGCTATGACTATGTGACGCCGGAGCTGGTACAGGATGGCGTGGGCAACTTCTTCTCCAATCTGGGAGAGGTCAGCACCATGTTCAACTCGGTGCTGCAGTGGAAGTGGGCCAACGCCGGTGTCTCCACCGGCCGTCTGCTGCTCAACTCCACCGTCGGCATCGGCGGCCTGTTCGACCCGGCCAGCGAGCTTGGCTGGACAGTGGACGAGGAAGACTTCGGTCAGACCCTCGCCGTCTGGGGCGCAGGGCAGGGGCCGTATCTCGTGCTGCCGCTGTTCGGTCCGAGTACCGTGCGTGATACCGCGGGCATGCCGGTGGATTACTTCGCTGATCCCGTCAACTACGTCGAAGACGACAAGGTGCGTTACGGCCTGAAGGCGCTGGATCTGGTCGATACCCGTGCCGGTCTGCTCGAGCAGGAGAAGCTGATCCAGGGCGATCGCTACAGCTTCATTCGTGATGCCTACCTGCAGCGCCGCAACTTCGAGATCAACGATGGCAAGCTGGGCGATGATCCCTTCGCCAGCGACAGCTTCGATGATGCCGATCTCGACGGTGCCTTCGCACCGGAAGATGACAGCCAGTAACGCGTCACCCGCAGCAGGCGACCGGTACCGTGAATGCTCAGTGGTGCCGGTCGCGAGGGCAAGCAGCATCAAGACTGCGAGTGGATGGCAGTAAGGACGGGAATGAGGGGTTGGCATGGCGGATGAGCAAGGCAAGCGTCTGTTGATCGGTCTGATTGATCTTCCCGGCTCGCGGCGTGATGCGCTGGCGAACCTGTTGACGGATGAACGCTGTGCGGTGGCGGCCTGTGATGGCATCGCGACACTGCCCAGCGGGGTGGCGGTGGTGGTCGCGCATGTCGAGGCCGTTTCCAGTCATGAGTGGGCGCGTCTGGCCGAGCGCCTGCCGACGGTGGTGGTGGCCGAGAGCCGTGGCGATGAATGCCTGCTGCCGGCGGTGGAGGCCGGGCTGGTCGATTACCTCATCTCGCCGCGCGAGCATGGCTCGGTATTGCGCAGCCTGCTCAAGCGGGCGGCGGAGCATCACCAGCTGGCCCATGAGCACGCCAAGGCACGCGCGCGCCTCGAGGAGCTCAACGAGCACCTGGAGACGCATCTGGCGCTGCTGCGTCAGGACCAGCAGGCCGGTGGCCAGATCCAGCAGCGTCTGCTGCCCCAGAGCGGGCAGCACATCAATGGCGTCAGTTATGAATACTGCCTGTCGCCGTCGCTGTATCTGTCGGGTGACTTCCTCGAGTATCAGGCGATCGACGAACGCTTCAGCCTGTTCTACTTTGCGGATGTCTCCGGTCATGGCGCCTCGTCGGCCTTCGTGACCGTGCTGCTCAAGCTGTTGTTCGCACGGGCGATCCGCCACTGGGAGGAACATACGCCGGAAACCTTCGGCCCCGAGTGGCTGGCACTGCTCAACCGTGAACTGATCGACAGTGGTATCGGCAAGCATGCCACGGTGATGTGTGGTGTGATGGACCGTGACACGCGCACGCTGCATTACACCCTGGGCGCCCAGCTGCCGATGCCGGTACTGGTCACGCCCGACGGCGAGCTGCGTGAGCTGGAAGGCAGCGGTCGGCCGGTGGGGCTCTTCCCAGACACCCGCTATCCAGCGTATCGTGTGGCGCTTCCTGAGCGCTTCCGTCTGTGGCTGGCCAGTGATGGTGTACTGGAATGCCTGCCGGGCGAGGCACTGGAGGACAGGACTCGAGCACTGCATCAACGGATTCTGAGCAGTGAGGATGTGCAAGGATTGCGTCGTGGACTGGCGCTGGATGGCGAGCTGCCGGATGACCTTACCTTGATGACGCTGACAGGATTCCATGATGGATGAAGGACGTATCCAGGCCGTGTTCGAAGACGGCCTGTTCGTGCTCAAGCTATCCGGTGATGTACGCCTGACGCTGTGTGCCACGCTGGATCAGCAGGTACAGCGCGTGGCTGCGGTTGAGGGACTGGAAAGCGTGATCATCGATCTGCGCGAAGCGACCAATGTCGATTCCACCGCACTGGGCTTTCTGGCCAAGCTGGCGCTGGCGGTCCGCGACCGGCTGGTGATGCCGGCGCAGGTGGTGGCTGCCCATCCCGACGTGCTGACCATGCTCAAGGTGATGGGGTTCGACGAGGTGGCCAGTGTCGTGGACGCCGGCAGCCTGCCGGAGGCGGACCAGGCCGATCTGGACGGGGCTTCCTGCTGCAATGCGCCAGCGCTGAACGAGTCTCAGGATGACGCCGATGTCTCGCCCCAGCAGGAACAGGAGCTGCGCGGACGCATTCTCGAGGCTCACCGGCTGCTGATGTGCCTGAACGGCCACAACCGCCTGGAGTTCCAGCCGCTGATCGAGCTGCTGGAAAGCGAGGAGCATCGCCAGCCGCACTGAAGGCGCGCTGGGACGTTGAGCCTGACAGCACGCTGCTGAAAGCACAAAAAAGCGCCTGCCGTGAAATACGGCAGGCGCTTTTTGTTGCCTTGGCCATTCAATGAGCTCTTGCTTAACAAGAGCTCATCATCGGCGCTATGCTCGGTCTCTGTAGCCAGCTGCCTTGGGTACGTCAGGCTCGCTGGCGATGGTCAGTTCCGGGCATTGCCCCTCAGGCTCAGTGGCTGCGCAGTTCGGCCAGCAGAGTCTCGAGCTTGCGCTGATCGGCCATGAACTTGCGGATACCTTCGCCCATCTTCTCGGTGGCCATGGCATCTTCGTTCATGTCCCAGCGGAAGTTGGACTCGGTCAGCACTTCCGGCACGTTCTGCTCGGCATCGGCGGCCAGCAGGCGACGTTCCAGCGGGCCGGTGCTCTCGGCCAGCTCACCCAGCAGTGCCGGCGAGATGGTCAGGCGGTCACAGCCGGCCAGCGCTTCGATCTCGCCGGTGTTGCGGAAGCTGGCGCCCATCACGATGGTCTTGTAGCCGTGACCCTTGTAGTGCTCGTAGATGGCCTTGACCGACTTCACGCCCGGGTCGTTGTCGCCGCTGAAGTCGGCGTCCGGCTGATTGGCCTTGTGCCAGTCGAGGATACGACCGACGAAGGGCGAGATCAGCGTCACGCCGGCATCGGCACAGGCCTGGGCCTGGGCGAAGCTGAACAGCAGCGTCAGGTTGGTGCGGATGCCTTCGCGCTCGAGCTTCTCGGCGGCGCGAATGCCTTCCCAGGTAGAGGCGGTCTTGATCAGGATGCGTTCCTGACCGACGCCATTGGCGGCGTAGCGCTCGATGATGCGATGCGCGCGACGGATGGTCTCGTCGGCATCGAAGGACAGACGGGCGCTGACCTCGGTGGAGACATAGCCCGGCACCAGGCCGGCGATCTCGGTACCGATATCCACGGCCACGGCGTCGACGGCATCATCGATGTCGGTGGCCTTGCGCGCGACTTCGGTCAGGCGCTCGCGACGTGACGGGTCCTGAGCGGCCTGCAGGATCAGTGACGGGTTGGTGGTAGCATCAGTGGGCGCGAAGCGACGAATGGCCTCGAGGTCACCGGTGTCGGCGACGACGGTGGTCATTTCCTTGAGTTGGGAGAGCTTGTCCTGTGCCATGCAAGAGTTTCCTGTACTGAGCGTGAGCCACCCGAAGGGGTGAGTGGCCCTCATGAATAAGGCAAGAGGTGAAGGGCAGGGGCCGCCGGAGCGAGCGCTGCCACCGAGTGTGCACCCACGCCTGCCGGCTGTGAAGACATCTCGGGCCGATCGCCCCAAGTGGATGATCCGCGGGGATTTCATCAGCGTGATGTGACATTCGTCACCTGTGTAGGTCAACTGTATCAATTGTGCGGCGGCGCGCCCACTGTCGTCATCTGACGGCAAGGGCGTGGCGTTTTCGGCACGTGGACATACCATCGACAAACGATTGCAGGAGGGGATGTGGACAAGCGTCAAACCCGTCAGCTGGCCTTGCTGGTCGCGGCCAATACGGCCCTGGCTCCATTGGCCATCGATGCCTATCTGCCGGCATTGCCGGCCATGGCAGAAGACCTGGCGACCACGGTGCACCATACGGAGCTGTCGCTGTCGGTCTTCCTGCTCGGCTTCTCGCTGGGGCAGCTGATCTTCGGCCCGCTGTCAGACCGTATCGGGCGCAAGCCGGTCCTGCTGTCAGGCATCTTCGTCTTCCTGCTGGCGAGTCTGGCCATCACCCAGGTCGAGAGCCTCGAGGGGCTCTATGCGCTGCGCTTCCTGCAGGCGCTGGGCGGCGGCGCCTCGGTGGTCAATTCCTCGGCGATCGTGCGCGACTGCTTCAGTGGCCGCGAGGCGGCCAAGGTGCTGTCCACCGTCGCGGTGATCATGATGCTGGCGCCCTTGATCGCGCCTGCCATCGGCAGTCTGCTGCTGGGCATGGCGGGCTGGTGGCTGATCTTCGCCTTCCTGGCCGCCTATGCCGCCTTCCTGCTGGTGGTGCTGCCGCTGCGCTTGCCCGAGACCCGACGCAAGCGTGAGGCGGACGAGCCGCCGGCCAGCCTCCTGCAGGTCGCGCGTGACTATGCCAGCGTGCTGCGCCACGGGCCGGCGATGGGCTATGCGCTGACGCAGGCGATGGGCTTCGGTGGCATGTTCGCCTTCATCACCGCGTCGCCCTACGTCTATATGCAGCATTTCGGAGTGACGGCCGCCTGGTACCCGGTGCTGTTCGGCGCCAACATCCTGTTCATGTTCACCGCCAACCGTCTCAACGTGCGCCTGCTGTCACGCCTGTCGCCGCCGCGTCTGCTGCGCATCGGCATCGGTATCCAGCTGTCTGCCGCCATCCTGCTGGTATCGGCGCTGGCACTGGGGCTGGACCTGCTCTACGTCATCGCACCGCTGCTGATGGTGTTCGTCGGGGCCAACGGCATGGTGGCGCCCAACGCGATCTCCTCGGCGCTGGAGTATTTCCCGCGCATCAGCGCCACGGCCAATGCGCTGATCGGCAGCATGCAGTTTGCCAGTGGCGCCGTGATCGGCATGCTGATCGCAGGTCTGGCGATGGACAGCCTGTGGCCGATGATTCTCGGCATGCTGGGCACGGCGCTGGTCAGCAATATTCTGCTGCGGGTGCTGGCAGGGCGCCGCGCCCTGGCGCGCCATGAGACGCCGTCCGACTGAGAAAGGCTTGAGCCGGCGACTGTCACACAGTTGTCATGAATGCTTGGCAAGGTACTCCCTGTAGACAAGAAGCCACCTCACTGGCTCATTCCTATCGCAAGGAGTTTCAGGCATGAAGGCGTTCCTCAAGTCCGGTCTCGCAGTGGCTGTCATCGCTGCATCAGTTGGTGCTGCAGAAGCCCGTGAACAGCTGCGCATCGTGGGTTCTTCCACGGTCTATCCGTTCTCCAGCTACGTCGCTGAAGAGCTGGGTGCCACCAGCGATTTCCCGACTCCGGTCATCGAATCCACCGGTTCCGGCGGCGGCATGAAGCTGTTCTGTGAAGGTGTCGGTGACAGCACCCCGGACATCACCAACGCCTCTCGTCGCATGAAGACGTCTGAATTCGAGCGCTGTGAAGAGAACGGCGTGACCGATATCACCGAAGCCATGATCGGCTTCGACGGTATCGCCTTCGCCCAGTCTGTCCGCGATGGCAGCATCGACCTGACCCGTGAGCAGATCACCCTGGCGGTCGCCGCTCAGGTGCCGGTCGACGGCAAGCTGGTCGACAACCCCTACACCAAGTGGTCCGAGATCGACTCCTCCCTGCCGGACCGCAAGATCACCGTCTACGGGCCGCCTTCCACTTCCGGTACTCGTGACGCCTTCGAAGAGCTGGTGATGGAAGTCTCCACCGAAGAGATGGAAGGCTACGGCGGTGAGGGTTACACCAACATCCGTCAGGACGGTCACTACATCGCTGCCGGCGAGAATGACAACCTGATCATCCAGAAGCTGGTCGAGAACACCGAAGCCTTCGGTATCTTCGGCTACTCCTTCCTCGAAGAGAATGCTGACAAGGTCGTCGGTGCTTCCATCGATGGCGTGCAGCCGGAAGCCGATGCCATCTCCTCTGGCGAGTACCCGGTCTCCCGCTCCCTGTTCTACTACGTGAAGAACCAGCACAAGGATGACGTGCCGGCTCAGCAGGCCTACAACGACCTGTTCATGAGCGAGAAGATGATCGGTGAGCTGGGCTACCTGAAGGGCATCGGTCTGATCCCGTTGCCGAAGGAAGAGCGCGCCACACTTCGCGAGCAGGTCGCTGAGCGCACCAAGCTGACTCTGGCCGATCTCCAGAAGTAAGCAACGCAGCTGACCCTCTGACGCGGCCGGTTGCCCTTGGCAGCCGGCCCGTTTGCTTGACTGGTCGCAGGGTTTCGCAAGGCATGAAGCCTTCCCCCTGTGAACAACGCGACTCCGGGACCCGAAAGATGCAGACTCAGCAGATCTTTCTCTTCTTCATAGGCATCGTGGCGCTGGCTGGCCTGGTGGCCTTCTTCAGCGGCCGCAGCAAGGCACAGCGTGTGCGTGCCAGCGGTGCTGAAATGTACGCCCAGCCGGATCAGTACGGCTGGTTCACGGCAATCTCCAGCGCAGGGCCTGCTCTGCTGGTCGGTCTGGCAGCCGTCGTTGCGATTGCCACCGCAGATATCGATATCGAAGGCATGCAGCTGCTGATCGCCAGTCTGGTCGTCGCAGCCGTCGGCCTGGTCATCGGCCTCGCCCTGGTGAAGCCTGATTTCCATGCGCGCAATGCCATCGAGACCCTCATTCGTTATGTGTTGATCGGCGCGGCGATGATTTCCATCGTCACGACGTTCGGCATTCTGGTCTCCATCATCTTCGAGGCCATCCGCTTCTTCCAGATGGAAAGCTTCTGGACCTTCATCACCGGCACCACCTGGGATCCGGGCAACAGCTTCCAGATGGCCGCCGGCCGTGGTGAAGGCGTCGAGAGCACCGCCAACTTCGGTGCCGTACCGCTGTTCGCCGGTACCTTCATGATCACCCTGATCGCGATGCTGGTGGCCATTCCCATCGGTCTGCTCGCCGCGGTCTACATGGCGGAGTTCGCCCCCGAGAGCGTGCGTACCGTCGCCAAGCCGGTGCTGGAAGTGCTCGCCGGTATCCCGACCGTGGTCTACGGCTTCTTCGCCGCCATCACCGTCGCGCCGCTGATCGTCGACATCTTCTCGCCGCTGGGCATCGAGGCGTCCTACAACAACGCGCTGGCGCCGGGTCTGGTCATGGGCATCATGATCATTCCGTTCATCTCCTCACTGTCCGATGACGTCATCACTTCCGTGCCGGACACCATGCGTCAGGGCTCTCTGGCGCTGGGCATGACCCACGGCGAGACCATCCGCAACGTCATCCTGCCGGCCGCGCTGCCGGGCATCATCTCCGCGTCTCTGCTGGCCATGTCACGCGCCCTCGGCGAGACGATGATCGTGGTGATGGCGGCGGGCATGCGTCCGAACCTGACCGCCAACCCGCTGGAAGACATGACCACCGTCACGGTGCGCATCGTTGCCGCGTTGACCGGCGACCAGGAATTCGCGAGTGCCGAGACTCTGTCGGCCTTCGCGCTGGGTCTGGTGCTGTTCGTTGTCACTCTGCTGCTGAACATGGTCTCGGTGGTCCTGATCCGCCGCTTCCGTGAGAAGTACAGCGCCAACAACCTCTGAGGCCGAGACTAGACATGAGCCATTCATTCGACGATATCTCGGCCCAGCTGAAGGGCCGTCATCGCCGCACCAAGCGCCTGAAATTCATGTCCATGGGCGCACTCGCCCTGGCCGCCACCTTCCTGGTGGTCTTCATCGGCGACATGGTCATGCGCGGCTACCCGGCCTTCCAGCAGGCAGAACTGCACGTGCCGGTCACCTACAGCGAGCAGTCGCAGGAAATCCCGCTGGCAGCGGTGGAAGAAGACGTGCGTGATCTGGTCAGCCGCGGCTGGCTGCGCCAGCTGCCGCGCGACATGGCCGCTGACGCCAGCCTGATGGGGCAGACGATCGACCGCTGGGTGATCGCCGATGACCAGGTCGACCAGTACCTCAAGGGCCACAAGTCACACCTGAAGCCCAAGCAGACCGCCGTGCTGGATCGCATGATCGAGAACGGCACGGCCGAGCTCAAGTTCAACATCAACTTCTTCACCACCGGTGATTCGAAGCTGCCGGAATACGCCGGTATCTGGTCGGCCGCGATGGGCACGATCCTGACACTGCTGGTCACGCTGGCCTTCGCCTTCCCGGTCGGCGTGCTGACGGCGGTCTATCTGGAGGAGTTCGCTCCGGACAACCGCTTCACCCAGGCCATCGAGATCAACATCAACAACCTGGCGGCGGTGCCGTCGATCCTGTTCGGTCTGCTGGGTCTGGCGATCTTCATCAACTTCTTCGGCATGCCGCGTTCCTCCCCGCTGGTCGGTGGTCTGACGCTGGGTCTGATGACCTTGCCGGTGATCATCATCACCACGCGCTCGGCGCTGCGCAGCGTACCGGACACCATTCGTCAGGCCGCCTTCGGCGTCGGCTGCTCCCGCTGGCAGGTGGTGCGTGACCACGTGCTGCCGCTGTCACTGCCGGGAATCCTGACCGGTTCCATCATCGGCCTGGCACAGGCGATGGGCGAGACCGCGCCGTTGATCATCGTCGGCATGGTGGCCTTCATTCCGGATGCGCCGACCGCCATCACCCAGGCTGCCACCGTGCTGCCGGCCCAGATATTCACCTGGGCGGGCGAGCCGGAGCAGGCCTATGTTGAACGTACTGCGGCGGGCATCCTGGTGCTGCTGTCAGTGCTGATCCTACTCAATGCCGCAGCCGTGATGCTGCGCAAGAAATTCGAGCGTCGCTGGTAGGCAGCTGCGAGGCGGCCCGCCGATTGGCCGGTCGCCTTCCACCCTTAGCCCTGGCCCACGACTCATCAAGGAATACGAGACATGAACAGCACCGTCGCCACTCCCGCCAAGCCTGCCGCCGCCACTCGTCCCGGTAGCCCGGTCGTCATCAACGAAGATGCCAACCACGAGCTGGCCATTCGCGTGGAAGACCTCAACCTGTGGTACGGCGAGAAGCAGGCGTTGAAGAACATCAACATCGATGTCTTCCAGAAGAACGTCACCGCTCTGATCGGCCCGTCCGGTTGTGGCAAGTCGACCTTCCTGCGCTGCCTGAACCGCATGAATGACCTGATCCGCAGCGTGCGCATCGAAGGTCTGGTCGAGATGGATGGCCGTGACGTCAACGCGCGCAACATGGATGAAGTGGCATTGCGTCGTCGCGTCGGCATGGTGTTCCAGAAGCCGAACCCGTTCCCCAAGTCCATCTACGACAACATCGCCTACGCGCCGACCATGCACGACCTGGTCAGCCGTCGCGCCGACAAGGATGATCTGGTCGAGAGCGCGCTGCGTGATGCGGGTCTGTGGGAAGAAGTGAAGGACATTCTCGACCAGCCGGGCACCTCGCTGTCCGGTGGTCAGCAGCAGCGTCTGTGCATCGCGCGTGCCATCGCGGTCAAGCCGGACGTCATCCTGATGGATGAGCCGACCTCGGCACTCGACCCGATCTCCACCGCGACCATCGAAGACCTGATGGACAAGCTGAAGACCCAGTTCTCCATCGTCACCGTGACGCACAACATGCAGCAGGCGGCGCGTGTCGCCGATTACACCGCCTTCTTCCACATGGGTGAGCTGGTGGAGTACAACGACACCAAGACCATGTTCTCCAACCCGAACACCAAGAAGGCCGAGGACTACATCACCGGTCGCTATGGCTAAGCGGCGCCAGCGTCAGGGCTCGGAAGGCTGAGCCCTTGATCGCTGCCTGAGAGCATTGCAGGCCGCACGATGACACGAGGCCCGGATCAATGATCCGGGCCTCGTGTCGTTTCAAGCATCAGGTTGGCTCAGTGTCTGCTGGCGGATCAGCCTTCCAGTTCGACGGCGATCGCGGTGGCTTCGCCGCCGCCGATGCACAGCGCCGCGATGCCGCGCTTCTTGCCGCGGCGCTCCAGCGCGTTGATCAGGGTGACGATGATGCGCGAGCCGGTGGAGCCCACCGGATGCCCCTGGGCGCAGGCGCCGCCGAAGACATTGACCTTGTCGTGCGGGATGTCGTGGGCGTCCATCGCCAGCAGGGTGACCACCGCGAAGGCCTCGTTGATCTCGAACAGGTCGACGTCTTCTGTGGTCCACTCCAGGCGCTTCATCAGCGTGTCGATGGCGCCGATGGGCGCCAGCGTGAATTCGCTGGGGTGCTGGGAGTGGGTGCTGTGTCCGAGGATACGCGCCTTGACGGCCAGCCCGCGTCGTTCGGCTTCATCACGGCGTGTCAGCACCAGTGCCGAGGCGCCGTCGGAGATGGAGCTGGCATTGGCGGCGGTGATGGTGCCGTCCTTGGCGAAGGCCGGGCGCAGGGTGGGAATCTTGTCGAGGTTGGCCTGGAAGGGCTGCTCGTCCTGCTCGACCACGCTCTCGCCCTTGCGGCTCTTGACCGTGACGGCGGCGATTTCCGGCGCGATGTCACCCGACTCGGTCGCCGTCATGGCACGCCTTAGCGATTCGATGGCGAAGTCGTCCATGCGCTGGCGATCATAGCCGCGGGCATCGGCCACTTCCTGGGCGAACACGCCCATCAGCTTGCCGGTCTCGGCGTCTTCCAGCCCATCGAAGAACATGTGGTCCTTCAGCTCGCCATGGCCGAGACGATAGCCGCCACGTGCCTGGGTGAGCAGATGCGGGGCGTTGGACATCGATTCCATCCCGCCGGCCAGCATGATGCGGTTGGTGCCCGCGCGAATCAGGTCATGCGCCAGCATGGTGGCCTTCATGCCGGAACCGCACAGCTTGTTGATGGTGGTAGCGCCGATGCTGTCCGGCACGCCGGCCTGACGCATGGCCTGCCGCGCCGGGCCCTGCTTGACGCCGGCTGGCAGCACGCAGCCGAAGATGCCCTCGTCGACATCGGCAGGCGTGAGGCCAGCGCGTTCGATGGCCGCCTTGATGGCCACGGCGGCGAGCTGGGGTGCGCTCAGCGTCGAGAGTGAGCCCTTGAGGCCCCCCATCGGCGTGCGGGCACCGGCGAGAATCACGATGTCATCGGCGCTGGCGGCGGGGCTTGGCGTAGTGCGGGAAGCGGTCGTCATGACGGTCTCCTGTGTCTTGTTATTGGAATATCGAGTCGTGCAGTCGGCGTTGTGATCACTGCGTGGCTATGCTTTGATCCATTCAATCCCATAAACCAAGCAAGCGCTAGTTATACGATGAATGTAGCCACCGCCTCACCCCGTCGCAAGGAGCTGGTCCGTATCGCTGCCCGCCTGTTCGTCGAGGAGGGTTTCGATCGCACCACCGTCCGCATGCTGGCCCAGGAAATGGGCATCAAGTCCGGCAGTCTCTTCCATCACTTCGCCGACAAGCAGGAAATTCTGTGCGCCGTGATCGAGGAGGGCATGTTCAGTGCACTGGCCATCGCCCGTGAGCATCTGGCGCGCTGCGAGCCGCACCAGGCAAGCGAAGTGACCGCCTCGGCGGCGTCGCAGCAACAGGCGCGTGAACGACTGCTGGCCCTGGCGCGTGCACATCTGGACACGCTGCTCACTGATCGCAATGCCCATGTGGTCGCGCTCTATGAGTGGCGGCGGCTGGAGGGCCCGGCGCGCGAGCATCTCGTCCAGCTGCGCGATGACTACGAAGACCTGTGGCGTGACGCCATCGCCTCCGCCGTGGCCGCAGGGCTGCTCAAGGGCGACGCCGCACTGCTGCGCCAGTTCATGCTCGGCGCGCTCAACTGGACGGTACGCTGGTATCGCCCCGATGGAGAGCGCTCCCCCGATGAGCTGGCCGAGGCGCTGGTCGACAGCCTGTGTCGCCTGCCCTGAGCCAGCGTCTGCTACTCAGCGTGCGTTACACGGCGTCCGCTACACGGCGTCCGTTACACGGCGTCTGCAACTTTTGGCCAGTCGAGCGTCACAATGCTTGCCGCCCGACAGGCTTGTCGCTAACTTGACGTTTACGTTAACTGTAGATGACTGGTGCCCAGTCATCTCACTTCGCCCCGGAGCACCACTCAGGAGCCAGTCACGCCATGACGCCAAGCGATACAACAACAAACCGCACGTCACGCGCCGCCTCTGCTGCATCTGCGAATTCACACGCCATGCAACCCGCCGCCAGCCAGACGCTGAGCGATTATCTGGCCGCCTTCGATATCCAGACACTGCGCGATGAATTGTTCACCACGCCGCTCGACGCCGACGGCGAAGGCGAGCTCGGCAATGCCTATGAGGCGTGTGTCGGGCGTCATCTGCGCGCCGGGCAGGGCGATCGTATCGCGCTGGTCCACGAAGACGAACAGGGCCGGGTGCGTGAGCTGAGTTACGCACAGCTCGATGAGCAGAGCGCGCGGATGGCGGCTGCCTTGAAGGCACAGGGTGTGATGGCGGGGCAGCGGGTCGCCTGCATGCTGTCGCGCACGCCGGAGCTGATGATCGCGCTGGCCGCGACCTGGCGGCTGGGCGCCGTCTATCAGCCGCTGTTCACCGCCTTTGGCACCGATGCGCTCGACTATCGCCTGTCGCGCGCCGAGACGCAGATAGTGATCACCGAGACGAGCCAGCGCAGCAAGTTCACTGAGCTTGCCCGCCATCCCGTGATCATCTGCGTGCGCGGTGAGGGAGATGCGCTGGAGGCGGGCGATCTCGACTGGCAGACATTGATGCAGAGCGAGCCACTGACCGAGCCGCCGGTGTGGCTTCCGGCGGAGGCGCCCTTCCTGCAGATGTTCACCTCCGGCACGGTCGGCAAGCCCAAGGGCGTGGCGGTGGCGCTGAATGCGCTGCCCGCCTTCTGGCTCTATCAACGACTGGCGGTGGACCTGCGCCCCGGCGAGCGCTTCTGGAACATGGCCGACCCCGGCTGGGCCTACGGCCTCTACTACGCCATCACCGGCCCGCTGCTGCTGGGTGCCACCACCTACTTCATGCAGGCGCCGTTCAGTGCAGAAGGCGGGCTGGCCTTCATGGAGCGTCACCGCATCGACAATTTCGCGGCCGCGCCCACGGCCTATCGCATGCTCAAGGCCTCCGGGCTTGGTGAAGGCGCCTTCGAGCGCCTGAACCTGCGGGTCGCAAGCTCGGCCGGCGAGCCCCTCAACACCGAGGTGGTGGGCTGGGTCGCGCGGGAGCTGGGCTGTGCGGTGATGGACCATTACGGCCAGACCGAGACCGGCATGACCTGCTGCAATCATCACGCGCTGGCCCATGAGGTCGTGGTTGGCAGTGTCGGCTTCCCGCTGCCCGGCTATCGACTGGCCGTGCTCGACGCCGAGTATCGTGAGCTGCCGCCGGGCGAGCCGGGTGTGCTGGCGGTGGATATCGCCCGCTCTCCCGCGCACTTCTTCGCCGGCTACACCTGGCAGGAAAAACAGCCCTGCGTCGAGGGTTATTACCTGACTGGAGACGTGGTGGTGGCAGAGCCCGATGGCCGCTTCACCTTCGCCGGGCGTGATGACGACATCATCACCACCGCGGGCTATCGCGTCGGCCCGGCGGATGTCGAGAACGCTGTGCTGGTGCATCCGGCGGTGGCGGAATCGGCGGCGGTCGGCAAGCCGGATGCGCTGCGCGGCGAGATCATCAAGGCCTATGTGGTGCTGCGCGATGGCCATGTCGGCAGTGACGAGCTGGCGGAGGAAATTCGCGCCAGCGTGCGTCAGCGACTTTCGGCGCACAGCTATCCGCGCGAGATCCACTTCGTCGACAGCCTGCCCAAGACGCCGTCGGGCAAGATCCAGCGTTTCCTGCTGCGGGCACAGGCGCGCGAGAGCTGAACACCGAGGCATACACGCGGCTTTCAGGCACGGCCGGCTATCCGGCGGGGCTTGTCTGTTACCACGCGCCTGTTACCACGCGCCTGTCACCACCGGCCTGTCACCACGTGCCTGTCACCACAGGTCTGTCATCACCTTCCTGCCATCACCTTTCGGGAGACTCGTTTCATGAAGATCGCCGACCACTGCTTTCTGATCACCGGCGCAGCATCCGGCCTCGGGGCCGCCACGGCCTCACGTATCGTCGCGGCCGGCGGCCAGGTGGTGCTGGCGGATCTTGCCGAGACCGCACGTGAACAGGCCGATTCACTGGGGGAGGCGGCACGCTTCTGTCATTGCGATATCACCGACAGCGCCAGTGTCGAGGCCGCGCTGGATGTCGCGGAGCAGACCTTCGGTGCCATTCATGGAGTGATCCATTGCGCCGGCGTGGTGAGCGTCGCCAAGCTGGTGGACCGTGACGGCGAGCCTGCTCCGCTCGAGGGCTTCGAGAAGACGCTGGCGATCAATCTTAGCGGCACCTTCAACGTGGCGCGCCTGACGGCGGCACGCATGGCGCGCAATGCCGCCGAAGGCGAGGACGGCGAGCGGGGCATCATTCTCAATACCGCCTCGGTCGCGGCCTTCGATGGCCAGGTGGGGCAGTGTGCCTATAGCGCCTCCAAGGCCGGGGTCGCCGGCATGACGCTGCCGATGGCGCGTGAGCTGGCACGCCATGGCATTCGCGTGATGGCGATCGCGCCCGGCGTGTTCGAGACACCGATGATGGCCGGCATTCCGGAGCCGGCCCGCGAAGCGTTGTGCGAGGCGGTGCCGTTTCCCAAGCGTCTGGGCAAGCCCGATGAGTTCGCGCGTCTGGCCGAGCACATCATCACCAACAGCATGCTCAACGGGGAGGTGATCCGCCTCGATGGCAGCATTCGCATGGCCTGAGGCTGGCGGGTAAGACCTTTATCGTCTGGATCGGGCTCTCTGGATCAGCTTTCTGGAGAGAGCACGGTACACAAGGAATCTTGCAGGACAGGTTATCTCTGGGGGAGATATTGCTCGATCGCGGCTGCGGTCGGGCTTTTTTGTTTCTGTTTTTAGTGTGTGTCTTTTTGTGTCTGCCGTGCGCGCGGCGCGGCCTGAAGACAGGGCTTGCCATTGATGAGACAGGGCTTGCCACCAATGTCGCAGGTCAGAAATCAAACGACCGCTTGACGGTATGGCGAAGGAGGCGTTAATTTCAAACACATGTTTGATAGTGTTGCGTCAGACCTGTTCGCCGCCAGCGACTCGCTTCTTCATTGCTCGAGTGAGTGTTGCGCCGCCTGACAAGCGTCCTGCCGCCACCTGTCGTTGTTCAGGTCAGTGCCGCCGCGTCGCGACGGCTCAAGGAGTAAAGCATGCCGGACTATCAGGCGCCGTTGCGCGACATCCGCTTCGTGATGAATGAGCTGCTCGACTATCCCGCGCACTATGCCAGCCTGCCGGGTGGCGATGAGGCCAGCGACGATATCGTGACCGCCATCCTCGAGGAGGGCGCACGCTTCGCGCACGAGGTGCTGACGCCGCTGAACCAGTCGGGCGATCGCGAGGGCTGTACCTTCGAGGGCGGCGAGGTCAAGGCGCCGAGCGGCTTCAAGGCTGCCTATCAGCAGTATGTCGAGGGCGGCTGGCCGAGTCTGGCTGCCTCACCGGAGCATGGTGGTCAGGGCCTGCCGCCGTCACTGGCGATGGTACTCTCGGAAATGGTTGCCTCCGCCAACCTGTCGTGGGGCATGTATCCGGGTCTGTCGCATGGCGCGATGAATGCACTCGAGCATCACGGCAGCGAGGTGCTCAAGCAGACCTATCTGACCAAGCTGGTCGAAGGCAGCTGGACCGGCACCATGTGCCTGACCGAACCGCATTGCGGCACGGACCTGGGACTGATCAAGACCCGCGCCGTGCCACCGGATGACAGCGATGGCAGCAAGGGCTACCGCATCAGCGGCACCAAGATCTTCATCTCGGCCGGTGAGCACGATCTGTCCGAGAACATCGTGCACCTGGTGCTGGCCAAGCTGCCGGATGCTCCGGAAGGCTCGCGTGGCATCTCGCTGTTCGTGGTGCCCAAGTTCCTGCCCGACGCCAATGGCGAAGCCGGTGAGCGCAACGGCGTCAGCTGTGGCTCCATCGAGCACAAGATGGGCATTCACGGCAACGCGACCTGCGTGATGAACTTCGATTCCGCCACAGGCTATCTGGTCGGCCCGCCGCACAAGGGACTGGCCTGCATGTTCACCATGATGAATGCCGCGCGTCTCGGCGTGGGGATCCAGGGCGTGGCGCTGGCCGAGGCCAGCTTCCAGAATGCGCTGAGCTATGCGCGTGACCGTCTGCAGATGCGTGCCCTGTCTGGCGCCAAGGCACCGGAGAAGGCGGCCGACCCGATCATCGTGCATCCGGACGTGCGCCGCATGCTGCTGACCCAGAAGGCCATCGCCGAGGGCGGGCGCATGCTGGTGATGTACGCCGCCCAGTTCAATGACATCGTCGAGAACGCCCCGGACAGCGAAGACAAGGCACGTGCCGATACCTTGCTCGGCCTGCTGACGCCCATCGTCAAGGCCTTCCTGACCGAGACCGGCTTCGAGGCGACCAATCACGGCGTGCAGGTCTATGGCGGCCACGGCTTCATTCAGGAGTGGGGCATGGAGCAGTTCGTGCGCGATGCGCGTATCACCCTGCTCTATGAAGGCACCACCGGTATCCAGGCGCTGGACCTGCTGGGCCGCAAGATCCTGATGAGCCAGGGCGAATCGCTAAAGGTCTTCACCAAGGAGATCCACAAGTTCTGTCAGGCCAGCGAAGGCAGCGAGTTTGCCAATCCGCTCGCCGAGCTCAACCGCGAATGGGGCGAGCTGACCATGGCGGTGGGCATGGGTGCGATGCAGGACCGCGAAGCGGTCGGCGCGGCCAGTGTCGATTACCTGATGTATGCCGGCTACGTCACGCTGGGCTACCTGTGGGCGCGGGCCGGTGAGACGGCCAGGGCCGCGCTGGCGGCCGGCGAAGGGGACGCTGCCTTCTATCAGGCCAAGCTGGATACCGCGCGCTTCTACTTCCAGCGCATCCTGCCGCGCACGCAAGGCCATGCCGCGATGATTCGTGCCGGTGGCGAGACGCTGATGGCGCCGACGGTGGAAGGCTTCGGCAGCGGCTTCGAGATCTGATGACGGCTTCAAGCCTGACAGCAGTTTCAAGCCTGACAGCAGTTTCAAGACTCAGCAGTTAGATGTATCGGCAACAGTCGTGTCTTATGCCTCCAGTCAGTGCGCTCTGACTCGGTACCCTTGGGGAGACTTCGGTCTCCCCATTTTTTGTGCGTCTTGAGGGGAGCGCGGGTTTTCCCCGACACGAGCAATCAATCTCGTTTCAGTCTTGGCTTGTGACAGGCATGCGCCCAAGATAGGCGCATCGAAGGCTGTCCCGAGGAACCCGCGGGGCAACGACTCGCAAGTACTGATGGCAAGTACTGATGGCAAGCACTGACAGGATAGGTGGCGCAGGATGCACGCGAACGATACGCCTGAGGAAAGATCGCGACACGAGGAAGTGCCGCCCGAGGCGCAGATGGCTGATGCGCAAGCGCCTGACGATAGCGTTGGCGAGCCACGCAGCGTCAGTGAGGGCACTTCCATCGAGGAGGCCGTGACACGCATGCAGGTGCCACGCGACGAGCGTCAGCAGGAGGCGCTCGAACGCTCCGGACGTTCTCGCCATGCGCCCAATGTGCGCCGCGCGCTGGAGATTCACCCCTTGCTGGTCGGCATGGCCGCAGTGGTCATCATCATCGGCGGCCTCAAGCTGGCGGCGGACCTGGTAGTCCCGCTGCTGCTGGCGGTGTTCGTCGCCGCGGTCTGCGACGCGCCGGTGCGCTGGCTGGCCCGTCACGGCATCGGGCAACGCTTCGGGGTGCCGATCGTCATCCTGACGGTCTGCGTGCTGTTCTCGTCGCTGACGGCGCTGCTGGTCTCGCGCTTCACCCTGTTCAGCGATGAGATGCCCAAGCTTGAGGAGAGCCTGCGCGAACAGTATCAGAGCATGCTGGAATGGCTGGCGGACAGCGGCGTATCCATCGCGCCGGCCCGCTTCAGCGAGCTGGTCGACCCGGCCTCGTTGACCCAGTGGGTGCCGAACCTGCTGACCGGACTTGGGGGGCTTCTGTCCTCGAGCGTGATCATCGTGCTGACGGCCACCTTCCTGCTCTATGAGGCGCTGTCACTGCGCGACAAGCTGGTCAGCACGCTGCGCAGCCCGCATGTCAGTCTGCGCCGCTTCACGCTGTTCTCGCTGACGCTGCGCCGCTATCTGGCGGTCAAGACCTTGATCAGCCTCGTGACCGGGGGACTGGTCGCGATCAGCTGTCTGGTGCTCGATGTGGAGTTCGCCTTCCTGTGGGCCACGCTGGCCTTCTGCCTCAACTACATCCCCAACATCGGCTCGGCGCTGGCCGCGGTGCCTGCGGTGTTGCTGACGCTGGTGATGCCGGAGGGTGGCGCGGTCAAGGCGTTGATGCTGGGCGGCTGTTATCTGGCGATCAACTTCATTCTCGGCAACTTGATCGAACCGCGCGTGATGGGGCGCACCCTGGGGCTGTCGACGCTGGCCGCCTTCCTGTCGCTGGTGGTGTGGGGCTGGGTGTTCGGGCCGGTGGGCATGCTGTTGTCGGTGCCGATCACCATGACGCTCAAGATCGCCTTCGACTCGCACCCGGGCACGCGCTGGGCGGCGCGTCTGCTGGGCCCCTCCGTGCGCCGGATTCGCCGTCGTCGACGCATGGCGGAGGAATGACCCGCGAGCCAGCTCTGCGAGGATGACCCGCTGCCTGAATGCCAAAGGCCCCGTCACGCATAGCGTGACGGGGCCTTTGGTTATCGAATCAGTGCGCGGTGGCTGGCGGGGCAGTCACCTGTCAGCAAGTCGACTCAGAGGTTCTGCTCGATGAACTGGCTCAGCTGACCCTTGGACTGGGCACCGACCAGAGAGGCGACCTTGGCGCCGGACTTGAACAGGATCACGGTCGGCACGCCACGCACGCCTTGCTCGGCAGCGATTTCCGGCGCGTCATCGACATTGACGTTGACGATCTTCAGGCCTTCGCCTTTCTCGTTGGCGACTTCTTCGACGACCGGCGCCATCATCTTGCACGGACCACACCACGGGGCCCAGAACTTCAGCAGGACCGGGGCTTCAGCGTTGAGAACTTCCTGTTCGAAGTTGGCGCCGGTGACATCGACGTGATTGGACATCTTGTTTCTCCAGGGGATTCGTTTCGCTGTCTGCGGCATTGCCGGACATGCAGGCTGCGTCCGATGGTAGCGCCACTTTGCATCACTGACAAATGGGCATTGTCCATCGGCTCAATAGCACGGGGTTATGATCGCTAGTGTTTTTATAGCTGTTTTATTGGTTTGAGGGAATAGCAACGGGGCAGGCAATGTGGATTGCCTGCCCCGACTTTGGTATTGCCTGTGTGAAGGATCCCGCAGCAAGGAGAGCTCAGAAGAAGGCGTAACGGATGCCCAGCCCCAGCAGCAGTGTCGTCAGCAGGCCCTGCAGCAGGCCGCTGGGCATGTGGCGTGTCAGGCGTGCGCCCAGGCTGATGGCGGGCAGTGAGCCGACCAGCAACGCGCCGAGCAACAGGAAGTCGACGTTGCCCAGCCACAGGTGGCCCAGTCCCGCGACCAGGGTCAGCGGGACCGCGTGAGCGATATCGGTGCCGACGATGCGCGCGGTGCTCAACAGCGGGAACAGCATGATCAGCACGGCAGCGCCGAAGGCGCCGGCACCCACGGAGGACAGGGTGACGCACACGCCGAGCACGATGCCTGACAGCACGGTCAGCGGTGCCGCGTGGCGTACGATGAAGCTTTCCGGGCTGATCAGCCCCAGCAGGCGCTTCTTGAACAGCAGCACGCCGGCGGTGAGGATCAACATCACGCCCAGCATGCCCTTGATCAGGCCCGCGTAGGCGGTGGGGTCAGTGAAGAAGGTGTGCAGGACCGCAATCGTCAACAGCGCCGCCGGCAGCGAGCCGATGGCCAGGCGCCGGGCGATGGTCCAGTCCACATGGCCCTGGCGATGGTGCGCGAAGGCACCGCCTGCCTTGGTAATGGAGGCATAGAGCAGGTCGGTGCCCACGGCGATGTGCGGCGGGAAGCCGAACATCAACAATAGGGGCGTCATCAGCGAGCCGCCGCCCACGCCAGTGACACCGACCGCGAAACCCACTCCGGCGCCTGCCAGCACGTATAGCAGCAGTTGTGTGACTTCCATCCCTACCTACCCCCTTGTCAGGTTACTGTCGCCAATCTACTCTTGAGCGTATATTCCCGAAAGGAATCATTATTCATGATTTTATCGCCCGATCATCTTAGCAAGGTGACCGGCCATGTCCGGGCCACTGTCACGCCGCGTCGCGTCGATGGTGCTTCTCAGGAGAGTGAAGCCGCATGAAACTCCAGCAGTTGCGTTATATCTGGGAAGTCACCCGTCACAACTTGAATGTGTCCGCCACCGCGCAAAGTCTGTATACCTCCCAGCCGGGCATTTCCAAGCAGATTCGTCTGCTGGAAGATGAACTTGGCGTCGAAATTTTCGCACGCAGTGGCAAGCACCTGACGCGGGTGACCCCGGCCGGCGAGTCCATCGTCGAGCTGGCAAGCCAGGTGCTGCGCACGGTGGAGAACATCAAGCACGTCGCCCAGGAGCACAGTGACGACCGTCGCGGCAGCCTGTCGATCGCCACCACGCACACCCAGGCGCGTTATGCCTTGCCGCCGGTGATCGCCGATTTCACGCGCAAGTACCCGGATGTCGCGCTGCACATGCAGCAGGGCACGCCGAAGCAGATCGCCAACATGGTCAGTGAAGGTCAGGCCGATTTCGCCATCTGCACCGAGTCGCTGGAGCTGTTCAACGACCTCATCCTGCTGCCGTGCTATCGCTGGAACCGCTGCGTGCTGGTGCCCAAGGATCATCCGCTGGCCAATGGCGAGGAGCTGACCCTCGAGTCGCTGGCCAGTTATGCGCTGGTCACTTACACCTACGGCTTCACCGGGCGCAGCCAGCTGGACGATGCCTTCAAGTCCCACGGCCTGGCGCCCAACGTGGTGCTGACCGCCTCGGACGCCGATGTCATCAAGACCTATGTGCGTCTCGGCATGGGCATCGGCATCGTCGCGCACATGGCGGTGGACGAGGTGGCCGACGAGGACCTGGTCGCGCTGGACGCCACGCATCTGTTCGAGAGCTCCACGACCAAGATCGGCATCCGTCGCGGCACCTTCATGCGCAGCTACATGTTCGAATTCGTCGAGCGCTTCGCGCCGCACCTGACGCGCGAGCGTGTTGAAGCGGCACTGGCCGCCGGCCCGCGCCACGAGCACGAGATCTTCCACGATATCGAGCTGCCGGTGCGCTGAGTGCCGGTGCGCTGAGTGCCGGTTGGCTGAGTGTCGGTGGACTGAGTGTCGGTGGACTGAGTGCCGCTCGCCTGATCTGCCACAGTACAGATGAAAAAGCCCGCCTCCTGAGAGGCGGGCTTTTTGCTGGCTGGGCGGCTCGAGCGCACAGCGTCAACCACAGGGCTCAGTGTGCCAGGTGCAGGCCACACTCGCGGTTGTCTTCCGCCTTGGTCGGGTCGACGTAGTCGAACTCGTTGGGCAGGTCGTGGGCGACCAGATACTCGTGCATCTGCTTGGATGACCAGTTGAGCACCGGGGCGACCTTGATCAGGCCATCGCCGTTCAGCGAGACCGGCTGCATGCCGGCACGGAAGGCGGTGTCACTGGCGCGCACGGCGGTGAACCACATCTCGGGGTTCAGCTCGCGCAGCGCACGTTCGAAGGGTTCGAGCTTCACTTCATGGGTGAAGGCTTCATGGCGCGGGTCATCGATATGCGGCGTGAGGCCATCGACGGCTTCACGGTGGGCGCGAGTGCGCTGCGGCAGATAGATGATGCGGTTCAGGTTCAGCTTGCGCGTCACCTCATCGGCGAAGCGATAGGTGGCATCGGTGT
The DNA here is from genome assembly GCF_029846405.1 of Cobetia sp. 29-18-1. Taxonomy (NCBI): domain Bacteria; kingdom Pseudomonadati; phylum Pseudomonadota; class Gammaproteobacteria; order Oceanospirillales; family Halomonadaceae; genus Cobetia; species Cobetia sp. 29-18-1. Next base: position 441,162 of record NZ_JARWKS010000001.1, read on the forward strand.
TGTAGCCGTTGTCCATCCACACGATCGGGATGTCAGGACGGAAGCGCGTCACCATGTGCAGGATCACCGCCTCGAAGGGACGGAAATTCGTGGTGCAGATGGCGTGCTTGTCCAGCGACAGAGCCCAGCGGGTCAGGGCTTCCGGGTCGTTGCCGAATTCGGCATTGATGCGGGCGAGATCGAAGGTATCGGACATGAGGAATCTCCAGAACGAGGGCACGTCCGATGGAGCGGGGCGCAGGGCTGATCAATGGCCAGGAAAGGCCATCAGCAGAGGCGGGTAGCGCTCAAGGAGACGTGCAGGAATGCGCCTACCCTATCAAAGGCAGGCACTGCTTCCCCAATACGAATTCGTTCGAACGTTATATGCCATCGAGTTATGGCGCTCATGACGCCTTATAACGCCGCCTGTCAGCCAAGCGCTTCCATCAGGCGCTGGATCTTGGCCAGGCTCTCGCGGTATTCGGCCTCTTCCTCGGAGTCGGCGACCAGACCGCCGCCGCCCCACAGATGCACCTGGCCCTCGGCGATCACCGCCGTGCGGATCGCGATGGAGGTATCCATGTGGCCGCGGATATCCAGATAGCCGAGGCTGCCGCAATAGGCGCTGCGGCGCACCGGCTCCAGCTCCTCGATGATCTGCATGGCGCGGATCTTGGGCGCGCCGGTGATGGAGCCGCCGGGGAAGGCGGCGCCGAGCAGATCCAGCGCATCGCGTCCGTCATCCAGGGTGCTGGTGATGGTGCTGACGGAATGGTGCACGTTGGCGTAGCTCTCCAAGGCGCACAGTGATGGCACCTTGACGCTGCCGGGCGCGGAGACGCGGCCCAGGTCATTGCGCAGCAGGTCGACGATCATCACGTTCTCGGCGCGGTCCTTGGGGCTTTCCAGCAGCTCGGCGGCCAGCCGCGCGTCCTCTTCCGGCGTCGCGCCACGTGCGCGGGTGCCCTTGATCGGCTTGGTCTCGACCGCGCGATGATTGACCTCGACGAAGCGCTCCGGCGAGACGGAGACGATCGCCATCTCCTCGCCCTGGGCGTCCTGCCAGCTCAGATAGCCGGCGTAGGGTGTCGGCGTGGCTTGACGCAGGCGCAGGTAGGCATCCCAGCTGTCGCCACTGCAGTCGGCGGAGAAGCGCTGGGTCAGGTTGATCTGATAGCAGTCACCGGCATGCAGATACTCCATCACCTGGCGGAAGCGTTCGCCGTAGCTCGCGCGGTCCAGCAGTGGTGAGAAGGGGGTGTCGAGGGCGAAGTCGGCGCTGCGCGGCGCCGGTTTCTCCAGCCACTCAAGCACCTGCCGGCGCCGTTGGGGCGAGGCGATCAGCCAGCTCTGCTGGTGCTGATGGTCACTGATCAATGCCCAGTCATAGAGACCGAGACGCGCCCAGGGCAGCGCGATGTCGTCCTCGGTCGTGGCGGGTAGGTCTTCCAGCGCGCGCCCGAAGTCGTAGCTCCAGTAGCCCAGCAGGCCGGCGATGAACGGCAGGTCCTCGGCGCTCAGGTCGTGCCGGGCGAGCTCTTCGCCTGCCAGCGTCTGCGGCAGCAGGGTCAGCAGCTGGCGCTGGGCCTCGATCACCGGCAGGCGGGCGAGGCGCTCCAGCGCTTCACTGAACTGGCTCAGGTCACGCATCGACTCCGGCAGCGGGCCGGTGAGCTTGCCGCCGTGTGGGCCTTGCTCCAGCACGGCCAGCGGGTCGCTGCTGATGATGTCGAAGCGACCACCGGCCAGCGACGGCTGGCCGCTGTCGAGCAGCACGGCGTCGGGACGTGAGCGCAGGCGTGCGAAGCGCGACAGCGTGGAGGCTTCATCCTCGGCGGCGAGGGCGTAGGGCAGGGCGTTGATTTCGAGCGAGATGGTCATGACAGCTTCCGTTGGCGGACAGGGCATTCTAGGCATCCGAAGGCGTTTTGTCCGCCCATGCGTGCGGATTCCGGTGAGTGGCTGGCCTTGTCGGCTTGCCGTTCTCCCGTGCGCTGATTAAGGTGCCTGCCTTTGAACGCCCCGCGTCGTCATCGATGACTGCCCTGACGCGCGTGCTGACGTTCGCCCAGCCCTCTTGCCCAGTCTCTCGCCCAGCCCCTGGCACCCCACCGGAGCCCCTGCATGCATCCCGAGTTCGAACACGGCCAACATCTGCTGTCACGTCCCGATCAGAACATCTTCTGGCAGCGTCTCAAGCGGCATGGCGCCCAGGGCGGGCGTCGACTGCTGATGCTGCACGGCGCGGGCGTGGCCGGCACGCTGACCTGGGCACCGCTGGTCGGGCATCTCACGGCCCATGATGAGCTGATCATCCCGGACCTGCGTGGCATGGGGCAGACGCTGGCGCCGCAGGGCGGCGAGCCTCCTTTCACTCTCGAGCAGGTGGTCGAGGACGTGATGGCGCTGATCGAGACCCAGCGCATCACGCATTTCGACCTGATCGGCTACAGCTTCGGCGGGCTGGTCGCCATGCGTCTCGTCCAGCGTCTGCGCGCCGAGCGCCCGGAGGTGAAGGTCGGCGACATCAGTCTGCTGGAGCCGGCGCTGCTGGAGCGCGAATGCCACGCCACCATGCTCAAGGTGCGTGACGGCTACGCCGAGGCGGCGCGCGCCATGCGCGAAGCCCCAAGCCCCGAGGCGGGCATCACCGCCTTCCTCGATCTCATCTCGCCGCACCGTACGCGCAACCCGCGCGCCGAGCGCATGATGGTGGCGCGACTGGCGCATCGTCATCTGGGCTTCGCCAATGCGCTGGACTGTGTCACGCATGCCGTGCGCGAGATCGACCGCGAGGCGTTGCTGGCCGACGTGCTGGCCTCAGGCAGCGAGGTGCGCAGCCTGGTCGGCGGCAAGAGCCCGCAGACCCTGCGCGACTATCACAGCCTGCTGGCCGAACGTCATGCGGGTTGGCAATCGCTGGAAATCCCCGGCACCGATCACTCGCTGCCTTTCCAGAAACCCCGCCGCATCGGCGCGGAGCTCAGCTTCACATAAAACGCGTGATTGTCGACAAGCCGACCGATGAACGGTCTGGCATTGAGACTCAAGACGCCCCGTCAGCCTGTGCTGGCGGGGCGTCTTGAGTCTCGGCTGCTACCGGCTGGCGTGCCTCTGGCCTGTCGAAGTGAGAAGACTGGCATGGCGGCGTCTCAGGCGGTTAAGCCTTGTTCTGGCAGCCGTTTATCCAGCGCATGCCAGCTCTCTTACGCCAAAGGTGTAGAGGATATGGCGGATTGCATCTTGACCCACTCAGGCTCGCTGGCTAGTCTGGCAGTCATTGAACGATTGTCGACAATGGTGCTGAAAGTCCCTCATCGCCATTGTCCTGTCTCAGCCCCTTGTCCAGCCGGATTGCCTGACCGCCATGACCACCGATGCCTTTCACAATGCCACCACCGCTCGAAGCCTCGCGCGCGGCGCCACTGCCGAGCAGGCAGGCCACACCGCCTCCGCGAGTGCTCCGGCGCCTGAGGTGCGCACCCTGGCCGAGCGCGTCTTCCACCAGCTGCAGGACGCCATCGTGCGCGGCGAGCTGGCACCGGGCAGCAAGATCACCGAGCCGGGGCTGGCGCAGGCCTATGGCATCTCGCGCGGCCCGCTGCGTGAGGCGATGCGTCGCCTCGAGGTCCATCGCCTGATCGAGCGCGTGCCCCACGTCGGCGCGCGGGTGGTCAAGCTCTCGATGACCGAGCTGCTGGAGCTGTTCGACGTGCGTGAGGCGCTGGAGAGCATGGCCGCGCGTCTGGCGGCGCGGCACATGACGCAGGAGGAGGTCGCGCGGCTGCGCAGCGTGCTCAAGACCCACGAGCAGCAGTCGGACCTCAAGACCGGCACCGCCTACTTCCAGAAGGAAGGCGATCTCGACTTCCACTATCAGATCGTCCTCGGCAGCCATAACCATATGCTGATGACGATTCTCTGCGACGACCTCTACTACCTGGTGCGCATGTATCGCACCCAGTTCAGCGCCAGTGGCTCGCGTCCGCAGAAGGCCTTCGTCGAGCACCACCGTATCGTCGATGCCATCGAGGCCGGTGACGAGGAACTGGCGGAGCTGCTGATGCGGCGCCACGTCAGCGCCTCGCGGGAGAACGTCGCCCGCCGCTATGCCGCCACGCTCAAGGAAGAGCAGGGCGAGGAGTGAACTGCCACACCGCTTGCGACCGGATCACCCCCAACAATTCCAACCCCGTCATGGGCCCAGCCCGGGAGATGTCATGTCACGCCATCTGAGTTCCACCGCCTTGCCAAGCCCCGGCGCCCGCTTCCGCGCGGCGCTGGAAGCCAACCGTCCGCTGCCCATCGTCGGCACCATCAATGCCTATACCGCCATCATGGCCGAGCGCGTCGGGCATCAGGCGATCTACCTGTCCGGTGGCGGCGTGGCCAACGCCTCCTACGGGCTGCCGGACCTGGGCATGACCAGCATGAATGACGTGCTGGAAGACGCACGCCGCATCACCGCCGCCAGCGAGCTGCCGCTGCTGGTGGACATCGACACCGGCTGGGGCGGCGCCTTCAACATCGCGCGCACCATTCAGGAGATGGAGCGGGCCGGCGTGGCTGCCGTGCACCTGGAAGACCAGGTCGCCCAGAAGCGCTGCGGGCATCGTCCCAACAAGGCCATCGTCTCCAGCCAGGAAATGGTCGATCGCATCAAGGCGGCCGCCGATGCCCGCCGTGACGACGACTTCTATCTGATCGCGCGTACCGATGCCTTCCAGAAGGAAGGGCTCGAGGCCGCCGTGGCGCGTGCCAATGCCTGTGTCGAGGCCGGGGCGGATGCCATCTTCGCCGAGGCGGTGCATACCCTCGAGGACTACCGTGCCTTCTGCGAGGGCGTCGACGCGCCGATTCTGGCCAACATCACCGAATTCGGCGCCACGCCGCTGTTCAATCAGCGCGAGCTGGGCGATGTCGGCTGCCGGATGGTGCTCTATCCGCTGTCCGCCTTCCGCGCCATGAACGCCGCCGCCCTCAAGGTCTACCAGAACATCCACGACAAGGGGGACCAGAAGGACGTGGTCGACGACATGCAGACCCGCATGGAGCTCTACGACTTCCTCGATTACCACACCTTCGAGCAGAAGCTGGACACCCTGTTCGAGGCCGAAAGCCGCAAGGATTGATGCCAGACGCTCGAGACGGGCGCCATGTCTCGTATCAGGAGGCCATTGGCTTCACGGGCCGGCACTTCCGGCCCGACCGTTTCTCCCTCGCTGGCAAACGCCTGGCCGGCGAGGGGCTTGACGCTTTATGCCCTACAAGAAAAAGAACAACTCAATGACGTCACTGCCAAGGAGATCGCGCCATGTCAGATACCACCGCTACCCCGAGCCCTAGTGCCTCCAGCGGCCTGCGCGGCCAGAGTGCCGGCGAGACCGCCCTGTGCACCGTCGGCCAGACCGGCTCCGGCCTGCGCTATCGCGGCTACGATCTGGAGGATCTCGCCGCCCACGCAAGCTTTGAAGAAGTCGCCTATCTGCTGCTCAAGGGCAAGCTGCCCAATCGTTCGGAGCTGGACGCCTACATCACGCGCCTCAAGGAGTTGCGTGGTCTGCCGGATGCCCTGAAGGCGGTACTGGAGCAGATTCCGGCCAGTGCCCACCCGATGGACGTGATGCGCACCGGTTGCTCGATGCTCGGCAATCTGGAGACCGAAGAGAGCTTCGATGAGCAGTCCGATCAGGCCGACCGCATGCTGGCGGTGTTCCCGTCGATCATCAATTACTGGTATCGCTTCAGCCATGATGGCGTGCGCATCGACACCGAGACCGATGACGACTCCATCGGCGCGCACTTCCTGCACCTTTTGCACGGCGAGGCCCCCAGCGAGCTGCATGCCGCGGTGATGAATACCTCGCTGATCCTCTATGCCGAGCACGAGTTCAATGCCTCGACCTTCACCGCGCGTGTCTGCGCCTCGACGCTTTCTGATCTGCACTCCTGCGTGACCGGGGCCATCGGCTCGCTGCGCGGACCGCTGCATGGCGGTGCCAACGAGGCGGCGATGGCGATGATCGAGAACTGGCGCTCACCGGAGGAAGCCGAGCGCGAGATTCTCGGCATGCTGGAACGTCGCGAGAAGATCATGGGCTTCGGCCACGCCATCTACCGTGAACGTGACCCGCGCAACGCCATCATCAAGGAATGGTCACGCAAGCTGTCCGAGGATGTGGGCGACACTCAGCTCTACGCCGTTTCCGAGCGCGTCGAAGCCGTGATGTGGCGCGAGAAGAAGCTGTTCTGCAATGCCGACTTCTTCCACGCCAGCGCCTATCACTTCATGGGCATTCCCACCAAGTTGTTCACGCCGATCTTCGTCTGTTCACGCCTGACCGGCTGGGCGGCGCATGTCTTCGAGCAACGCGCCAACAATCGCATCATCCGCCCGAGCGCCGATTACACCGGCCCGGAGCACTGCGACTGGCTGCCCATCGAGCAGCGCGACTGACCCTTTCCTCGGCCAGTCAGCGTGCTGGCCGATCGTTTTCTTGACCGCCTGATGAGTCCGGATGCCCATGAATACCGAGTATCGCAAACCCCTGCCTGGCACGGCGTCACCGGGTACCCCGGTCGACTACTTCGATGCGCGTGCCGCCGTGGAAGACATCGCCCCCGGCGCCTACGCCGGTCTGCCCTATACCTCACGCGTACTGGCCGAGAACCTGGTACGTCGCTGCCCGCCGGATCAGCTGCGTGACAGCCTCGTGCAATTGATCGAACGTCGGCGTGATCTCGATTTCCCCTGGTACCCCGCGCGCGTCGTGTGCCATGACATCCTCGGTCAGACCGCGCTGGTCGACCTGGCCGGTCTGCGCGATGCCATCGCCGAGCGCGGCGGAGACCCGGCCAAGGTCAATCCGGTGGTGCCGACCCAGTTGATCGTCGACCACTCGCTGGCGGTGGAGCACGCCGGCTTCGACAAGGACGCCTTCGCCAAGAATCGCGCCATCGAGGAGCGTCGCAACGAGGACCGCTTCCACTTCATCGACTGGACGCGTCAGGCCTTCGAGAACATCGACGTGATTCCGCCGGGCAACGGCATCATGCACCAGATCAATCTGGAGCGGATGTCGCCGGTGATCGAGTCGCGCGCCGATGAGAAGGGTCATCAGGTCGCCTTCCCGGATACCCTGGTGGGCACCGACAGTCACACGCCGCATGTCGATGCGCTGGGCGTGATCGCCGTCGGCGTCGGCGGGCTCGAGGCCGAGAGCGTGATGCTGGGGCGTGCCTCCTACATGCGTCTGCCGGACATCATCGGCGTGCGCCTCACCGGGCGTCCGCAGCCGGGCATCACCGCCACCGACATCGTGCTGGCGTTGACCGAATTCCTGCGCGCCGAGAAGGTCGTCTCCTCCTATCTGGAATTCTTCGGCGAAGGCGCGGCCAGCCTCACCCTGGGCGATCGCGCCACCATCTCCAACATGACGCCGGAGTACGGCGCCACGGCGGCGATGTTCTACATCGACCAGCAGACGCTGGACTATCTGACGCTGACCGGGCGTGAGCCGGAGAACATCGCGCTGGTCGAGCGCTACGCGCGTGAGACCGGGCTTTGGGCCGACGAGAGCGGTCATATCGAAGGCGCGGTGGAATATGAGCGCGAGCTGACCTTCGACCTGTCCTCGGTGGTGCGCACCCTGGCGGGCCCCTCCAACCCGCACAGTCGCGTGCCGACCAGTGAGCTGGCCGCACGCGGCATCTCCGGGGTGATCGAGCATGAGCAGGACGAGGACGGGCGCGACCTGATGCCGGATGGCGCGGTGATCATCGCCGCCATCACCAGCTGTACCAATACCTCGAATCCGCGCAACGTCATCGCCGCCGGCCTGCTGGCCAGACGCGCCAATGCGCTGGGCCTGACGCGCAAGCCGTGGGTCAAGACCTCGCTGGCGCCGGGCTCCAAGGCCGTGCAGCTATATCTGGAAGAGGCGGAACTGCTGCCGGAGCTCGAACAGCTCGGCTTCGGTATCGTCGGCTTCGCCTGTACCACCTGCAATGGCATGAGCGGTGCGCTGGACCCGGCGATCCAGCAGGAGATCGTCGAGCGCGATCTCTATTCCACCGCGGTGCTGTCCGGCAACCGCAACTTCGATGGCCGTATCCACCCCTACGCCAAGCAGGCGTTCCTGGCCTCGCCGCCGCTGGTGGTCGCCTACGCCATCGCCGGCACCATCCGCTTCGACATCGAGAAGGATGTTCTCGGGCATGCGCCGGATGGCTCGCCGATCATGCTCAAGGACCTGTGGCCGAGCGACGAGGAGATCGACGCCATCGTCGGCTCCAGCGTCAAGCCGGATCACTTCCGTCAGGTCTACATCCCGATGTTCGAGGCCCGTCAGGATCGCGACGACACGACCAGCCCGCTCTACGACTGGCGCGAGATGAGCACCTACATCCGTCGTCCGCCGTACTGGGAAGGCGGCCTGGCCAGCGCACCGACGCTCAAGGGGATGCGGGCACTGGCGGTGCTGGGGGACAACATCACCACCGATCACCTGTCGCCCTCCAATGCCATCATGGCCAGCAGTGCGGCGGGCGAGTATCTGGCCGCGATGGGCCTGCCGGAGGAGGACTTCAATTCCTACGCCACTCACCGTGGTGATCACCTCACCGCGCAGCGGGCCACCTTCGCCAATCCCAAGCTGATCAACGAGATGGCCGTGGTGGAAGGGGCGGACGGCAAGCGCGAGGTCAAGCAGGGCTCGCTCACGCGCCTGGAGCCGGAAGGCAAGGTGGTACGCATGTGGGAGGCCATCGAGGCCTACATGCAGCGCAAGCAGCCGTTGATCATCATCGCGGGCGCGGATTACGGCCAGGGCTCGTCGCGTGACTGGGCGGCCAAGGGCGTGCGGCTGGCGGGCGTCGAGGCCATCGTCGCGGAAGGTTTCGAGCGTATCCACCGCACCAACCTGGTCGGCATGGGCGTGATGCCGCTGCAGTTCGCCGCCGGTACCACGCGCAAGACGCTGGCGCTGGATGGCAGCGAAATCTACGCCGTCGAGGGTGAGCCGGCGCCGGGGGCAGAGCTCACGCTGGTGATCGAGCGCACCGCCGGTGACAAGGCAGGCAAGCTCGAGCGCGTGCCGGTCACCTGTCGTCTCGATACCCGTGAGGAAGTCTCCATCTACTCGGCGGGCGGCGTGCTGCAGCGCTTCGCCGAAGACTTCTTGAGCTCGCAGGCACCGGGCGAGCCGGCGGCGGAGGTGACGGCATGAGCCAGCAGGCACAGCTCAGGATTCCCGCCACCTATCTGCGTGGCGGCACCAGCAAGGGCGTGTTCTTCCTGCGTGATGAGCTGCCGGAAGCGGCGCAGGTGCCGGGCCCGGCGCGTGATGCCCTGCTGTTGCGCGTGATCGGCAGCCCCGACCCCTACGCCAAGCAGATCGACGGCATGGGGGGCGCGACCTCCAGCACCAGCAAGACGGTGATCATCAGTCGCAGCGAGCAGCCGGACCACGACGTCGACTATCTGTTCGGCCAGGTCTCCATCGACTCGCCCTTCGTCGATTGGAGCGGCAACTGCGGCAATCTCTCGGCGGCGGTCGGGCCCTTCGCCATCGAGAAGGGGCTGGTGCCGGCCGAGCGCCTGCCGCGTGATGGCATCGCCGAGGTGCGTATCTGGCAGGCCAACATCGCCAAGACCATCATCGCGCGGGTGCCGATGTGCGAGGGGCGCGTCCAGGAAAGCGGCGACTTCGCCCTGGATGGCGTGACCTTCCCGGCCGCCGAAGTGGCGGTCGCCTTCCGCGACCCCGCCGCCGGCGAGGGCAGCATGTTCCCCACCGGCAATGTGGTCGATACGCTGGAAGTACCGGAATCGGTGGTCGCGGGCGGGCGGATCCGGGCGACCCTGATCAATGCTGGCATCCCGACCATCTTCGTCGATGCTCGCGATCTCGGCTATCAGGGCACCGAACTGCAGGAAGCGATCAACGCGGATGGCGAGGCCCTCGCACGCCTCGAGACATTGCGCGCCCACGGCGCACTGCGCATGGGGCTGATCCAGGAGCTGGGTGAGGCCGCCAGGCGTCAGCACACCCCCAAGGTCGCCTTCGTGGCACCGCCGGTGGATCACGTCGTCTCCAGTGGTCGCGAGATCAAGACCGACGAGATCGACGTGCTGATTCGCGCCGTATCGATGGGCAAGCTACATCACGCCATGATGGGCACCGCGGCCGTCGCCATCGCCGCGGCGGCCGCGGTACCCGGCACGCTGGTCAATCTGGCTGCAGGTGGCGGGGCCGATGCTGAGTCTGGGGTCGGGCAGAATGGCACCGCGCGTGACTCGGTGTGCTTCGGGCATCCCTCCGGCACGCTCAGGGTCGGCGCGAGTGCCCATCGTCAGTCACCTTCGGGTCAGGACGGTGACGACCAGCAAGGCGAGGGCGAATGGACCGTCAGTGAGGCCGTGATGAGTCGCAGCGCGCGTATCCTGATGGAAGGTTGGGTGCGGGTGCCGGCGGAGACCTTGATGTGCTAGCGCCGGTATTGGCAGGCGATGGTCTACTGTCAATATATCTCTCTTGATATCCCTCCCGCGGCATCCCGATGAAAGCCGGCCTGGCATGCATGTGCAGAGGGCCGGCTTTCGCGTTTCTGTGGTGCGGACTCGGGTATTTCGGGGGACATGCCGGTATCGCGGGAGATGCATGCGAGCAAAGACGATCCACGACAGGAGATCACACATGAGCACGCCATCCTCTGATCAGACGGGCGACAGCCGTCTCAGCGCCACTCAAGCCAGTAAAAGTCAGGCCAGTACCAACCAGGCCAGCGCCACTCAAGCCAGTGCCAACCAGGCTAGCGTCAACCAGCGCCCGGACTATGACCCGGAGCTGCAGCAGATCGCCGACTATGTGCTGGGGTATTGCGACGATCCTCGTATCGCGGATACGGATACGGATACGGATGTGGATGGTCTGGCCGGCAAGAGCGAGCGCTCAGGTCCCTCGGCAGAGGCGATGGACACCGCTCGCCTGTGTCTGATGGATACCCTCGGCTGCGGCATCCTGGCGCTGCGCTTCCCGGAATGCACCAAGCATCTCGGCCCGCTGGTGGCTGAGACCGTGGTGCCGCATGGTGCACGGGTGCCCGGCACCGCCTTCAGTCTCGATCCCGTCAAGGCGGCGTGGGATATCGGCTGCACCATCCGCTGGCTGGATTACAACGACACCTGGCTGGCGGCGGAGTGGGGGCATCCCTCGGACAATCTCGGGGGCATTCTGGCGGTGGCGGATCACCTCTCGCGCCAGCGTGTCGCGCTGGGCAAGCCACCCCTGGTGATGCGTGATGTGCTGGAGAGCATGGTGATGGCCCACGAGATCCAGGGCGTGCTGGCGCTGGACAATAGCTTCAATCGCGTCGGGCTCGACCATGTCATGCTGGTCAAGATCGCGACCACGGCCGTGACGGCGCGCTTGATGGGGGCGAATCGCGAGCAGTTGCTGTCGGCGCTGTCGCACGCCTTCGTCGATGGCCAGAGTCTGCGCACCTATCGTCATGCGCCCAATGCGGGCTCGCGCAAGAGCTGGGCGGCGGGGGATGCCACCTCACGCGGCGTGCGGCTGGCGGACATTGCCCTGCGTGGCGAGATGGGCGTCCCCGGCGCTCTCAGTGCGCCGCAGTGGGGCTTCAATGATGTCTCCTTCAGTCACGGCAATAGCGATCTCGCCCTCAAGCCTGAAGACGAACGGCACCTGACGCTGGCGCGACCTCTGGGCAGCTATGTGATGGAGAACGTGCTCTTCAAGGTCTCCTTCCCGGCCGAATTCCATGCCCAGACCGCCGCCGAGGCCGCCGTCCAACTCCACCCCGAGGTGCGCGGCCGCCTCGAGGAGATCGAGCGCATCGAGATCACCACCCACGAATCGGCGATCCGCATCATCTCCAAGCAGGGTGCGCTCGCCAATGCGGCGGACCGCGATCACTGCCTGCAATACATGGTCGCGGTGCCGCTGATCTTCGGCGAGTTGAACGCGGACCACTATGAAGATGGCTTCCATGCCGCTCACCCGGAGATCGACCGGCTGCGTGACAGGATGGTCGTCAAGGAAGAGGCGCGCTTCACCCGCGAGTATCTGGAAGCCGACAAGCGCTCGATCGCCAATGCCCTGCGGGTGGTCTTTTGCGATGGCAGTGCCACCGAGCAGGTGACGGTGGAATACCCGCTGGGACATCGTCGGCGGCGTGAAGAGTCGCTCGTCCCGCTCGAGGACAAGTGTCGGGCCAATCTGGCCACCTGCTTCCCGCCCTCGCGGTGCGACACCTTGATGGCGTTGCTGGGCGATCGCGAGCGACTCGAAGCACTGCCGGTGCACGAGTTCATGGCGCATTGGGTGCCGTGAGGTTGCCGGCCGCATGATGCCCCGTTGGCAATCAGTCATCCAATTGACTGGTGCCGTCATCCGGTATGGGTAAACTGGAAGCGGATTGCACAGGAAGATCGACAGGGGCGCTTGCAAAGACTCGCCGGAGAGCGGGACAACGCCTGCAGGGCCTTCATTGCAAAGGCATCATCACAAGGGACTCATCATGAAAACATTTCTGCTGCTGGGCGCCATCGCGCTGATCGTCATCTACGTGATCTCGATCTACAACAAGCTGGTCAGTCTCAAGGCGCGCTTCGAGAATGCCTTCGCGCAGATAGAGGTGCAGCTCAAGCGGCGCTATGACCTGATTCCCAATCTGGTCGAGACGGCCAAGGGCTATCTGAGTCATGAGCGTGGCACCCTGGAAGAAGTGATCAATGCCCGCAACAAGGCGATGGCCGCCTTGAATGCCGCAGCGGCGCATCCCGGCAGCATGGACAAGCTGGCCAGCCTGGCCGGTGCCGAGCAGGGGCTGGCGGCGAGTCTGGGCAAGCTGGATGTGGTGGTTGAGGCCTATCCGGAGCTCAAGGCGGACCAGACCATGAGCGATCTGATGGAAGAGCTGACCGCCACCGAGAACCGCGTCGCCTTCGCGCGTCAGGCCTACAACGATGCCGTCACCGACTACAACGTCTATCGCCAGAGCTTCCCGCAGGTGGTGTTCGCGCCGACCTTCGGTCATCGCAGTGATGCAGGCCTGCTGGCCTTTGATGACAGCGTGAAGATTCGCCAGGCCCCGGATGTCAGCTTCTCGTGAGTCGACCGGCTGATGCTTCTCTCGCAGCGGCCTTGCGCTGTGATCCTGACTGGGTAGATGGCGAGCGCGAATGAATTTCTATCATGAGCAGGACAGTGCGCGGCGTCGAACGCGGCTATTGCTGCTGGCCTTCACGGCCATGTCGCTGGTGGTGTCTCTTGCCGCCGGCGCCGTGGTGCATGTCGCGATCAGCAGTTTCCTGGGGCGCCCGGCCGCCACGACGTTTGAATATGTCTGGCCAGTGGCGAGCATCATCTTCCTGTGCAATGCACTGGTTGCGGCGCGTGAATTGAGACGCCTGCAGCAGGGCGGTGCGGTCGTGGCCGCACGCCTGGGTGGCAAGCTGGTGGATGTCGAGACCCAGGACTCGCGCGAGCGGCGGGCACTGAATGTCGTGGAAGAGATGGCGATCGCCGCCAATCTGCCCACGCCGCAGCTGTTTCTGCTGCCGCATGAGGCGATGATCAATGCCTTCGCGGCGGGCTATCGGCCACATGATGCGGTGATCGCGCTGAGTCGCGGGGCGTTGGAGCAGCTGGATCGCAACGAGCTGCAGGGTGTGGTCGCTCACGAGTTCGCCCATATCGCCAATGGCGATATTCGCCTCAACCTGCGTCTGGCGAGTGCGGTCCACGGCCTGGTGTTTCTCTCCGAGGCGGGGCGCTTCCTGATGGGTGCGGGGCGCATCGGCTTCGTGTTGGGCAGGGCGCGCTCCTCCGGTTCCGACAAGAAAGGCGGCATGCCACAGCTGATGCTGGTCGGTGTGGCGCTGTGGTTGCTCGGCAGTCTCGGCGGGCTGGGCGGCAGGCTGTTGCAGCGCGGGGTCGCGCGCTCACGCGAATATCTCGCCGATGCCAGTGCAGTGCGCCTGACGCGTTTCCCGGATGGCATCGCCTCGGCCCTCAAGCGTATCGGTGGCATGGGCTGGCAGGGGCGTATCCAGCATCCGCGCGCCATGACCTACAACCATCTCTTCTTCGTCGAAGCGCGTCCGCCATGGCTGACGGGCTGGTTCGACTCGCATCCGCCGCTGGATGAACGCATCAAGCGCCTGGAACCCCGTTGGGACAGGCAATATCTGAGCGCGCGCCAGCAACCGGTGCATACCTTCGAGCAGCAGGGGCCCATCGGGGCAGAAGTGCTTGGCGGGGTCATGGCGGGTATCGCCGGCGCGGCCGTCATGGGCGAGCTGTCGCGGTCCCGGGGTGAGCTCGAGAACCTGACGCTGTCGCGCTTTCTCTGCCCGCAGCTGGTGGTGGCGATGATCGCGCCCTCGGAGCTCACCCGGCGTGGGGTCTGGCTCACCGAGCTTGAGCGTCAACATGACTGGCTGGATGGCAAGCGCGTGCGCGAGGCGCGGCGCAAGCTCGAGTCCTTGCCGCGGGTCGAGTGGATTCCCTTGCTCAACCGGTTGATACCGCGCTGGCGGGAAGCGGATGAGCGCGCGCATCGCATGCTCAAGGCGCAGACACCTCCGCAGGACATGTTCATCTGGTGCCTGTGGCAGTTGCTGCTGGAGTCACTGGACCCGCGGATCGATCGCAAGAGTGACTCGCTGGCCCTGCAGCAATGCCAGCCGGCCTGTCAGCACTGGCTCGTGCTGATGGTCGGACTCATCGACGATGAAGCGCTGCGCAAGGACATCTTCCTGGATGCCAGTGCAGAACTTGGTCTGGCGCTTGCGTATCCGCAGTCGCAGCCGGATGGGGATAATCCTGCGCTGCGCTGCCGTCATCTCACGCAGCTGGCTCACCTGCGCCCGATGGACAAGCAACGCTGGTTCACGGCGCTAGCCCAGGTGGTGCATGCCGACCAGACGCTGGCCGATGAGGAGGTGGCCCTGCTGACACTGCTGGCCCGCGTCATGCAGCTGCCGGAGGCGCGCCTGGAAGCGGCGCTTGAGACACAGTCGCATTCGCGTGGTGGCTGGCAGGCGCGCCCAGTGTCACGACCCGCGGACGGCAAGGCGGTCTGAGTATTGATCAGGCGAGTGGCTGTTTTCTGCGTCAAAAAGCTCTTGCCATCAAGCCGATTCCTGCGTAAAGTACGCATCCGCTGCCGGGGACGCATGGCGTTACCAGCGGTGAAAGAGGTTTGCAGGTGATTGTTTTGCTTGATGTTTTTGAAGTCCGCTTCGACATCATCGATTGACAATCCCGGGCGATTCGCTAGAATACGCCGCACTCCTTACGGAACAGGTGATCGAGCAACGCTCCTCACCGCTTGATGATGCTTAGAGGCAGTCGACTGACTCATCATCAAGTGCTTGACTTCTCAAGCGT